>JAHEBA010000001.1 GCA_024642465.1 Alphaproteobacteria bacterium
CCCGAACATCTGGATTGTCTTCTGGTAGACGTGTTCCGCAAGTCTGCCGCTCATCTGGCTTGCTCCTGCTAGTGCTACTGGTTCAAGACCTCGAAATGCGCCTCCACCGGCTTTTGCGAGTTGATGGCGAGAATGTCCTGCGGGCAGCACGACATGACGGCGATCACGTCCAGCTCCGCGCGCAGAATCACATAGTCGCCCTTCTTCGACAGGGCCGGATCGAACGACAGCGTGCCGTCCTCCTGCCAGGGGATGTTCATGAACAGGTTGATGGAGGCCGGCGTGTACGGCACGTAGAGGCCCAGTTCGGCCAGCGCGCCGTGCATGTTGTCCTTGCAGTTGTCGTGATACTCGGTCCACCCGAGCAGGCCGTAGCGCTCGTTGTCGCAAGGCGCCATCAGCGTGTCGTGCCGGCCGGGTGAGGTGTCCTCAACCAGCGTCATCAGCGGGCGGCGCCGGTTGGAATAAAGCGCGTCCCCGGTCTTCGGGAACAGCCGCGTCCAGGTGGCGCGGGATTGGTCCATGCCGGTGTACTCGGTCAGCTGCCCGTCCACGAACGCCCAGAAGTCGACGACCTGGGTACCATGCGTGTTGATGATCTTGATGGACTGGCCCTTCTTCACCCGCACTGCCTTGCCGCGGCGGGCGGGAACTGTCTGTAAATCGCTCATCTGTTGCCTTCCTGAAATGAGGTTTCGCGCGGCAGATTAGCAGCTTGTGCGCCCTTGTCACCAAGCCATGCTTCCATCCCCGCACAAACACTGTTAGAAGGCGCTCCATCCTTCAATGAGCCGATGATTTGATCCGATGAGCGACACCAAGACGGAACGCGACTACTCCTCCACGCTGTTCCTGCCCAAGACCGATTTTCCCATGCGCGCCGGCCTTCCCCAGAAGGAGCCGGAGATTCTTGCGCGCTGGGAAGAGATGGACCTCTACAGGACGCTGCGCGACCAGTCGAAGGGCCGGCCGAAATACGTGCTGCACGACGGCCCTCCTTACGCCAACGGCAACATCCACATCGGCCACGCGCTCAACAAGATCCTCAAGGACCTGATCACCCGCTCGTTCCAGATGCGTGGGTTTGACTCGAATTACGTGCCGGGCTGGGACTGCCACGGCCTGCCGATCGAATGGAAGATCGAGGAGCAGTACCGGGCGAAAGGCAAGGACAAGGACGAGTTGCCGGTCAACGAGTTCCGCGAGGAATGCCGCCAGTTTGCCCGTCACTGGATCGGCGTGCAGACGGAAGAGTTCAAGCGCCTTGGCGTAGTCGGCGACTTCAAGACGCCCTACCTGACCATGAGTTTCGACGCCGAGGCCCGCATCGCCGAAGAACTGATGAAGTTCGCCATGTCCGGCCAGCTCTATCGCGGCTCCAAGCCGGTGATGTGGTCGGTGGTGGAACGCACCGCGCTGGCCGAGGCTGAGGTCGAGTATCACGACTACCAGTCGGACACCGTATGGGTGAAGTTCCCGGTGGTGCGCGGAGTAACCCAAGACTATCGCCGGGACGGAACTGCACCATCCGCAGACGAAGTTGCTCCAAGGTTGGTGAGGGAAGAAGCTTTTGTCGTCATTTGGACGACCACCCCATGGACCATGCCGGGTAACCGCGCAATCAGCTATTCCAACCGCATCAGCTATGGTCTCTATGAAGTCACTGCGGCTGAGAATGACTTTGGACCCAAGCCCGGCGAAAAGCTGATTTTTGCGGACAAGCTTGCCGAGGAGTCATTTGCCAAGGCGAAGCTGCATTACAAGCGTCTTGGCGACGTCACGGCCGATGAGCTTGCTTCGATCGTCTGCGCCCATCCCCTGCGCGGCAAGGGATACGACTTCGACGTGCCGCTGCTGGACGGAGACCACGTCACTGACGATGCCGGTACCGGTTTTGTGCACACCGCGCCGGGTCATGGCCGCGAGGACTTCGACATTTGGATGGATTGCGCCCGCGACCTCGAAGCGCGCGGCATCGACACCGCCATCCCGTTCACCGTCGGGGCTGATGGCCGCTTCACGGCAGACGCACCGGGCTTCGAAGGCAAGCAGGTCATCACCGACAAGGGCGAGAGGGGCAACGCCAACGACGCCGTCATCAAGGCGCTGATCGAGGCGGACATGCTGTTCGCCCGCGGCCGCCTCAAGCACACCTATCCGCACTCCTGGCGCTCCAAGAAGCCGGTGATCTTCCGCAACACGCCGCAATGGTTCGTCTACATGGACCGCGACATACAGGGCGAGGGCGACACGCTGCGCGCGCGTTCATTGAAGGCAATCGACGAGACCCGCTTCGTGCCGAAGGCCGGCCAGAACCGCCTGCGCGGCATGATCGAGGACCGGCCCGACTGGGTGCTGTCCCGCCAGCGCGCCTGGGGCGTGCCCATCGCCGTGTTCGTCAACGACAAGGGCGAGGTGTTGAAGGACGAGACCGTCAACAAACGCATCTTCGACGCCTTCATGGAAGAAGGCGCCGACGCCTGGTTTGCCGACGGTGCGGCAGAGCGCTTCCTCGGGTCCGACTACTCCACCAGTGAATGGACGCAAGTGCGCGACATTCTCGACGTCTGGTTCGATTCAGGCTCCACCCACGCGTTCTGCCTGGAACACCGCGACGACCTGAAGTGGCCCGCCGACCTCTATCTCGAAGGCTCCGACCAGCATCGCGGCTGGTTCCACTCCTCGCTGCTTGAATCTTGCGGCACCCGTGGCCGCGCGCCCTATGACGCGGTGCTCACCCATGGCTTCACCATGGACGAGCAGGGCCGTAAGATGTCCAAGTCGCTCGGCAACGTGACCGTGCCGCAGGACGTCATCAAGCAGTTCGGCGCCGACATCCTGCGCCTGTGGGTGGCAAGCTGCGACTATGCCGAAGACCAGCGCATCGGTCCGGAAATCCTGAAGTCCAACGTCGATGCCTACCGCAAGCTGCGCAACACCATCCGCTGGATGCTGGGCTCGCTGGCGCATTTCAAGCCGGAAGACGCTGTCGAAGACAAGGACATGCCCGAGCTTGAACGCCTCATGCTCAGCCACCTTGCCCGCCTCGATGGCATTGTGCGCAAGTCCTATGACGAGTTCGATTTCCGCCGAATCTACTCGGCGCTTGGCAACTTCATGAACATCGAGCTGTCGTCATTCTATTTCGACGTCCGCAAGGACGCGCTTTATTGTGACGCGCCCTCCAGCCTCCGCCGCCGCGCCGCGCTGACCGTCATCGACCGCATCTTCAACTGCGTGGTGACGTGGCTTGCGCCGATTCTCGCCTTCACCTGCGACGAAGCGTGGATGGAGCGGCACGATCCTGACGCCTGCGTCCATACCGAGCAGTTCCCGGACGTGGGCGAGCACTGGCGCAATGAAGCACTGGAAGCCACCTGGGCGAAGGTGATGAAGGTTCGTTCCGTCGTCACCGGCGCACTGGAAGTCGAACGGCGCGAAAAGCGCATCGGCTCCTCGCTCGAATCGGCGCCGGAGATCTACCTCGTCGACGAGGAACTGCTGCACGCGCTGCACGGCATCGACATGGCCGTGATCTGCATTACCTCGGATGCCAAGGTGATCCACGGTGCGGCTCCCGATGGCGCCTGGCGCATGGACGAGGTGCGCGGCGTTGCGGTCGTGCCAGCGAAGGCTCAGGGCACCAAGTGCGCCCGCTCCTGGAAGGTGTCGCCGGACGTCGGCTCCGACCCTGAATACCCCGACGTGACGCCGCGCGATGCTGATGCGCTGCGCGAGTGGGCAAGGCTGGGCGTTACCGTCTGATGGCTGGACCGTTGCGCTGGTGGGGCCCCGTATCCGCTGTCGGCATTGCCATGGCGGTGATGACCTACGTCATCGACCAGCTGCACAAATGGTACATGCTGGGTCCTTTCGGCATCCTTGAGCGACAGCCGGTCAATGTCGTGCCAGGTTTCGACCTCGTCATGGTCTGGAACTACGGCATCTCTTACGGCTGGTTCGCGTCGCATTCCCAATTCGTGCGCTGGACGCTCATCATCCTGTCACTGGCTGTAGCGGTCGTGCTGGTGATCTGGCTGGCAGGGCAGGTCAGGCCGCTTCTGGCTGCTGCCATCGGGCTCGTGATTGGCGGTGCCCTGGCCAACGCCACCGACCGTGTGGTTCATGGCGCCGTGGCCGATTTCTTCCACCTCTATGCCGGTTCCTTCAGCTGGTACGTGTTCAACATTGCAGATGTCGCCATCGTTGCCGGGGTAGCCGTGCTAATGTATGACTCATTCTTTGGTCGTGGCGAGCAGGAGGACACGTGACAAACTGTGCATTCTGCGAGCCTTGGTTTTGCCCCAAAACGGTGGCAAGCGTAGTCTCGTCGGGGGGGGCGTCCGGCCCGGCCCCGGACAAACGTGACGATTGGAGTTGTGATGAGGGTCAACCGCAAATCGAGGGCAGCCATTGCCGTCCTTGCCCTGCCGTTTCTGGCTGCGTGCTCCGAGACCAGCGTCATGGACACGTTCAACGCCGGCAAGGGGGATGCGCCCAACGAGTCCCTCGTGACCACGAACCAGCCACTGTCGATGCCGCCGGACATGGCCCTTCGCCAGCCCGGCGCAGCAGCCGCACCCGCCTATGGTTCGAGCAATGGCCTGCAGGTAGAGCAGGGTCAGCGCGCGACCGCCTACCAAGCCCCGCCGCCGCCTCAGCCGGTATATCAGCCGCCTGCTGCCCAGCAGCAGCAACCGGCGTGGCAGAACACGGTGCCCGCACCCGCACCTGCGCCACAGCAGCAGGCCTATCAGCAGCCGATCGCGCCGCAGCCGAACGTCAGTCCGCAGGACAAGATTTATTATGATAACGGCGTAAATCCGTATAACGCCGACGGCACCCGCAAGAAGCAGGCGGACCTGGACAGCGAAATGCGCGAAAAGGCTCTCGAGAAGAAGCGTGCGCAGAACCCGAACTACGGCACCATCTTCAACATGGGCGAATTGTGGTCGGGCAACTGACGTTGCGCCAGTGAGCATCTGCCGGTTGCCGTTGCATCACTTTCCAGGGATCTTACCAATAGTTCAGTGGCGATTCTCCGGCCAGTCGTGCATTGTCCGGCTACGTCTGTTGCAACCTGCGCCGAATATTCGCATTTTGGCCTGAGCAGGTCATGCATGTGCGTTTCCACAGGAGAAAGCCCGTCTTGAAAATCAGCACCTCCCGCATGTCGCATTCCAAAACGCTGAGGCAGGCTGTGTTCACAGTGCTTGCTGCCCTGTCGCTGGTTGCGGCAATTGCCATGCCTGCACACGCGCTGGACGTGAAGGTCAGCGAGTACACCCTCGACAACGGCATGAAGGTGATCGTGATCCCGGACCGGCGCGCGCCGGTCGTGACCCACATGGTATGGTACCGGGTCGGTTCGGCGGACGAGGAACTCGGCAAGTCGGGCATTGCCCACTATCTCGAGCACCTGCTGTTCAAGGGGACCAAGCGGCTGAAGCCCGGCGAGTTTTCGCGCATAATCCGCCGCAATGGCGGTGAGGACAACGCCTTCACCAGCTATGATTACACTGCCTATTACGAGCGCATAGCGGCCGACCGGCTTGAACTGGTCATGGACCTCGGCACGGACCGCATGGCCAACACCATCTTCAACGACCAGGACGTCAAGACCGAGCTCGAGGTGGTCAAGGAAGAGCGCCGCACCCGCACCGACAACAACCCTTCGGCGCTGCTGGGCGAACAGCTCAATGCCGCGCTGTACACGGCCCATCCCTATGGCCGGCCGGTCATCGGATGGATGTCCGAGGTCGAAGCGCTGACCGCCGACGATGCAAAGGCGTTTTATGCGAAGTACTACACTCCAGCCAACGCCGCCCTGGTGGTGGTTGGCGACGTGGAGCCGGAAAAGGTTCATGAGCTGGCGAAGAAATACTACGGTGTCCTGCCCAACACCGCGCCTGTCCCCGTGCGCAAGCGCACGATGGAGCCGTCGTTCATTGCCGCCAAGCGCGTCGAGATGTCGGACCCGCGCACTGCCGCTCCGGAGCTGCTGCGCAAGTACGTGGTGCCGGGCGTCAACACTGCCGAACCCGGCGTCAGCGAGGCTCTCGACATTGCCGGCATTGCCATCGGTTCAGGCTCCACGTCCTACCTGTATCGCGAACTGGTAACCCGTCAGGGCCTGGCCTCGAGCGTTTCGAGCTGGTACCAGGGGGATGCGCTGGATCACGGCGAACTGGGCATCTCCGTCACGCCGGCGTCTGGCGCCGACGTCACCAAAGTGGAAGAAGCACTGGACGCAGCCTTGGCGAAACTTTCCCAGGACGGCGTTGACCCCGCCCTTGTCGAGCGGTCGCGGAACCAGCTTGTCGCCAGCACAATCTATGCGCTGGACAGCCAGTTCCAGTTGGCCTTCGTGTTTGGCTCCGCCTTTGCCATCGGCCGCAGCGTCGAGGACACGATTGGCTGGACCGACCGTATCAAGCAGGTGACGCCCGAACAGGTGTCCGAAGCGGTTCGCAACTTTGTGCGCATAGAGCGCTCGGCAACCGGCGTGCTTGTGCCAGCACCTGAAAAGGCGGCGGCAGCCGCTGCCGGCAATTGAAACGCCGGCTGATGCAACAGCAACTTTGGAACCTGCCTACGATGAAAGCACTCAGACTGGCACTGGCCGCCCTGGTCGTCACATTCATGCAGGCGGTTGCCGCTCATGCCGTCGACATCAAGGAGATTACGTCTCCCGGCGGCATAAAGGCATGGATTGTGTCGGACAGCACCATTCCGATCATCGCCATGAACTTCTCGTTCAGGGGCGGCACGGCCAATGATCCGGCTGACAAGGTAGGACGCGCCTATTTCCTGTCCGGAATGCTGGATGAGGGCGCGGGCGACCTGCCATCCGAAGCGTTCCAGGAGCGCATGTCGGAGCTGGCGGTCCGCATGTCATTCGATGCCGAGCGGGAATATTTCGAAGGCTCTTTCCAGACGTTGAGCGAAAACCGCGATGCGGCCTTCGAGCTGCTGCGCAAAGCCGTTGCCGAACCGCGCTTCGACACGGTTCCCATGAACAAGGTGCGCGGCCAGATTCTCGTAGGGATCAAGTCTGACAGTGAGAACCCCAGCCGCATAGCCTCCGAGGCGCTGCTCAAGACCATGCTGGCGAGCCATCCTTATGCCAATGACCGCAAGGGAACCGTGGACACCGTCAATGCCATGACGCCCGATGACCTGCGCGATGCGTGGAAATCCACCTTTGCGCGCGACAGGCTTCTTGTCGGCATCGTCGGGGACATTTCCGAAGAAGAAGCCGGCAAGATGCTCGACAAGGTGTTCGGCGGGCTGCCGGAATCCGCCGGGCCGGTATCGGTGCCTGACGTTCAGTGGCCTGAAAAAGGCTCCATCACCATTGTCGAACGGGATATTCCCCAATCGGTGATGACGTTCGCGATGCCGGGAATACTTCGTTCCGATCCTGACTTCATCGCAGCCTACGTGATGAACTTTGTGCTGGGCGATGGCGGGTTCGGTTCGCGGCTGATGGAGGAAATCCGCGAGAAGCGCGGGCTCACCTATGGGATCTATACCGGCCTCGTAACCTGGGACAATGGCGGGCTCGTCATCGGCTCGGTATCCACCCAGAACAGCAGAGCTGGCGAGACTCTGGACGTTTTGCGCGCCGAACTGACGAAGATGGCCACGGACGGCCCGACCCAGGGTGAACTGGACGAAGCCAAGACCTACATCACCGGCTCCTATCCGCTGCGTTACGACTCCAGCGGCAAGATTGCCCAGCAGCTGTTGGCCATCCAGCAGGAAAACCTGGGTATCGACTACGTCAATAAGCGCAACGATCTCGTGAACGCCGTGACGCTCGAAGATGCAAAGGGGGTTGCCAAGCGCCTGATCCAGCCGGACGCTCTTACCATCTCCATCGTCGGACGGCCTGAGGGCATTCCGCTGAAAACCGGCGAAACGCCCGGTTGATCAAATCTGCGGGGGGCTGCCGGGCCGAATCTGTTAACTTGGCGCACGCCAGCAGCGGGCCGTTCCTGAACCTGGGCTGGCGGGGGTGCAGATGGCAGAAATTACATCCTACTCACAAGACGTCTCCGGCTGCATGGAGGACCGCGTCGGCTCAGCCGGCCTGAGCCAGACCTTGCTCGGCGAGGTGATGGCGCGGGCGAGAGAGGCGCGCGCCCGCATCTGCGCGATGTACGAGGACCATGCCCTTCCACTGCTGCGGCTGCCGGAGCTTGAGGCGGACATGGCGGCGTCGGAAGGGGTGGTGGCATTCCTGAAGTGCGGCGCAACGGACATTGTATTTCTCGGCACAGGCGGGTCTTCGCTGGGAGCTCAGGCGCTGGCACAGCTGGCTGGCTACCGGGTTCCCGCCTGCGAGGCGGTTCTGCCGGCGCGGCTGCATTTCTTCGACAACCTGGATGCCCGCACCATGGCCGAAGGCCTGTCGGCGCTGCCGCTCAAGACCACCAGGGCCTTCATCGTCTCGAAGTCTGGCGGCACGCCCGAGACCATGGTTCAGGCGCTATGCCTGCTTGCTGCGCTGGACGATGCGGGTCTTGAGCCTGCCCGGCATGTTGCGGCGCTCACCGAGCCGGGCGACCCCGCCACCAATCCGTTGCTGAAGCTTGCCCGCGATCACGGATTGAAGCTGCTGGACCATGACCCCGCAGTCGGGGGCCGCTTTTCCGTCCTGTCCAATGTCGGCCTCGTGCCGGCGATGGTGGCCGGGCTCGATGCACAGGCCGTTCGCGCAGGCGCGGGCGAGGTCATGCGGGCCGTGCTGGCGGGCGATGACGCAGCGCCAGTCACGGGTGCTGCCGTGTGCGTGGCGCTGCAGGAAGCGCGCGGCATGAACGTATCGGTGATGATGCCCTATGCCGACCGGTTGCGGCTGTTCTCCGCGTGGTATGCGCAGCTATGGGCAGAAAGCCTCGGCAAGGAAGGGCTGGGTTCGCAGCCCGTGGCGACGGCCGGTCCCGTGGACCAGCACTCGCAAATGCAACTGTTCATCGACGGTCCCGCCGGCCGCCTGGTGAACCTGATTTCGCCCGCCACTGCAGGGCAGGGGCCACGCTTGCCGGAAAGCCTGTCGTCCGACCCGAAGCTCGCCTATCTCGCTGGGCGCACGGTGGGAGACGTCACCGCCTGCCAGCAGACTGCGGCTGCCGAGGTACTGGCGCGCAATGGCCGCCCTGTGCGGGTATTCGCTGTGGACAAGGTGGATGAACGCGCCACCGGGGCGCTGATGATGCACTTCATGCTTGAAACCATCATGGCGGGCTTCATGATGGGCATCGATCCATTCGACCAGCCGGCAGTTGAACAGGGCAAGGTGCTAACGCGCGACTACCTGTCGGCGATGGCCTGAGTCGGTCCACCGGCTTACCCGGCACTCTTGAAGCCATGATCCGCAAGCTGTCAGAGAACACCATCAACCGCATCGCCGCCGGCGAGGTGATCGAGCGGCCAGCGTCGGTTGTGAAGGAACTGGTCGAGAACGCGCTCGACGCCGGCGCCACGTCGATTGACGTCACGCTGGTGAGCGGTGGCCGGAGTCTCATCCGCGTCGCCGATGACGGCTGCGGCATGAGCGCTGCGGAACTTGATCTTGCGGTCGAGCGCCACGCCACCTCGAAACTCGCCGAGGACGATCTGGTCAACATCCGTACGCTGGGCTTCAGGGGCGAGGCGCTGCCCTCCATCGGCGCAGTCTCGCGTTTGAGGATCGTGTCGCGCCCGGCCACCGGTGGCGAAGCCCATGAGATTCGCGTCGAGGGTGGCCGCAAGTCTCCGGTGCGCCCGGCCAGCCATTCCCGCGGTACGCTCATCGAGGCGTCCGACCTGTTCTTCGCCGTGCCTGCGCGCCTCAAGTTCCTCAAGTCGGAACGCGCCGAAACGGCAGAAGCCGCCGATGTGCTGCGCCGGCTGTCGCTTGCTCATCCGCAGGTGCGGTTCACCCTGGCTTCCGAGGGCCGCGAACTGATCAGCCTGCGTGGTGGCGACCGTCTGACCCGCGCCCGCGCCGTGCTGGGCGAGGAATTTGCCGCCAACTCCATCGCACTGGAGGCGGAACGCGAAGGGGTGTCGCTCTCCGGGCTTGTTGGCCAGCCAAGCTACACCCGCGCGCAAGCCAACCAGCAGTTCGTCTGCGTCAACGGCAGGCCGGTGCGCGACAAGGCCATTGCAGGCGCGTTGCGCGGTGCCTATGCGGATTTCATGATGCGTGGCCGCCACCCCGCCGTTGCCCTGTTCATCACGCTGCCGCCGGAAGAAGTGGACGTTAACGTGCACCCGGCCAAGACCGAAGTGCGCTTCCGCGACGCCGGGCTGGTGCGCGGGCTGATCGTCGGCTCGATCCGCCAGGCGCTTGCCGGTGCCGGTAACCGAGGCCCCGCCAATGTTGCCGCCGGTACGGTCGCCGCCTTCCGGCCCGAGCCACAGTCAGGCTATGCCCCACCGCCGCGCAACTGGACCGCGCCGCCACGGCCGGGGTTTGCCGAGACGCAAGCCTCGTTCGAGGCGTTTGCGCCGCCATCGGCTGCCGCTTCATACGAGCCTGCGCCAACGGAACAAGTGGACGTGCCGCTGGGTGCAGCCCGCACGCAGCTGCACGAGAACTACATCATCGCACAGACCCGCGATGGCGTGGTCATCGTCGATCAGCACGCCGCTCACGAGCGCCTTGTCTACGAGAAGATGAAGGCCCAGCGCGCCGCCGAGGGCGTGATCACGCAGGCGCTGCTGGTGCCCGAGGTTGTCGACCTCGACGAGGCGTCAGCCGCGCGCCTCCTCGACGTGGCCGAAGACCTCGCGCGTGCCGGCTTGGTAGTGGACGGGTTTGGACCCGCCTCCGTTGCCGTGCGCGAGGTGCCGTCGCTGATCGCGGGCGGCAACATCGCGAAGCTGGTGAAGGACTTGGCCGACGACCTCGCCGCCCTCGACCAGACCACCGGCGTTGAGGAACGGGTCGACCACGTGCTCGCGACCATGGCCTGCCACGGCTCGGTGCGCTCGGGCCGCCGCCTCAAGCCGGAAGAGATGAACGCGCTGTTGCGGGAGATGGAAGCCACGCCACACTCGGGTCAGTGCAATCACGGCCGCCCGACCTGGGTGGAGCTCAAACTGTCCGATATCGAGCGCTTGTTCGGCCGGTCCTGAACCCCGCCTCAGCGCCGCTTCAGCCAATCGAGGCCATACACCGCAAGACCGGATACCAGCCCCCAGAACGCAGCGCCAATGCCGAAGGCCGCGATGCCGGAGGCGGTCACGATGAACGTCGTTGCTGCTGCAAACCGGGTGTCTGCCTGCTCGAAGGCCAGCGCGGTCGCTCCCATCAGCGGCGCGATCAGGGCGAGGCCGGCGACGGTGGCGATGATCGACTTCGGAATGGCGATGATGCTGGCGATGATCAGCGGCCCGAACAGGCCCAGCATGATCCACACGCCGGCATACGCAATGCCGACCTGCCAACGCTTCGTCTTGTCTGGATGAACATCGTCGCCGAGGCAGATGGCGGCGGTAATGGCGGCCATGTTGAAGGTGTGTGAGCCGAACAGCGCTGCGATGGCTGAACCGATCCCGGTCACGCCGAGCGCTGCGGTTACCGGCGGATGATAGCCTTTGGCCCTCAATACGGCGAAGCCGGGCAGGTTCTGCGACGCCATCGTGACGAAGTAGAGCGGCACGCCAAGACCGATCAGCACTGCCGGACTGAACTCGGGCATGATGAAAACCAGCGGCGTTGGATCGAAGCGGAACTGCGGGGCGGGTACGCCGCCCCATGTGAAAGCGACCGCGAGTCCCACGCCCAGCGCCGCCAGCACGGCAAACAGCGGGTTGACCAGCCGCACCAGCAGGAACACGGCGATCAACGGCAGAACCAGTTGCCAGTCGTTCACCGCATGGGTGGCGACCGCAATGCAGAACGGCAGCAGCACACCCGCCAGCATGCCCGACGCAATGCCTGACGGTATCGACGACACCGCGCGGTTGATTGGGGGCAGGGCGCCGGTAATGGCGATCAGCGCACCCGCCAGGATGAACGCCCCAACCGCTTCGTGAATGTTCACGCCAGTGGATGCTGCAATCAGCGCCGCGCCCGGGGTGGACCAGGCCAGCACCACCGGCACCTTCTTCCAGGTGGAAAGCAGCAGCGAGCCGATTGCCTTGCCGAAGCAGACGGCTGCAACCCACGATGCCGTCTGTGCGGCATTGGCCCCAACCGCTTGCGCCGCGGCCAGCACCAGCGCGATGGTCGAGCCGTAGCCAACCAACGCTGCCACCAGCGCGGCGGAAATCATCGAGGGCCGCATCAGCTTTCATCCCCGCCGAATCTGAGTGTCATCACGCGGGTGTCGCCATAGCGGCTGTCATTGAGAACCTCGAGGCCCTCGGGAATGGCAACATCTGCCTTGGCCGCCTCTTCCGCCACCACCACGCCGCCCGGCTCAAGCCAGCCGCCGGCCACCAGCGCTGCAAGCGCCTTGTCCACCAGCCCCTTGCCGTAAGGAGGGTCCATGAACACGAGGCTGAACGGGCTCATCGGTGCGCATTCGCCCAGCTTCGCCGCATCGCGCCGCCACAGCTTGGCCTGCCCGATGACGCCCAGTTCGTCCGCATTGCGCCGGATCAGGCCTCTTGCCGCCTCGCTTTCGTCGATGAACAGCACGTTGCGCGCGCCCCGCGACAAGGCCTCGAGCCCCAGCGCTCCGGTGCCTGCGAACAGGTCGAGCACCCGTGCGCCATCGATG
This sequence comes from Alphaproteobacteria bacterium, assembly GCA_024642465.1. Lineage (GTDB taxonomy): Bacteria > Pseudomonadota > Alphaproteobacteria > Rhizobiales > Aestuariivirgaceae > Anderseniella. The sequence goes on from JAHEBA010000001.1 coordinate 12,723, forward strand.
CTGAAATCGGGCACGCCATGTTCCAGCCGGTTGAAGATGGCCTCGCGCACCCGGTCCGTGGTGGGCCGTGTCGCCCTGCCGTCAGGTGCGTGGATGGTGCGGCCCCTGAACTTACCGCCGACGATCCGCACGCTTTCCCCCCGGCTTGCCCGTTGACCGGTCGCCCTCCTTGCCGTCCCGTCTGGCAGCAGGCTTGCCGCCCGGCTTGCCTGGAGGACGCTTAGGCTTGCCGCCTTCCTTCTTTGGCGCATGGCCCTGCCGCCTGCGACCGCCGCCCCGGATCTGTTCGGCGATGACTTTCTGCGAAACCTCGTCCACGGCGCCGCGCGCCAACTCGCCCAGCTGGAAGGGGCCGAAAGATACCCTGATAAGCCGGTTCACCTTCAGGCCAAGGTGTTCGCAGATGCGCTTCACCTCACGGTTCTTGCCCTCGCGCAGGGAGATCGTCAGCCACACATTGCCGCCCTGCTGCTTGTCGAGCTTGGCCTCGATGGGGCCGTACTGCACCCCCTCGACCATCAGCCCGTCCTTCAGCGCATCGAGCGCCGGTTGCTCGACCTCGCCATGCGCACGCACCCGGTAGCGGCGCACCCAGCCGGTAGCCGGCAGTTCCAGCAGCCGCGCCAGCTCGCCGTCATTGGTCAGCAGCAGCAGGCCTTCGGTGTTGATGTCCAGCCGCCCGATGGAGATCACGCGCGGCATCCCTTCCGGCATCTTGTCGAACACCGACTCCCGGTCCTTCTCGTCCCGGTGCGACACCACAAGGCCGGATGGTTTGTGATAGCGCCACAACCGCGCCTGCTCGCGCTCCGGCAGCGGCTTGCCGTCCACCTCGACAAGGTCGGCCGGCGTGACCGTCACGGCCGGCGTGACAAGCACCTTGCCATTGACTGATACCCGCCCGGCCTCGATCCACTTCTCCGCGTCGCGCCGCGAGCACAGCCCTGCGCGCGCCATCGCCTTGGCGATGCGTTCGGGCCTTGCCGGTTCTGCGGCGGGCGTTGCCGGAGTGGGGGCTGCTGCAGGTTTCTTGCTGGACCTATTCATGGGCTTGCTTGTATCAGACGGGCAGCGCTGCTGCCTACACCGAGTTTGCGCCGGAGACAGAGTTTGATGAAAGCGCTTCTGCACCCCGCCATGGCCCGCGCCTTCGAGGAGGCCGAGGCTGCATTCGCGCGCGGCGAGGTGCCGGTGGGCGCATGCGTGGTCAAGGACGGCGAGATCATTGCCTGCGCCGGCAACCGGACGCGCGAACTGAACGACCCCACTGCCCATGCCGAGGTGCTGGCCATCCGCGAGGTAGGCCGGCTGTTGGGCTTGGAAAGACTCACCGGATGCGACCTGCACGTGACGCTCGAACCCTGCGCCATGTGCGCAGCCGCCATTTCGTTCGCCCGCATCGAGCGGCTGTACTTCGGTGCAGGGGACGAGAAGATGGGCGGGGTGGAACATGGCGCCCGGTTCTTTTCGCAAGCCACCTGCCATCATGTGCCTGAGGTTTACTCCGGTCTCGGCGAGGCGAGGGCCCGGGAACTGATGACTCGGTTTTTCAGTAACAAGCGCTAACCGGCTGATTTGACTAGAGCAACAGCCGTTCACCTTGAACGGCTAAAGTTGCTCTGGCACCTTGAAAGCGAGCATCTTTATCCGATCAGATGATTCTATCTGATCGGATGATGCTCTAGCGCTTCCAGCATCCGTTCAAGCTGCCGTTTCAGCTCTTCGCGCGCCGGCTTTGCCGCCTTGAGTATCTCGTCCAGCTTGAAGAATTCGTGCACCCGGAACGGGTTCACGGCGGGTTCGATCCAGATCTCGCAGCGGTGCTTCTCGCGCTGCAGGGCGGCGATGCTCTGCTGCTGGATCTGCATCGCGCCGGAAACCAGGTCAGGCGTTCGCGGCATGCCATGCCCGCGCTGGACTGGTCTTCCGGTTACGTTGATGGCGACGATCAGGTCGCATGATTGCAGGTGGTTGATTGGCACCGGGTTGACGCAGCCGCCGTCGATCAGGGTCACGTCGCCCGCCGGGGAGGAGATCACGCCGGGAATGGCAATGCTGGCTGCGACGGCATCGATGGTCGGACCGCTCGACAGCGCCAGTTCGGTCCCTGCCAGAAAGTCGCAAGCGATGACCGTCATCGGTGTTGGCAGCAGTTCCAGCTGCGCGGGAACGCTGTCCGGCAGCACCAGCCGGACCAGCTGCGCACCGTCCAGCAGGGGGCTTGCCAGCGGGTTGAGATTGATCAGGTCGAGCACCCCGCCCTTGCCGGACGAGAAGGCCAGCCGCGCCGCATCAAGCCGGTTGGACAGCACCGAACGGGCGTGGTCCTCGATCTCCTTTGCGGACTGTCCGGCTGCGTAGGCGACCCCGACAAGTGCGCCAATGCTTGTGCCGGCCATCCTCGTTGGCCGGATGCCGAGATCGTCCAAGGCGTGCAATAGCTCGATATGGGCAAGCCCGCGTGCGGCCCCTCCACCCAGTGCCAGTCCGATTGTTGGTGCGCTCACCGCTGTCAGGCTCCCGCCTTCTTCGCATAGTCCCAGGCCACGTCCGCCATCGGCCCGACCAGGTCGGCCATCTCGGCGGCGCGGGCATTGGCGGCAGTGCCGTCGCGTACCCGGCCCACGATGCCCTGGAAGATCGCCGCCATCCGGAAGAAATTGTAGGCGAGATATGTGTCGAGATCGGGAATGCCATCAAGCCCCCGCCGCTCGCAATAGCTCGCCACGTAGTCCTCAAGCGCCGGTACGCCGGGAAGATCGAGATGCTCCACCAGCGACCCGACGCCCGCGCCTGTTTCCGATGGCGGCATGCGCCACTGCATCAGGTGGTAGGTGAAGTCGGCGAGCGGATCTCCCAGCGTCGACAGCTCCCAGTCCAGCACGGCTCGGATGGCGGGCCGGTCCGCATGGATGATGCAGTTGTCGAGGCGGAAGTCGCCATGCACCAGTGTTGCCTGGCCGGACGAGGGTGAGGCATCCGGCAGCCAGTCCATCAGCCGGTCCATATTGGCGATCTTCTGGGTTTCGGACGCCTTGTACTGCTTCGACCAGCGCGCGATCTGGCGCGCCACATAGCCCTCCGGCTTGCCGAAATCGCCAAGGCCGGCAGCCTCGTAGTCGACCGAGTGCAGGTCCGCCATGAAGGCGTTCATCGCATCGAAGATAGCGGCGCGCTCACTTGTTTCGACGCCCGGCATGTGCGGCTCCCAGAACACGCGGCCCGCGGCAAAGTCCATCACGTAGAACGCCGTGCCGATGACGCTGGCGTCCTCGCAAAGCACGAACGGCCGCGCAACCGGCAAGCCAAGCTTGTGCAGCGCGGCGATCACCTTGTACTCCCGGTCCACGGCATGGGCCGAGGCCAGCAGCTTGCCCGGCGGCTTGCGGCGCAGCACGTAAGCCGCGCCCGGCGTCGTCAGCTTGTAGGTCGGGTTGGACTGGCCGCCCTTGAACTGCTCGACGGTCAATGGGCCTTGGTAGCCGTCGACATGCTCGCGCAGGTAGGCATCAAGCGCCGCCTCGTCGAACCGGTGTGCTTCGCGCACCTCGCGGGTGCCCGAGAACTCCGCCTGCCGGTCGATCCTGGTGTTCATGCATGCAGTCCCTGCAGGAAAGGCAGCATGGCCGCCAGCGTCTCGTCCGGCGCTTCCTCGGGCAGGAAGTGACCGCAATTTATCGCAAGGCCACTGACATTTTCTGCCCACTTCCGCCAGATTTTCAGCGGACCCGGCCCCGTTTCTCCCGGGATTCCGGCCGCCCCCCACAGCGCCAGCATCGGTGCGGTGATCTTGCGGTTCTCGTCCTCGGCGGCCTTGTCGTGCGCCACGTCGCAGGTGGCGCCGGCGCGATAATCGTTGCACATGGCGTGCACCACGGCCGGATTCCGGAAAAATGAGCGGTATTCGGCAAGCGCTGCCGGGTCGAACACGGCAAGGCCCTTGCCCGCATTCCACGCGCCCAGCTTCTGCTCGAGATAAAAGTCCGGATTGGCGTTGATCATCTGCTCCGGCAACGGGTGGGCTTGAGCGAGAAACGGCCAGTGATAGGTCTTCAGCGCGCCGGTGACGGTCGCCAGCGCGCGCCATTGCTCGATGGTCGGCACAATGTCCAGGGTCACCAGCGTTTCCACCTGGGCATGATGATCGAGCGCCATGCGATAAGCCACGCGCCCGCCCCGGTCATGCCCCGCTACGGCAAAGCGCCCGTGGCCCAGCCGCTCCATCACCGCCACCAGGTCGTTGGCCATGGCCCGCTTTGAGTAGGGCAGGTTGTCCGCTGTATTGGCAGGTTTGGACGAGCGGCCATAGCCGCGCTGGTCCGGGATAACGACAAAGAAGTGCTCGGCAAGCTGCTGGGCCATCTTGTGCCACATGGCGCCGGTTTGCGGGAAACCGTGGATCAGCAGCAGCGGGTTTCCAGACCCGCCGGTGCGTACAAAAATGTCCGCGCCATCGCCTTCGATGATTTGCTCGGCAAATCCCGGAAACAGCTCGCTCATTTCGTCTCCCGTGCAACAGCCCGCCAGCCGATGTCCCGGCGGCAGAACCCTTGTGGCCAGTCAATCGCATCGACGGCCTTGTAGGCAAGACCTTGCGCCTCGCTGACCGTTGCCGCCCGCGCCGTGACGTTCAGGACGCGCCCGCCATTGGCCAGAATGCGGTCTCCATCCGCCTTGGTGCCGGCGTGGAAGATGTGCACTGCCGGGTCGGCGCCTGCTGCATCAAGATTGCGGATTTCCGAGCCTTTCTCGACGTCGCCCGGATAGCCCTGCGCCGCCATCACGACAGTCAGTGCCACCTCGTCGCGCCACCGCACCGACACCTTGTCGAGCGTGCCGTCGCAGGCCGCCAGCATCAGCATGACGATATCGTCCTTGAGCCGCATCATCAGCACCTGGCATTCGGGATCGCCGAAGCGGACATTGTATTCGATGAGTTGCGGCCCCTTTGCCGTGATCATCAACCCGGCGAAAAATACGCCCTGGAACGGACAGCCTTCGGTTTCCATGGCCTTCATGGTGGGGATGATGATCTCGTCCATCGTCCGCCGCCACATCTCGTCCGTCATTACCGGCGCCGGCGAATAGGCGCCCATGCCGCCGGTATTCGGACCGGTATCGCCTTCGCCGACGCGCTTGTGATCCTGCGCTGTGCCGAAGGCGACTGCCGTCTTGCCGTCGCACAGGGCGAAGAACGAGGCTTCCTCTCCGTCGAGATATTCTTCGATTACGCACTCAGCACCCGCCGCGCCGAACTTGCCGGCGAAGATGTCCTTCACCGCGGCTTCTGCTTCGCCATCTTTCATGGCGACCGTCACGCCCTTGCCGGCCGCAAGACCGTCAGCCTTGACCACGATGGGGGCAGGGTGGTCTGCCAGATAGGCCAGCGCATCGGCCTCAGACGAAAACCGGCCATAGGCGCCGGTGGGAATGTTGTATTTCGCGCAGATGTCCTTGGTGAACCCTTTCGAGCCTTCCAGCCGCGCTGCGGCAGCAGAGGGGCCGAATGTCTTGACGCCGGCGGCGCGCAATTTGTCCGCCAGCCCCGCGACCAGTGGCGCTTCTGGTCCGACGACCACCAGCTTTATGGCCTGAAGGTTGCAGAAGTTGATTACCGCTTGCGCATCGTTCACGTCGAGCGACACGATCTCCGCTTCTGCGGCGATGCCGGCATTGCCTGGTGCACAGAACAGCGTTTTCGTCAGCGGTGACTTGGCGATGGCCCAGGCAAGGGCATGTTCGCGCCCGCCCGAGCCGATCAACAGGATGTTCATGAAGGAAGGCTCCGTCTCGCTGCTTGCCATTGGGGTTGTATTTGGCATCCAATGGCTGCGATTGAAAGGATTCTTCTGACCCATGTCCACCGATTGGCCGCCACCGGCCTTTGACCCCGTAACCGGAGAACTGCTTGACGATGACGAGGCGGGCGAGCCCGTCTCCAACGTGGCGGAGTATTCGGTCTCGGATATCTCGGGCGCGCTCAAGCGTACGCTGGAGGACACGTTCGGCCACGTGCGGGTACGCGGCGAACTGGGCCGGGTTTCGAGACCGGGCTCGGGCCACGTTTACCTCGACCTGAAGGACGACCGGTCGGTGCTGTCCGGCGTGATCTGGAAGGGTACGGCGGCCCGGCTGAAGATCCAGCCTGAACAGGGCCTCGAAGTGGTGGTCACAGGCCGCATAACCACGTTCCCCGGCCAGTCGAAGTACCAGATCGTCATCGAGACCATGGAACCGGCAGGCGCCGGCGCTCTTATGGCGCTGCTGGAGGAGCGCCGAAAGAAGCTCGCCGCCGAAGGCCTGTTCGACGAGGATCGCAAGCAGGAACTGCCCTACCTTCCGCAGGTGATCGGCGTCGTCACGTCACCGACCGGGGCCGTGATCCGCGATATCCTGCACCGGCTCTCGGACCGCTTCCCGCGCCATGTTCTGGTGTGGCCGGTGCGGGTGCAGGGCGAAAGCAGCGCAGGCGAAGTGGCCAACGGGATCCGCGGTTTCAACGCACTGGAGAAGGGCGGGGCGATCCCCCGGCCGGACCTGATCATCGTCGCCCGCGGCGGCGGCAGCCTGGAGGACTTGTGGGGGTTCAACGAGGAAGTTGTGGTGCGCGCGGCGGCTGAAAGCGCCATTCCGCTGATCTCCGCCGTGGGCCACGAGACCGACTGGACGTTGATCGACCATGCCGCCGACTGGCGCGCGCCAACGCCCACTGCAGCCGCCGAGCGCGCCGTGCCGGTTCGTTCCGAACTGGTGGCTTACGTGGCAGACCTTGCCGCCCGGCAGCATCGCGCACTCAGCCGCGCCATGGACGAACGGCGCACCCGCGTCACTGCCGCAGGCCGTGGGCTGCCAAAGCCCGATGATCTGCTGGCGCTCGCCCGGCAGCGCTTCGACAATGCGGCAGGCAGGCTGGGCCAGTCGCTGAAAGCCGCGACTAGCGCGCACCGCTCACGTGTCGACCGGGCGGCGGCGCGCCTGAGCGTGCGGCCCCTGCGCCAGCAGATCGTGCGCGACCGCGAGACGCTCGCCCGGTTGCAACGCCAGTCCGCGCGCGCCGTTGCAGCATCGATGGAAACCCGCCGCACCCGGCTTGATGGCGCCGCCAAGCTGCTCTCGGCTTTCTCATATCATTCGGTACTGAACCGCGGCTTTGCGCTGGTGCGCGATGGCAACGGCCAGCCGATACGATCGGTCGCGTCCACCAGTGCGGGCATGGGCATCGAGATCGAGTTTGCCGACGGGCGCACTGATGCCGTCATCGGCACGGGCGGCGGTTCGCCGGCACCCGCGCTCAAACCCGCGGCAAAACCTGCGGGCGGATCGGGCGGCGGGCAGGGCAGCCTGTTCTGAAACTGTTGCAAACTGTAACCACTTGTGATTCCGGCGAGATTGACGGCGCACGCTTGCGCACTGACACTGTTTGCAGGGCAAGCAAACTTGGTGGGGACGCAACAGCGTCATTGGGGATGATCAATCCTGTCATGAGTTTTCTCGACGAACATCTTGCGCGTCAGGAGGATCCTGTGCGCAAGACCGTCGAGTTCATTCCCGGGACCAGTGCGGTCTTTCCCGGAGCGAGCGACGACATTGAGAGCCTTCTGCATCACGTGCACGAAGCAGCCGCAGACCGGGCCCGTTTCTTCACTGCCGGCGAACCGATCAGGTTTGCCGAGACCGGCGACACGATAAGCTGGACCGTGCCTGATGGCGTGGGGTACCGGTGTCTCGGGCCTGTCCGGCTGCCAAAATTCGAAGCGCAAACGCGCGGCGATGCGGTCATCGTGGTGCCGCACATGGGCTCCACCGAGGCGGACTTCAATGCGCTGTGCCGCATCTTTCGCAGCCGCGGCCTGACTGCGGTTCGCTATATCCTTCCGTTTCACAAGGGCCGGGACCAGGACGGCGATCATGGCACGTGGCGCCTGGTGAATGCCGACCTTGGCGCCACCATTGCCAACTTCCGGCAGGCCGTCATCGAGGTCATGGGACTGGCGGCGCACCTGCGGCAGGCGGGCTACAGGCGTGTCCGCCTGATCGGTTTCAGCATCGGCTCCTGCATTTCGACGATTGCGGCTGCACTGAGCGAGCACATCGACAAGGTGTCGCTCAACCTGATGGCGGACAACTTCGCCAAGGTGGTGTGGAGCGGCAGGGCGTCCTGGCACATTCGCAGCGCCGTGGAAAAGCACATGACACTGGATCAACTCAGCAAGGCGTGGGATCTGCTGCATCCGAGCAGCTATGCCGGCCACCTGGCTGCGCGTGGCATCCCCGTGCAAATGACGACGGCGGATTTCGACAAGGTCATGCCGTGCGAGTACGGGCTTTCGGTGGGAGCGGAATTCAGGACTGCCCGGGTTCAACTCGACTGGCAACGGTACAAGTGTGGCCACTACACCATCGCCTTGCCGCCGTTCAACCTTGCGCTGTTGCGGCGGCTGCTCAAGTTTGTCGAGCCTCAATAGGGGCGCAATCCAGCGATCGCGTGTTGGCGCTGTTCACTGCGATGCAGGATTTTTCTTCTCAAGGTGAGTGTCGCGCGTTAATAGACTGGTACCATGAACTTCGAAGCTCCGTTTGCCAGCACCCAGGAAGCACGCATCCGCTATCTTGACGCCGATTTCCAGATCGTGCGCCCGGGTGAGTTCGTACGTTGTGCAGTGACGGGCCGGGCCATCCGTCTCGAGGACCTGCGTTACTGGTCGGTCGAGCGGCAGGAGCCCTATGCCTCCGCCGAGATCGGGATGCAGCGCCACCTCGAGATGAGCGACGCCCGCGGCTGAGCAGGCTTCCGCCTACACATCCAGCCCGCTGACCGTTTCCGCAATCAGGCTGTCGACCACCGCGCGCATGGCGTGCGCCGGGTCTTCGCTGCTCTCCAGCGCCCGGCGGTGCACCTCGCGCTGCCGGTCCGCGCTGTTGCCCTTGCGGGCAATGTTGCGGATCGCCTGTAGCTCGTCGGCACAGCCCAGCACCTCGGCATCTTCCGCCACCAGCGCCAGCAGTTCATCCACCAGGTCCTTGTAGTCCACCAGTTCAGCCTTGCCGAAGTCCATCAGCGACGTGCCCACGCCATAGCGTTGCGCCCTCCAGCGGTTCTCGTTGACCAGGAAGCGCTCGTACTGGCGCCAGCGCTGGTTGTTGAGCCTCAGCCGGAACAGCATGTGGGCCAGGCACTGCACCAGCGCGGCGATGGCCACGGCATCGTCGAGCCGGGGCGTCACGTCGCAAATGCGCGCCTCCAGCGTCGGGAAGCGGGCCGAGGGCCGCATGTCCCACCAGATCTTGGTGGCGTCCTCGATCACGCCGGCGCAGGTGAGGATGTCGACTGCCCGCTTGTATTCGCCGAAGCTGGAGAAAACCGGCGGCAGCCCGGTGCGCGGCAGGTTGTCGAAGATCGATAGCCGGTACGAGGCAAGTCCCGTATCGCGGCCAAGCCAGAACGGCGAGGAGGCCGACAGCGCAAGCAGGTGCGGCAGGAAATAGGACATCTGGCCCAGGAGGTCGATGCGCAGGTCCTCGTCCTCGATGCCGACATGGACGTGCATGCCGCAGATCAGCATGCGCTGGCCGACGCCGGCCAGATCTCGGGCCAGCGCCTCGTAACGCTCGCGCGCGGTGAAGCGCTGGCGCTGCCAGTCGCCGAACGGGTGTGTGGCAACCGCCACCGGCGCAAGGCCATAACCTTCGGCGATGCGCGCAATGGTGTGGCGCAGGTGAGCCAGTTCCTTGCGCGCCTGGGGTATGGTCTTGCACACGGACGTGCCGACCTCGATCTGGCATTGCAGGAATTCGGGGCTGACGCGGGCTTCCAGTTCTGCCTGGCAGTCGGCCATCAGGGCGTCGGGCGCGGCGACGAGATCGCGCGTCTCGCGATCAACGAGAAGATACTCTTCTTCGATTCCGAGAGTGAAACTGGGCGTGAGCGTAACCATGACGCGTCAAGCGTTGACCGAAACCCGGGAGGCGCACAAGCCCCCAAAAGGCATGATGCGGACTGCCTACGACAACATCGAGATGATGTGATGATCCTTGTTGAAGATCAGGAAAAAGTTGGCGCTGATGATCAGCCAGGAGAACAGCCGGATGATGCGTTCGCGCAGGCGCGGGTCGCGCTTGTAGGCGGGGCTGGCGCGCAGCAGGACGATCGCGATAACGCAAAGGGCGTTTGCCACGCCAAGTTGTAGTGCTATTGGATAGTCGCCGGTGAAGGAGAAGTAATAGAGCCATTCCGCTTCGCCCGAAGGCAATATCTGGTCCAGCATGGTCGAGTCCTGCCAGCTTGCGCCATTGGTTTCTCCACCGCCCCTTAACGTACTCTAAGCCCGACCGGTTAACATGGGGTTTTCAGAATACTGATATGGTTGACGCGCGTAGCGTGAATGCGTCATTTCCTGCCACATCACTTGCAATTTGCTGCGCTATGACGCAATGACTGGATGGTCAGGCGATTTGCCTGCCAGGTATCAGAGAGTAAGACACATGACGACTTGGTCCCCGTCGAGCTGGCGCTCGTTCCCCATCAAGCAGGTGCCGGCCTATGCCGACCCGGAAGCCCTGGCTGCTGTCGAGAAGCGGCTGTCGACTTTTCCGCCGCTGGTATTTGCCGGCGAGGCGCGCAAACTGAAGCGCAAGCTTGCCAAGGTGGCGGAAGGCAAGGCATTCCTGTTGCAGGGCGGCGACTGCGCCGAGAGCTTTGCAGAACATCAGGCGGACAACATCCGCGACTTCTTCCGCGTGTTCCTGCAGATGGCCGTCGTGCTGACCTTTGCCGGCGGTGGCCCGGTTGTGAAGGTGGGACGCATCGCGGGCCAGTTCGCCAAGCCGCGTTCGTCTGACTTCGAGACGATCGACGGTGTGGAACTGCCCAGCTACCGCGGCGACATCATCAACGGCATCGAGTTCACCAAGGAATCCCGCGAGCCAGACCCGGAACGCCAGATCATGGCCTACCGCCAGTCGGCCGCCACGCTCAACCTCCTGCGCGCCTTCGCCATGGGTGGTTATGCCAACCTGGAGCACGTGCACCGCTGGACGCTGGGCTTCCTGAAGGGCTCGCCCGCCTCGGAACGGTATCAGCACCTGGCTGACCGCATCACCGAGACGCTCGACTTCATGCGCGCCTGCGGCATCAACCCGGATACGACCCCGCAGCTCAAGTCGACCGAGTTCTACACCTCGCACGAGGCGCTGCTGCTGGGCTACGAGCAGGCGCTGACCCGTGTCGATTCCACCTCGGACGAATGGTACGCGACCTCCGGCCACATGCTGTGGATCGGCGACCGCACCCGCCAGCCCGATCACGCGCACGTAGAGTTCTGCCGCGGCGTGCAGAACCCGATCGGTCTGAAGTGCGGCCCGAGCCTTCAGGCAGATGAACTGATCCGCCTGATCGATCTGCTCAATCCGCAGAACGAGGCCGGCCGTCTGACGCTCATTGCCCGCTTCGGCGCCGGCAAGGTCGGCGATCACCTACCTGGCCTGATCCGCAAAGTCGAGGCCGAGGGCCGCAAGGTGGTATGGTCGTGCGACCCGATGCACGGCAACGTCATCAAGGCTTCTACCGGCTACAAGACCCGGCCGTTCGATGCGATCCTGTCGGAAGTCCGCGATTTTCTGGCCATCCACCGCGCCGAAGGCACCCATGCCGGCGGCATCCACGTGGAGATGACCGGCCAGAACGTGACCGAGTGCACGGGCGGCGCGCGCGAGGTGACCGACGCCGAACTGGCCGACCGGTATCACACCCATTGTGACCCGCGCCTCAACGCCGATCAGTCGCTGGAGCTGGCCTTCCTGGTCGCCGAGGAACTGCGTAAGACGCATCCTTCGGGCATCGGCTCGGGCGATGAGGAAGAAGAGAGCTTTGAAGCGGCCGAGTAGGCCATCTTTTGCAGCGCTTCCAAAAGCCAGCCCCGGCACCGCATGGTGGCGGGGTTTTCGATTCAGTTCTGCAAGTTAAACGGCGCCGGCATGGCGCAGCACGGCTATGCGCGTTTCGTCATAGCCCAGCTCGCCCAGCACTTGCGCCGTATGCTCGGACAGCCGCGGCGGCGGCCGGTCCAGCGACGGTGATCCGTGTGCATAGGTGAACGCAGCAACCGGGAAGCGCGACGGCCCGCCGGGTAGGGGCGCATCGCCAGCTGTTTGCATCACTCTCCTAGATTTTACTTGATCGTGCGCCAGCGCCTCGTCGATGGTGCGCACCCGCGAGGCGGGCACATGCGCTTCGTTCAACAAGTGCTCCCAGTCATCTGCCGTCTTCGTCTTCATGTGAGCCGCGATGCAGTCGGCATTTTCTGCAGCCAATGCGCCGATTTGCGAGCGCGGCGTTTCGAGCACCTTCTCCGCCCGCGCCGTTTCTCCCAGCGCACGAAGCAGGTTCGCAAGCTGCTTGTTGGTCCATGCGCCAATCATCAGCAGGCCGTCCGCCGTCTCGTAGGTGCGATAGCCGGCGTAGTTGGGGTGGGCGTTGCCATAGGGCTTCGGCGCGTGACCGGTCGTGACCGTATCGATCACGTGGGCGCTCATCAGCATCAAGGCAGCGTCCAGCATGGCCACATCGATGTACTGACCCTTGCCGGTGCGCTCTCGCTGGAGGAGGGCAGCCGAGATGGCCAGTGCCGCCTGGGCGCCGGTGCCATAGTCGACCATTGGCGGTCCGACGCGAACCGGTCCGCTTTCCGGCGTGCCGTTTGCCGCCATCAGCCCGGAAAACGCCTGGATCACCACGTCATAGGCCGGATGCGTGGCTTTCGGACCCGTCCTGCCGAAACCGGTTAATTGGCAATACACCAGCCGAGGGTTGATCGCTGCCGCCTTCTCGTATCCGAAGCCCATTTCCGCCAGGGCGTCGCCTGCATAGTTCTGAACCAGCACGTCCGCCGTTTCGATCAGCCGGGACAGGATTTCGCGGCCTTCTTCTGTCTTGAGGTTGAGCGTGATTGCCCGCTTGCCCGCGCTTTGCGACTGAAAATAGATGCCGTATCCCTGCCGGTTCAGCTCGGGCACGAGGCCTTCCTCGCGGGTCATGTCCGGATTGTCCGGCGGTTCGATCTTGATTACGTCAGCGCCGAGAACGGCAAGCTGGTAGGAACAGAACGGACCTGCCAGCACATGGGTGAGGTCAAGGACACGATAGCCTTCAAGCGGTCTCATGATTTATGCCGGTCTCCGGACGGTTTGCCGGGGCCGATTGCGTCATGGAATCCGATGGCTTGCAAGCGTCTTATCTGACCCGTGCCGTGCCTGCCTGCCTGAGGTTGAGCAGGTTGCCGGTCAGGATCAGCGCCGCGCCGGCGACGGTGAAGGCGTCGATGCCTTCGGAATAGAGCAGCCAGCCCGTGATAGCCGTCAGCGGCACCCGAAGGAAGTCCATCGGCACTACCACGGTGGCGTCCGCATGGAGCATTGCACGGGCCATGCAGTAGTGGGAAAACGTGCCGCAGAACGCCACGGTCACGACATAGGGCCAAAGATGCGCCGGCACCGGTTGCCACACGGTCCAGGCAGGAATGATCCCGATGATCGACTGGGTGACCAGCATCCAGAAGACGATCCGCACCACGCCTTCGGTGCGGGTAAGCGCCTTCACCATTGCCACCGAAATGCCGAAGCCCAGCGCCGATGCAAGCGCCCACAACTGGCCGGTGTCTACATGGCCTGCATCGGGGCGCACGATCACCCACACCCCGATCAGCCCGAGAATGATGGCCGCCACCTTCCACAGGTTCATGCGCTCGCCGAGGAACAGTACCGCCAGCACCGCGGTCCAGATCGGCATGGTGAACTCGATGGCAACGACCTGCGCCAGCGTGATCAGGTTGAGCGCTACGAACCAGGAATACTGGGCGCCATAGTGCACCGTATTGCGGGCAATGTGGCGCATGGGATGGGACGTCTTCATGGCCCTGAAGCCGCCGGCTGCATGCACCAGCGGGTAGATCAGCACCAGCCCGATCAGCGCGCGCAGTTCCATGACCTGGAACGTGTTCAGCTCGCGCGTCACCTCGCGGCCGAAAACGGCCATCGACAGCATCAGCGTGAGCCAGCCGGTCATCCACAGGGCGGCTCTGGTCAGGGAAGGTGAGGGGGCGGCGGCAGGTGCGTTCATGGTGCTCATGCCTATGGCAAAGGTAGCACTTGACCGCAAGCATCTTCGCGCGCATCTTGCGCGCCATGTTGAAGACCGCTCCATATCAATCCGTCTGCAACATTTGCCGGATTATTATCAGCTAGACGCGATACGCGCTGGCAGCGGCACGCCTTTCCTGATCGAAAAGAGAAACGAGCGCCCGGGCCAGCAAGGCTCCGAAAGGGAATTGCTCGTACATGGAACTGAAGCTCTACAACACGCTCACCCGCGAAAAGCAGGTGTTCACGCCGATCGACCCCGACAACGTGCGCATGTACGTGTGTGGGCCGACCGTGTACGACTACGCCCACATCGGCAATGCCCGCCCAATCATCGTGTTCGACGTGCTGTTCCGGCTGCTCCGCCACATCTACGGGCCGGAGCATGTCACCTATGCCCGCAACATCACCGACGTGGATGACAAGATCAACGCCCGGGCGAGGGAAGAAGGCGTGCCGATCTCTGACGTGACCGCGCGCACCACGAAGCAGTTCCTCGAGGATATCGCCGCCCTCGGCGTGCTGCCGCCAACGGTCGAGCCGACGGCGACCGGTCACATCGCCGAGATGATCGAGATGATCAAGATGCTGATCGCCAATGGTCACGCTTATGAGGCGGATGGGCACGTGCTGTTCAACACGCCGAGCATGAAGGACTACGGCCAGCTGTCGCGCCGCTCGCTGGACGAGATGATTGCGGGCGCGCGGGTGGACGTCGCTTCCTACAAGAAGGACGAGACCGACTTCGTGCTGTGGAAGCCGTCGGACGCCGATACGCCCGGCTGGGACTCGCCCTGGGGCCGCGGCCGGCCGGGCTGGCACATCGAGTGCTCGGCGATGAGCTGGAAGCATCTCGGCGAGGTGTTCGACATCCACGGTGGCGGCATCGATCTGCAGTTCCCGCACCACGAGAACGAGATCGCCCAGTCGCGCTGCGCCTTCGGCCACAAGGTCATGGCGAACGTGTGGATGCACAACGGCTTCCTTCAGGTCGAAGGCCAGAAGATGTCAAAGTCGCTCGGCAACTTCATCACCATCAACGAGCTGTTGGAGAAGTGGCCGGGCGAGGTGCTGCGCTTCAACATGCTGCGCACCCACTATCGCCAGCCCATCGACTGGACGGAAAAGTCCGTTCAGGAGAGCTGGGACATTCTCGAGGGTTGGTACGCCAAGGCTTCGCCCGCCGGCGCCGGACCGAACCTGACTGGCGAGGTGCTTGAAGCGTTGCTGGATGACATGAACACGCCGAAGGCCATCGCCGCATTGCACCAGATGGACGATGCCGAACGGGCTTCCAACCTTGCCGCTCTCGGCTTCGCCGGCGACCTGACCGACCCGCGCGCGGGCGACGTTGATGAGGCGAAGATCGAAGCCGCCATCGCCAGACGTCTTGAAGCCTTCAAGGCGAAGGATTTCGCCGAGGCCGACCGCATTCGCGATGAACTGACGGCTCAGGGAATCCAGCTAAGGGATTCAAAGGATTCGGAAACCGGCGAGCGCGTGACAACGTGGGAACTGAAGCGATGAACACACCTCAACCCAAGAAATCCTGGCACGACAGCCTGCCGTTTCCAAAGCATTGGCTTGGTTACATCGCGATCAAGTTTATCGTGCTGGGCCTCGGCATTTACCTCGCTCTGCGCTGGAAGGGCGTGCTGTGATGGCAAGTTTATCCCCCACCCCAACCCCTCCCCACAAGATGGAGGGGCAAGGCGCCAAAGACCGCCTCTACCTTTACGACACCACGCTGCGCGATGGCGGGCAGACGCCGGGCATCGACTTCTCGCTCGAGGACAAGCTGACCATCATCAGGCTGCTGGATGAACTCGGTATCGACTATATCGAGGGCGGCTATCCCGGCGCCAACGAAACCGACACCGCCCTGTTCGCCGAACCGCGCAAGATGAAGGCCGGCTTCACCGCCTTCGGTATGACACGCCGGGCTGGGCGCTCGACCTCCAATGATCCGGGCCTCAAGGACCTGCTGCGCGCGAAGTCGGACGCCGTCTGCTTCGTCGCCAAGTCTTGGGACTACCACGTGCGCGTGGCGCTCAAGACCACCAACGGCGAAAACCTTGCCTGCATCACCGACAGCGTGAAGGCCGCCATCGCGGCGGGCAAGGAGGCGATGGTCGACTGCGAACACTTCTTCGACGGCTACAAGGCCAACCCGGACTATGCCCTCGCCTGCGCGAAGACGGCCTTCGATGCCGGCGCGCGCTGGGTCATTCTGTGCGACACCAATGGCGGCACGCTGCCTAACGAAGTCGAAGAGATCGTCACCGCCGTCACCGCCCACGTACCCGGCGCGCACCTCGGCATTCATGCCCACAACGACACCGAGCAGGCAGTGGCCAATTCGCTTGCCGCGGTGCGTGCAGGCGCCCGGCAGGTACAAGGCACGTTGAACGGCATTGGTGAGCGTTGCGGCAACGCCAACCTGGTCTCGCTGATCCCGACCCTGGTGCTCAAGCCTGCCTTCGCAGACATCGTGGAAACCGGGATCAACCGGGACGCGCTGGAAAAGCTCACCCATGTCTCTCGCGCTTTCGACGAACTGCTCAACCGGGCGCCGAACCGGCAGGCGCCCTATGTCGGCGCCAGCGCGTTTGCCACCAAGGCCGGCATCCATGCCTCCGCGATCCTGAAGGAGCCCGAGACCTACGAACACATCCCGCCGGAGACGGTGGGCAACCAGCGCCGCGTGCTGGTGTCGGAGCAGGCGGGCAAGTCGAACCTGCTGTCGGAAATGAAGCGGGCCGGCATTGCCTTCGATGCCAAGGATCCGCGCATTGACAGCCTGCTGGCCGAGGTCAAACGGCGCGAGGCGGAAGGCTTTGCCTATGATGCAGCACCCGCCTCGTTCGAGCTGCTCGCCCGGCGCATGCTCGGCACTGTGCCCGAATTTTTCGGCGTGGACTCGTTCCGCGTATCCGTCGAGCGACGCCACAATGCCCTGGGCGAAGAGGTCTCCATGGCCGAAGCCGTGGTCAAGCTCGTCGTCGACGGTGAGCGGATCATGTCGGTGGGCGAGGGCAACGGCCCGGTCAACGCGCTCGACAATGCGCTTCGCAAGGATCTGGGCAAGTTCCAGCGAGCCATCGAGGACCTTGAACTGGTTGACTACAAGGTGCGCATCCTGAACGGCGGCACCGGGGCAACGACGCGCGTGCTGATCGAAAGCCGAGACGGCAAGGGCGAACGCTGGTTCACCATCGGAGTGTCGCCCAATATTGTCGACGCGTCTTTTGAGGCGCTCATCGACTCGGTAACCTGGAAGTTGCTGCGGGAAGGCGCGAGGCCCTGACATGCCGATAAGGTTGCTGCGCGACGGAACCTATGACCGGAAAGCCTGGAAGAACGGCGGCGGCATCACCGAAGATGTCTGGCTGTTTCCGGAAGGGGCCTCTCACGACGACTTCGACATCCGCCTGTCACTGGCGGAAATCAGCCAGGACGGTCCATTCTCGTCGTTTCCCGGCATAGACCGGACCATCACGCTCGTTGGTGGCGACCCTTTTGTGCTGTGGTTTGCGAACGGTGACAGCCATCGCCTCGAGCGCCTGATGCCGCTTTCATTCGAAGGCGTGCTGACGCCAGAAAGCAGGCTCGACGGCGAGCCATCGCGCGACTTCAACGTGATGACCCGGCGGGGCCACTGGACGCATCAGGTCGCCGTCCACCGGGACGGCGGGAAGATCAACCTTGAGCTTGAAGCCAACGCCGTTTCCGTTTTGCATGCTGTGTCCGGTGCATGGCAGGCCCACGCGAACGACGATGTCGTTGAGGCGGGTCCGCGTGATACGTTGATCGTGGAAGGCGAGACCGGCCTGCTGGTGCAAGGCCAACCGGGCAGTGAAGCCATCGTGGCCATCCTGCGTCCGGCCGGCTAAGGATCGAGCGGCAAGGGGCAACTCACCAACCTTCCCACAAAGGACCTGCCATGACGGCTGTT
This sequence comes from Alphaproteobacteria bacterium, assembly GCA_024642465.1. Classification (GTDB taxonomy): domain Bacteria; phylum Pseudomonadota; class Alphaproteobacteria; order Rhizobiales; family Aestuariivirgaceae; genus Anderseniella. The sequence goes on from JAHEBA010000001.1 coordinate 30,811, forward strand.
GCATCTGCCAAGCTGCGCTCGATGACCGCGCTGGTGCTGGCCGAGGTGCTGGTGCTGTCGCTGTGGTTCATTTCGTCCGCCACAATGCCGGGCATGCTGGCCGCGGCTGAAGTCACCCCCGCCCGCCAGGCGCTGTTGTCGAGCGGCGTGCAGATAGGCTTCGTCATTGGCGCGCTCGGCTCTGCGGCACTGGGCGTGGCGGACCGGTTCGATCCGCGCCGGGTGTTCGTGCTGAGCGCCAGCCTCGCTGCACTCGCCAACGCCATGCTTCCCGTCTTCGAGCCCGGCGGCAACGCCTCCATCGCCATGCGCGTCATCACCGGCGCGCTGATGGCCGGCGTCTACCCGGTCGGCATGAAGATCGCCACGGGCTGGGGCCTGAAGGATCGCGGGTTGCTGGTCGGCATTCTGGTTGGTGCGCTGACGCTTGGCTCATCCCTGCCGCACCTGGTGGCGGGGCTGGGCGGGGCAGACTGGCGGCTTGCCGTCTACATAACGTCTGCCGCTGCCTTCGCCGGCGGGTTGCTGGTGCTGGGGGCAGGGCTTGGACCGCATCATGCCCGCGCCCCCGCTTTCTCCATGCGTGCCATTGGGCTGGCCTGGACCGACCGCCGCATCCGGCTGGCCTATGGCGGGTATCTCGGCCACATGTGGGAACTCTACGTGCTGTGGGCGTGGATGCCGGCCGCCGCCGCCGCGTCGTTTGCCTTGCAGATGGACCAGTTGCGCGCCACGCAACTTGCGACATGGGTGGCATTCGCCGCCATTGCCCTTGGCGCGGTGAGCGCGGTGTGGGCCGGATGGGTGGCAGGCCGCATTGGCAAGGCCAACGTGGCCATCATCGCACTGGTGGCGTCGTTGCTTGCAGGGCTTTCAACGGCTGCGAGTTTCGGCGGCCCGTGGTGGCTGACGGCCCTCCTGTTCGTCATATGGGGCATCGCCGTTATCCCCGATTCCGCGCAATTCTCGGCTCTCGTAGCCGATGCCGCGCCGCCACAAGTTGCCGGCAGCCTGATGACCTTCCAGACCGCGCTGGGCTTCCTGCTGACGTTCGTCACCGTGCAGGCAGCCCCCGTAATCGCCGCAACGACAGGCTGGCAAGCGGTACTGGCGACACTCGCCATCGGCCCGGCGCTCGGCATTGCCTCCATGTGGGGTTTGCGTGAGCGCAGCTGAACCAGTCATGCGCGAAAAGGTGGCGGCGCATGCACGCCGGGCAATTGCGCCCCGGCGCATCTCCGCGCGATAGTCCGGGGCGTCATGACCCTTGCCTCCACCACAGAAATTCCAGAGCGCGATACTGCGGGCATCATGTATGCCGTGGCGGCCTATTCGATCTGGGGCTTCTATGCGCTGTTCTTCTATTACCTGAAACACGTCGATGCGTTTGAAGTCATCGCGCACCGCGCTTTCTGGTCGATCCCCGTAGCCGGCGCGGTCATGCTCTGGCTTGGACGCACGCAGGACCTGAAGCGCGTCATGCGCAGCCCCAGGCTGCTCGCCGTTCTGTGCCTGTCGACCTTCATGGTGACGGTGTCGTGGGGCTTCTTTGTATGGGGCGTGGGCCAGGGCCGCGCGCTCGAAGTGGCGCTGGGCTATTACATCAACCCGCTGCTCAATGTGGCCGTGGGATATGCCATACTGCGCGAGCGCATGACGCCGTTGCAGTTTGCAGCCATCGTGCTGGCCGTCATCGCGGTTGCCTGGCAGACGTGGTCCCTAGGCGTGTTCCCGTGGCTGTCACTGCTGCTGGGTTCGGCATTCTGCGCCTATGGTTATATCCGCCGCACGGTGGACGTGGGGCCTGTCCAGGGCTTCTTCGTGGAAAGCTTGATCCTCTCCGCCATCAGTGTCGGCATTATCTGGTGGCTGGCGCAGTCCGGCCCGCTGGCGTTCGGCGAGGACCTGCCCACCTCCGTCCTGTTGATCGTGAGCGGGTTGATGACCGCACTGCCATTGATGCTGTTTGCCACCGCCGCCCGCCGCATCAGCTTCACGTTGCTCGGCCTGCTGCAGTACATCGCGCCGTCGCTGCACTTCATCACCGCGGTCTTCATCCTGCATGAGCCGTTGCGCATCGAGCAGCTAATCACCTTCGCCCTGATCTGGACGGCGCTGGCGCTCTACACCATGTCCAGCCTGCGCCAGGCGAGGCTCGCATGAGTACGGCGCGCGCATTCTTTGTGCGGCTGGCGCCGTTCATCTTCCTGCTGCTTTGGTCAGGCGGCTATGCCACCGCCAAGCTGGGCTTGCGTCATGCCGAGCCGATGTCGTTCCTGGCACTGCGCTATGCCTGCGTGCTGGTGCTGATGTGGCCGCTCTATCTTGTGTTGCGGCCCGAACTTCCCCAGCGCCCGGTCGCCTGGCTGCATCTTGCTGTCACCGGCCTGATGATGCAGGCAATCTATTTCGGCATGTCCTACCTTGCCTTCGCTGACGGGTTGTCGGCGGGCGGCGTGGCGCTGATCGTGTCGCTGCAACCGATCCTGGTGGCGATCTTTGCCCCTGTCTTCGTGGCCGAGGTGGTCTCAAAGTACCGCTGGCTGGGTCTGGTGCTCGGCCTTGCCGGTGCCGGGCTCGTAATCGGCTCGCGGCAGGAAATCTCCACAGCATCGTACATCGGCGTGGTCTACGCGGTCATTGCGTTGTTCGCCATGTCGGCAGGTTCGATTTACGAGAAGCGCTTCGGCGTGAAGCAGCACCCGGTCGTGGCGACCATCGTGCAATTTACCGTGGGCTTCTTGGTGATCTGGCCGATTGCAGTGGTGCGCGAGGGCTTTGCCATCGAATACCATCCCGAGCTGCTGTTTGCGCTGGCGTACCTCGTGATCGGCAATTCGATTATCGCCATCTCTCTGCTGCTCTATCTTATCCGGGCAGGCGAGGTAAGCCGCGTCTCGGCACTTTTGTTCCTCGTGCCGCCGGCAGCCTCGCTGATTGCCTGGGCGGTGCTGGGCGAGGAGATGCCGCTTCTGGCCTGGCTCGGCATGGGCGTGGCGGGTGCCGGCGTGCTGATGGCAAGCCGTCCCGCATCCGCCAAGCCGGAAGGCAAGGTCAGAATTTCTCGGTGATTTCCCTGTCGCCGGTCATGGGCGGCTTTGCCAGCGCCAGCCGCTTCAGGAAGGTCGGCACGATATCCTCAGCCCGGTCCACCACCTCGAAGTGAACTTCAAGGCCCTCGCGGATGAACTTCTCTTCCCGCATGTGGTCGATCAGGTTGAGCAACGGCCGCCAGTAATCCTTGATGTTGGCGATGATGATCGGCTTGTTGTGCCGGGCAAGCTGCGCCCAGGTGGCGATCTCGACCAGCTCCTCCAGTGTGCCAATGCCGCCGGGCAGGGCGACGAAACCGGACGCGCGCTCGAACATCATCATCTTGCGCTGGTGCATGTCCTCGACCTTGATCAGCTCATGGCCACCGTCTTCCAGCATCCGCTCGCGCTGTACCAGGAAATCGGGGATGATGCCCGTCACCGGCGCTCCGCCTGCCACGACCGTGCGCGCAACCTCGCCCATCAGCCCGATGCCGCCGCCGCCATAGACAAGGCCGACGCCGGCTTGCGCCATGCTCTGGCCCAGCGTGCGGGCGGCCGCCATGTAGGCGGGGTCGCGGCCGGTGCCTGACCCGCAATAGACGCACAAGGCCGGAGTATGCTTGTCGTGTTGATTCGAGCTCATGCAGCCAGTGTGTCACAGTCAGCCACGCCGGCGTCAACCCTTGCGAACAGATTGACGCAAGCCTGTCCCACAACGACGCATTGATTGCGTTCACCTGCCTGCAGTTCTATGAATGTGCTCAGGATTTTCAGGGACAGGATATGACATGAAGCCCCTCGCCGTTTTCAGTTCGCTTGCCGTCTTGTGCGCCGGCGGCCTGCTGGCCCTCAGCTATCAGGGCTGGCAGGATGACCCGTCTGTTGTCACCGCCATGACCCAGGGCGACGAGAAGGTGTCCATTGATGCGCGTGAAGCGGTGTCCACCCCGCCCGCCGCCAACGCACCTGCAGGCCAGCAGCCGGCCGCCAGCCAGACAGCCGCCGTTCAGCCCGGAGCCGATCAGTCCGCGACGACAGGCCAGGAAGCGAAGTCTGACAGCGCACAACAGCCGGCCGCGGCTGCAGATGAACCGGTTCCCAGCTTCGACATTGTGCGCATCGAGGAGGATGGCTCGGCAGTACTGGCCGGCCGTGCAGCGCCGGGGTCAACCGTCACGGCGCTCTTGAACGGGCAGGCCATGGGCGAAGCCGTCGCCAACGACCGGGGTGAATGGGTTCTGCTGCCGTCCCAGCCGCTGCCGGCAGGCGCCCACGAAGTCACGCTGAGCCAGGCTCAGTCCGACGGCACCGTGACGCAGTCCGGGCAGTCCGTGGCACTGACCGTGCCGGACAAGCCGGGCACGCAGCCCCTCATCGTGCTGAGTGAAACGTCGAAGCCCTCTCGCGTGTTGCAGAAGCCGGAGGCCGAGGAAGCCACGGCTGCCGCCGGTACTGCCAAGCCGGAACCGGCGGAAGAGAAGGTTGCAGCCGTCGAACCGGCCCAGACGACGCAACAGGCAGAGCAGCCTGCAAGCGGAACTTCAACGACTTCTGCCGAACCGGCCCAGCCGGCACAGGAGCCGTCTTCCACGCCTGCCGCCGCCCAGGCGCCTGCGGTATCGGGAACCTCCAGCCGCAGCCTTACGGTCGACGTGGTCGATTATGATGCGCAAGGCAGGACCACCTTCTCCGGCAAGGCCGCGCCCGGATCGCGGGTGCGCATCTATGTCAGCGACCGGTTCACCGGCGAGGCCGAGGCGGACGCTTCCGGCGCGTGGAGCATCACGCCCTCACGCGACATCGAGGCTGGTCCGCACTCGCTGCGCGCCGATCTTATCGGACCGGATGGCAATGTCGGCGAGCGCATCGAACTGCCGTTCCTGCGCGAGTCGCCCGAACGCATTGCAGGTCTTCAGGCCGACCGCACCGGCGCAGCCTCCAACAGCGAAGAGGCGGCCAAGGAGCCCGAACCCCAGCAGCAGGCTGCCACCGAACCTCAGCAGGAACAGCCGCAGACGGCAGCCGAACCCCAGCCGGCTGAGCAGGCTGCTGCGCAGCCCGCTCAGGAAACAGCGGCTGCGTCAGCCAACGTACAGCAACCGCAAGGCCCCGGCCGGGTCGTCATCCAGCCGGGTAACAATCTGTGGCAGATCTCGCGCGTGATTTATGGCAAGGGCGTGCAGTACACAGTGATCTACGAGGCCAACAAGGACCAGATCCGCAATCCGAACCTGATCTACCCGGGTCAGATCCTCGACACACCGGGCTCCAACGCTCCGGAGTCGATCGACCCCGCCTGCCGCAAGCCGCTGGCCGAGTGCAAGGAAGAAGCAAAAGGGGCGGTCCAGTAGGACCGCGCCCGTTCCCCGGTCCGTCCGGGTTCAGTGCGACATGCCGGCCTTGTCGATGACCATGGCCTGTATGTCGAGCGTGCCAGCCTTTTCGAAGGTGAGGGTAAGCGGAACCACGCTGTCCTTCTCCGGCATCGGATCTACGTTGAACATCATGATGTGAAGCCCGCCCGACTTGAGTTCGGTCGTGCCGGACGCGGCAACGTCGATGCCTTCGATCTGGCGCATCTTCATCACGCCGTCTTCCATCAGGTGCGTGTGCAACTCGACGCGGTCTGTCAGCGGCGAACTGGCTGCGATGAGCCGGTCCGCCTCACCCTTGTTTTCGATGGTCAGGAATACGGCGCCGGGCCGGCCAGCCAGCATGAAGCGGGCCATCGCGCCGGAGACGGTGATGTCGCCAACAGTGGCCTGCATGTGCGCGTGAGACATGGTCTGCTCGGCCGCAGCGTTTTGAACGGTCGTCAGCGAGGTAACTGCCGCTGCAGTTGAGAGCAGGAGGGCTGCTGCAACGCCAAGCCTGTTAGAAGTTTTCATTGTCATTTGTCGATCTTTCATGATGGCCGGATGGTGCGCGCCAGCCTTGAAGGCAAGGCGGCCCGAAGCGGCGGAAGACGGGTATGGATTGATTGGGCTGTGTCAGGCCGAAAATGGCGGCGAACGCGGGCTGCCAGGCCGTTCTTTCAGGCTGGACCGGAGCTCCCGGGACGTCCTCAATGGTGCGGTTGTACCGCCGGAGTGCTTGGCCAGCCCAACCTGCCCGTCAGCGGTGGCAGGCGCCAGATTTGACGTGCTGAAGGCCGCACACAATGCCGCGCAGGGGCAATCGCAGCCTGGATGCTGGTCGTTCTCCGGAGTGCCGGAAGGAAGCTGAACTGTCTTCACACCGTCGGACGTACAAATGACGGTCTCGACGAACCCGCCATCCGGCGACAGCCGTCCGGCATCCATGCGGGCCATTGCCGCTGCCGACAGGCTGGCCTGCAGAAGCAGGACCACGGCCAATACAAGCCGCAGCGCCGGTATTCGTGCAATGTCGCGTGCCCAGTTCATCTCTGCCGGACAGTTGCACCTTTGCACCGCGTCTGGAAATGCGGCATGTGGACCTTGCCCATCCGACTTTCATCGAATATCGTCGATTTACGATGAATATCGATCTTTCCGAAGAAGCGGACACCGGCATAACAGGCTACTCCAGCCCCGGCGATGCTGGCGTGGCGGCACGCCTTGCAGCCCTGTCCCATCCGGCCCGGCTTGCCATCGTGCGGCGGCTGGCTGCGGCCGATGCCTGTTGCTGCAAGGACGTGGTTCGCCATCTCGACCTTGCCCAGTCCACCGTGTCGCAGCACCTGAAGGTGCTGGTGCAGGCCGGACTGGTGATCTATGAACCCACCCGCCCGCGCTCGCGTTATTCTCTCAACAGGCCGGCGCTGCAGGAGGTTCTCGGCGCCGTCTCCGGACTGGTGAACGAGTGCTGCCGCACTGGTTTGCGTCAATAAAGTTCACAAGAAACAGAAAGCCCCATTCCTTTGTCTTCACCCCGGGTATCCGCCGACAGCGGCTCCACGCTCAGCACGATCCGCAACCTGTGGCCCTACATGTGGCCGTCCGACCGGCCCGACCTCAAGACCCGGGTCGTGTGGGCGTTCCTGTTTCTGGTGCTGGCCAAGCTGGTGCTGATCCTGGTCCCGTATTTCTTCAAGTTCGCCACCGATGCGCTCAACGGCAAGCTTGACAGCGGCGGCTGGCTGGGGGCTTTCCCGGCCTGGGCGCTGGCGCCGGTCATGCTGGTGCTGGCCTACAATGTTGCACGCATCGGGCAGTGGGGTTTCAACCAGTTGCGCGACGCCCTGTTTGCCCGCGTTGGCCAGCACGCGGTGCGCCAGCTCGCCTACAAGACCTTCGTCCACATGCACCGGCTGTCGCTGCGCTTTCACCTTGAACGCCGAACCGGGGGCTTGTCGCGCATCATCGAGCGCGGCACCAAGGGCATCGAGACCATCGTCCGCTTCACCATTCTCAACACGCTGCCGACAATTCTCGAGTTTGCCCTTACGGCAATCATCTTCTGGTGGACCTATGGCTTCAGCTATGTGGCCATCATTGCAATGGTCGTCTGGCTTTATTCATGGTTCACCGTGCGTGCGAGCGACTGGCGCATCTCCATCCGCAAGGAGATGAACCAGTCCGACAACGACGCCAACACCAAGGCCATCGACAGCCTGCTCAACTTCGAGACGGTGAAGTACTTCGGCAACGAGGAGATGGAGTCGCGCCGCTTCGACCACTCGATGGCGCGCTATGAACAGGCGGCGACGAAAACCTGGACATCTCTTGGCTGGCTCAATTTCGGCCAGGGCCTCATTTTCGGCATCGGCATGACCATCGTCATGATCCTGTCCGCGCTTGAGGTGCAGAAGGGCAACCAGACGCTCGGCGACTTCGTGTTCATCAACGCCATGCTGATGCAGCTGTCGATTCCGCTCAATTTCATCGGTTTCGTCTACCGCGAAATCCGCCAGGGCCTTGCTGATATCGAGCAGATGTTCGGCCTTCTCGACATCGATGAGGAGATCACCGACAAGCCCGGTGCGAAGCCTCTCGAAGTGAGGGATGCCGTCATCCGCTTCAACGATGTGGACTTTGCCTACAATCCCAAGCGCAAGATCCTGAAGGGCCTCGACTTCGAGGTGCCTGCCGGCCACACCATCGCCATCGTCGGGCCGTCGGGTGCCGGCAAGTCCACCATCTCGCGCCTGCTGTTCCGGTTCTATGACGTGACCGGTGGCTCCATTACCATCGACGGACAGGACATCCGCGAGGTGACCCAGACGTCGTTGCGCGCCGCTATCGGCATGGTCCCGCAGGACACGGTCCTGTTCAATGACACCATCCGATACAACATCCGCTATGGCCGGCCAGATGCCACCGATGCACAAGTGGAGGAAGCCGCAAAGCTTGCCCAGATTCACGATTTCATCATGTCGCTGCCGGAAGGCTACAATTCGATGGTTGGCGAGCGCGGACTGAAGCTGTCCGGCGGCGAGAAGCAGCGCGTATCGATTGCCCGCACCATCCTCAAGTCACCGCCCATCCTCATCCTTGATGAAGCGACTTCTGCGCTTGATACCCATACGGAGCAGGAAATCCAGGCTGCACTGAAGCTGGTCTCGAAGGACCGCACCACGCTGGTCATAGCCCACCGCCTCTCGACCGTGGTGGACGCCAACCAGATCATCGTGCTCGGAGAAGGCCGTATCATCGAACGCGGCACCCATGCGCAGCTCCTCAGGAAGAACGGCGCCTATGCGTCCATGTGGAACCGTCAGCGCGCGGCCGACGAGGCCTTGCGGCAACTGGCGGAAAACTATGAAGCCCGCGGCCTGACGGCCGAGGCGCTCGCCATGGGCTTCAAGCCCGAGAGCTGATCCATGCTGCCCACGTGACTTGCGCCGCCGGGCGCTGGTGGTCACGCTTTGTGAACCATGACGCCAATCTGGATTCGACCGGATGTCCGCGCGGCACTCTCGACGGATAAAAGTTGTATCTCGCTAAAAGGCTCGCGTAATGGTGGTGCCGGTTACGGACGGGTGTCCGTGATGGTTCAGGGTCATGAGACCGGCGCCAAAAGCCGGCCGCGATCACGAACCGGGGAGAGCAGGGCCGGTCATCGCACGCAAGGGAAAGGCGTGGGCGACAAGGCCTCATACAGGGGTAACCATTATGCTCATCACAAATCTGCCGGCCATTGCCGGTTTTGAGATATCTGCTGCGCACGGCATGGTCTCCACCACCGCATCGATGACGCGCCACGTGCTGAAAACCAGCATGGGCGGCGCCCGCAGCGCGCAGGAATCCGGCTCTGACGGTTTCAGCGCCGAACTGGAAGAAGCCCGCAAGAGGGCCTTCGCCCAGCTCAAGCAGGAGGCCCTGGAACTCGGTGCACAGGCTATCATCGGTGTCAGCGAACAGCTCCACACCGTCGGCGAGAGCGGCTACATGCTGCTGTTGTCAGGCACCGCCGTGGACCTGAAAAAGGCCGAACCAGTTGAGCTGCCGCAGCTGCAGCCGCAGGTCGTATACGTTCAGGCGGAAGCGGTGGCGGCCGAACAGGAGCCGGAAATCATCGAGGCCGTGGTGCGGGACAACGTCATCTACCCGCAGTTCGCCCGCGCCTGATCGAACGCCGGAATTGCACTGACCAAGGGTGCGCGTTTGCTGCCGTCAGCAGGCGCGCACCTCTTGTATTGCTTGCAGTCAGGTGCAGGGCAGACTACCTAGTTGGCAGCAGAAAGGCGCTCAACGACGCGCTTCAAACAGGCGAGCCAACGACCACATGCTTGACAGTATCATGTCCATCTTCGTGCCCGTGCACCGCGAAGGCTACAGGTTCATCGCGATCTTCGCGGCCATCACGCTGGTGCTGTTCTGGCTTCTGCCGGACGTGTTTGGCTGGATCGGTGTGATACTCACGCTGTGGTGCGCCTACTTCTTCCGCGATCCGCCGCGCGTTACCCCGCTCGATCCTTCGCTGGTGATTTCGCCTGCTGATGGCCGCATCTCGGCCATCGAGCAGGTCTCCATTCCGCCGGAGCTGGCGCTGGAGGGCGAGCGGCTGACCCGCATCTCCGTGTTCATGAACGTGTTCGACGTACACGTGAACCGCTCACCGGTCGATGCCACGGTGCTGCAGAAGAGCTATGTGCCGGGCAAGTTCATTAATGCCGAACTGGACAAGGCCAGCGAGGACAATGAGCGCATGGCCTTCACGCTGGAACTGGCGGACAAGCGCCGCATCGGCGTGGTCCAGATCGCAGGGCTTGTCGCCCGGCGGATCGTGGCATTCACGGGCCAGGGCGCACGCCTTCAGGCTGGAGAGCGCTTCGGCCTGATCCGCTTCGGCTCCCGTGTAGACGTCTATCTGCCTGAAGGCTGCGCCGTGAGGGCCTGCGTTGGTCAGCGCGCCATTGCCGGCGAAACGGTGCTCGCCGACCTGTCCGGCGCGCGCGCCCGGCCCACTGGCCGTACGGCGTAAGGGGAGGCGAGGCCATGCCGGGCAACGACATGCATGCTCCCCAGCAATCCACGCCTCCTTCGAGTGGCGATCCGCGCCTGCGCCAGATTCCGGTGCGCTACCTGGTGCCCAACATCGTCACCCTGCTGGCCCTGTGCTCCGGCATCACCGCCATCCGCCTCGGCATGGACGGCCGCTTCGAGCTGGCCGTTGCCTGCGTCATCCTTGCGGCACTACTCGACGCGCTCGACGGCCGCATTGCCCGCGCACTGAAGGGGTCGTCCAAATTCGGCGCCGAGCTGGACTCGCTGGCCGACTTCGTCAACTTCGGCGTGGTGCCGGGCTTGCTGATCTACATGTGGTCGCTTAACGCCCTGAAGAGCCTTGGCTGGATCGTGGCCCTGGCGCTGGCCCTGTGCTGCGCGCTGCGCCTTGCCCGCTTCAACGTGTCCATCGAAGACCCCGACAGGCCCGCCTGGAAGATCAACTACTTCACCGGCGTCAATGCACCGGCAGGCGCCATGCTCGCCATGCTGCCCATGTACCTGGGTTTCCAGGGCCTCGTACCGCCCGGCCCCGAGATTGCAAAGTTCGTGCTGCCCTACATCGCGATAGTGGCGGTCGCCATGGTATCCCGCGTCCCGACCTTTTCCGGCAAGAGCATCGGCCGGGTCAGCCGCGAGGCGGTGCTGCCGCTGCTGGCCGCGGTGACCATCATCGCAGCCCTTCTCGTCACCTACACCTGGGAAATGCTGACGCTGGTTTCCGCCATTTACATCGTGCTGATCCCGGTGTCGTCGCTGGCCTACCTGCGCCAGAAGAAGGCCTGGGAGAAGCGCATGGCCACTGGCGGTGCATCAGCGAAGCCGCCGTCAGCTACTGGCGCCGAACACGATACGCTCGCCGACATCGATCCGACTTGACCGCTGCACCTTGCGCATTTGACACTGGCTGCCATGTCAGCGTCACCGCGGAGCCAGTATCCCAATGCGCAATCTCAATCCGTCCGTCTATGTCGATCCTGCCGTCTTCGCTCGTGAGTGCGAGCGCATCTTCTGGGCAACCTGGCAGCTAATCGGCCCGGCCTCGCGGCTGGCCGAACCCGGCCAGTACGTCGCCACCGAGATTGCCGGGGCGAAGGTCATGGCGGTGCGTGGCAAGGATGGCAAACTGCGCGCTTTACGCAATGTCTGCCGCCATCGTGGCGCCCGCATCCTCGAAGAGGGCGAGGGCCGCTGCAACATGCTGCGCTGCCAGTATCACAACTGGGTCTACGATCTCGATGGATCACTCAGGCAGGCGCCGTGGTTCGGCGAGGATGCGGGCTTCGACATGAAGGACTGGCCGCTGGAGGAAATCTCCATTGAGATCTGGCGAGGCCTCGCCTTCATTGCCATCAAGCCTGCCGGTCCGCTCAGCAGCCAGTTGGGTGACACCGTGCCGGAACTGGCTGATGAACCCATCGAGGACTTCCACTGCGTGGCCGAGCGGCGGCTTGAATTCGACGCCAACTGGAAGGTTTATACGGACAACTTTGTCGAGGGCTACCACATCCCCGGCATCCATCCGGGCTTCTTCCAGGCCATCGAATTCGAGCACTTCGAAACCACCGCTCACGACAACCTGATTCGAATGACCGCGCCGCCGCGTGAAGGCCTGTTTTACAAGGGCAAGTGGCTGTGGATGTGGCCCAACTGGACGCTGTCGCTGTTCGATGGCGGCATGAACACCTCGCGTATCAACCCGCTGAGTGAAGCCCGCACCGAACTCATTTACAACTTCTACTTTGCCGACACGTCCGAGGAAAAGCGTGCCGCGCGCGAAGACACCATCGCCCGCAACATCGCCGTGGTGGAGGAAGACTTCGGCATCTGCCTCGAGACGCACAAGAACTACGCAACGCGCGGCTACTCGCCCGGCCCGCTGTCCCCGCGCCACGAGCAGGGCGTGGCATGGTTCCAGAACCGCATCAGCGAAGTGCTGGCGGGGTAGTAGATACCCTGCGTGTCATCCTCCGGCTTGACCGGGGGACCCATGGCCGCTGGAGTGCCATTCTATTGCAGCTACTCCGCCGCTTGCGGGAAGGCTCCGGGCTCAGCCGTCACCGGCTTGCGCTCCTCGGCCTTTTCAGCCGTCATGCCATCATCCTTGCGGAACCGGCCACGCAGGCGTTGCCAGCCTTCCTTCCATACGGTGGGGGCGGACAGCATGACCGGGCAGAACACCAGCGTCAGCACGGTCGCAAACGCCAGGCCGAACACCATCGCCGTGGACAGGTGCACCCACCACGCAGACGTCATCGAGCCGATGCCCACGGTGCGGTGCAGGAAGTCCACGTTGAGTTCGAACATCAGCGGCAGCAGTCCGAGAATGGTCGTGATCGTGGTCAGCAGGATAGGGCGCAGGCGCTGCGCTGCGGCACGCAAGGTGGCGTCCACCGGGACCATGCCCTTCTTGATCAGGTGCTGGTAGGTGTCGATCAGCACGATGGCGTTGTTCACCACCACGCCCGCCAGCGCCACGAGGCCTGTGCCGGTCATGATGATCGAGAAGTAGTGGCGCATCACCAGCATGCCGAGGATGACGCCGACTGCTGACATGACCACCGTCGCGAGCGTCAGGGCCGTGTGGTAGAAAGAGTTGAACTGGATCACCAGGATCATGAACATCAGGAACAGCGAGCCCAGCAGCGCCTTCTGCAGGAAAGAGGCGGATTCCTTCTGGTCCTCGTCAGCGCCGCGGAAGGTGAAGCTAACCCCGTCCGGCCATTGCTGGCTCTTCAGCCACGCGTCAAGCTGCTGGATCTGGCCGAATGACTGGTAGCCCGGCGCCGCATTCGCCTTCACGAACACCGAAGGCTTGCCGTTGTAGCGGTACAGTGTGTTGACCTGCTGCTTCACTTCGCGGGTGACGAAATTTGACAGCGGCTGCAGGCCTTGCGCTGTCTGCAGCTTCAGCGTGTCGAGAGCCGCCAGCGAGCGCTGGTCTTCCGGCAGGCGGACGCGGATGTCCAGTTCGTCCTTGCTGTCGTCGGGCCGGTAGGTACCGATCAGCGCCCCGGTGGTAATCAGCTGCACCAGCGAACCCGCCGTCGCAACGGACGCGCCGAACCGTCCGGCCTCCTCACGGTTGACCGCAAGTGCAATCTCGTAGCCCGGCAGCGGTGCATCGTCGTCGACGTCCGCCAGACCTTCGATATTGGCTTCCATCCAGGCCCGCACCTGCCTGGCTGCAGCAATTGCCTGGTCGCGGTCATTGGACTGTACCTGCAGACGGATGTCCTTGCCCGACTGCGGGCCGCCGGCCAGTTCGCGTACCTCGACGATGGTGCCGGGCACGCCCTGGGTAGCATCGATGAATTGTTGCTGGACGGTCTTCCAGTTCTCGCGCTCGCCGACGGGTTTCAGCTCAAGCTGCACCTGGCCGATCACGTCCGCCGGCACGTCCTGCGTCGAGCCAAGCCCACCCTGGCCACCGGTTTCGGTGCCGGCATAGGTGGTGATGTTGTCAATGGCCGGGTGGTTCTCGATGCGCTTGTAGACATCGCGGACAATTGAGAGCTTCTGCTCGTTCGACAGGTTGCCGCGCGCCCGCACATATATGATGGCGACTTCAGGCTCGGTCTGGACGAAGAACTCCACGCCCGTCGGCTTCAGCGCATAGGCATAGACGATCGCGCTCATCGCGACGGTCAGCGCAATCATGACCTTGAGCGGATGGCGTACGACGCGGTTGAGGGAGCGGATATAGGCGCCGGTGAAACCGTGGATCGTCAGCAGGTCGCCTTCGCCGTCTGCCGCCAGTCTTTCCGCCGTCGCCCGGTCGGTCTGACCGGCCTTGCCGAAGATCGAGCCAAGCGTCGGCAGGAAGATCATCGCCGTGATCAGCGAGGCAGACAGCACGACGATCACGGTGAGCGGCAGGTAGCCCATGAAGTCGCCCGCCACGCCCGGCCACAGCAGCATCGGCAGGAAGGCGGCCAGCGTCGTCGCGGTGGACGACACGATCGGCCAGAACATGCGCTGCGCGGCCTGGATATAGGCGCGCTGCTTGGGCAGGCCTTCCGCCATCTTGCGGTCGGCGTACTCGATCATCACGATGGCGCCGTCCACCAGCATGCCCACCGTCAGCACCAGGCCGAACATCAGCATGATGTTCACGGTGTAGCCGAGGAAGCCGAAAAACAGGAAGCCGACCATGAACGAGGTCGGGATGGCCATGCCCACCAGCAGGCCGGAGCGCAAGCCGAGTGCCGCCACCACAAGCGTCATCACCAGCAGGATGGCCAGCAGAATGGACGAACTGAGTGAGCCCAGAATGTCGCCGATCAGCCGCGACTGGTCGAGCGTGGTATGAACCTTGATGGTTTCCGGCCAGTCTTTCGTGACTTCCGCGACGATGCGCTTCACTTCCGTGTTGTTGATCAGGATGTTCGACCCGATCCGCTTGACCACCTCGATGGCGATGGTTGGCTTGCCGTTGAACTCGGCATAGCGGTTGCGGTCCTTGAAGGTGCGCCGGATTTCCGCCACCTGGCCAAGTGTTACGGTCGTGCCGCCAGACGACTTGACGACAAGGTTGAACACGTCCTGTGCGGTCTCGAACAGGCCGGGAATCTTGACGTTGTAACGCCCGGACTCGTTGTTCACCGCACCTGCTGCCACCAGACGGTTGTTGAGATTGGCTGCACTCAGCAGCTCCTGCTGGGTAACGCCATAGGCTTCCAGCTTGACCGGGTCGACGACCACCTCGAGCAGCTCCTCGCGCTGGCCGGTCAGGTTGGCTTCCAGAACGGTGTTGATGCCCTCAAGTTCGTCCTGCAGTTCGCGCGCATGCCTGAACAGTGTGCGTTCAGGCACGTTGCCCGAAAGCGTCACGATGATGGTCGGCTGCAGCGAGAAGTTGATCTCGTTGATGGTCGGTTCCTCGGCATCGGCCGGCAGTTCGGCCTTGGCCAGGTCAACCTTTTCCCGCGTGTCGGTGATCGCCTGGTCGATGTCGACCTCGGTCTCGAACTCCACGAAGATGCCGCCATGACCTTCCGACGCGATGCCGGTCATCTTCTTGATGCCGTCGAGCCCCTTCAGCTTTTCCTCGACCGGCTTCACCAGCAGGCGCTCGGAATCCTCCGGGCTGATGCCGGGCAGGGGAATCGAGATGTAGACAGCCGGAATCTGGATGTCCGGATCGGCTTCCTTCGGGATTTCGATGAAGCTCCAGATGCCGGCGACCAGCATCACCAGCATCATCGACAGCACGGCGCGCGGCCGTGACAGTATGGCGGCAAGGGCGGACGACATCAGTTGGCCTCCGCCTTCTGGGTAACCGGATCGACCACCTGTCCAGCAACCACGAAGTCCTGGCCCTGCACGATTACCGTCGCGGCTTCCGGCAAGCCCTGAACCCAGGCACCATCGGTTTCCTGCGCGATGATCTTCAGCGGCACGAACGAAACCTTGTTGGCCTCGTCGATAATGCGCACGCCGATCTCGCCATCATCGGCAAGCGTCAGCGCGGAAGCCGGCAGCTTGTGCGCCATGGTGGTCGGCAGCGGGATGTAGAGCTCTGCCGTTATGCCCTCGCGCAGCGCGTAGCCCGGATTTGACACCGACAGCTCCACGCGGAACGTCCGGGTTTCCCGGTCGGACGCCATGGCGATGTGGGTAATCTTTCCGGCCACTTCCTCGCCCGTCACCAGCTTCGCTCCGGCTTTCATGTCCTGGTTGAGGTTGGGGAGCAGCCGTTCCGGCACATTGGCCGTCACGAGTATCGGGTCCATCACCTTCAGCGTGCCGCACAGGCCTCCGGCTTGCACGTACGAGCCAGTCTGCAGCGGGTCGGCGGCCAGCACCCCGTCTTGCGGTGCGATTACCCTAGTCCATGAAATGTCTAGTTCGATCTGCTGCAATTCAGCCAGCGACAGCTCCATCGCGGCTTTCTGCTGCGCCACCTTCGACTTGGCCGCGTAGTTGGACTTCGCCAGCTGCGCGGATGCTTCATAGTCGCGCTGGGCGCTTTCAAGCTGTGCCTTGGCGCGGGCAAGCTGTGCCGTGCGCGCGGCCATGTCGAGCGAGCACAGCACGTCGCCCGCCTTGACGGCGTCTCCTGCCTCGAACTTCTGGTCTTCGACGATGCCTGCCGTACGGGCGCGGACCTCGACCTGGCGCGAGGCCTCGGTCAGACCGCGCACCGGAAACACCGATGGTCGCTCGACCGCCTTGAACGTGTTGACCATCACCTTGAACGGCGCGGCCTTGGCTTCCTGTTCGACCTCCTGGGCAACGGTGCTCGTATCGGCCGCGCTGCCTGCCGGCAGCACGTAGCCGGAGGCGAACCATCCGATGATGGCGATCGCAAACAAGGCTGACCACAGATATGACTTCGACATGACTTGAGTTACCAGTGCCTGTTCTTGCCGTTCATGTTGCGCCGCTGTTACTCGGCTGCATCCCGGGCCGGTCCCGGCGGCTGCAGACCCAGTTCACCCCGGGCCTTTTCCATGTACTCGATGGCAGCGCGCAGGACTGCCTGGCCGTAGCCATTGACGAACATGTGCCCGGAGCCCGGTTCGGCCTGCTGGCGGCATTCCTCGATCTGAGCCAGTTCGCGGTGCAGGTATTCCATCTGCCCCTCGAATGCTTCCGCCAGGTGCTCGGGTGTCAGGTCATCCTTGAACAGCGCCTGGAACAGGAACTCGGATTTGAACTTGTCCTGCCTTGCCGTCACGTGCAGCGCCTTGCGCAGCGCTGTGCGGCCGGACGAGGTGATCGAGTAGACCTTCTTGGGCGGCTTGCCCGGGTGCGACTCCTCGCGCACCGACACGTGCCCGTCGGCAAGCATCTGCGTCAGCGCCGGATAGATGGAGCCGTAGCTGGCGTCGATGAAATGGGCGAACATGCCATCCTCGACCGCCTTCTTGATTTCGTAGCCTGATGCGTCCTCATGGGCGAGGATGCCCAGACACAATGTGCGCACATTCATGTGACGATATCCGCCTGTTCCGCAAGTGTGTTTATATCGAATTGATATATAGCGATTGAGAATATATCAAGTCGATATTTCGCAGCTGCGAAGGAGTTTGGCTTTCAACACGTTCAGGGGTAACTAGGTCGCATGGGCTCACGAAGCGGGTGCGCGTATAGAATGCGTGGCGCCCACTGAAGGTTGCGCTATTCGCCAAGTAACGAGGTCACATGCCGCTCGACATTGCCAGCATCATTGCGCAGAACACCGGCCGGAACAACGCACTCTACGCCGAGCACGTCAATTCGCGGTTCGCCAAAGCCTTGAAAATAATAGGTTTTGACCGAAACTACGTCAAAGCTGCCGGGGCCTACATGTGGGATGACAAGGGCCGCAAGTACATCGACATGCTGGCCGGCTACGGCGCCTTCAACATGGGCCGCAACCATCCTGCGATTCGCCAGGTGCTGAAGGATTTCATGGACGGCGACTATTGCTCGCTGGTCCAGATGGAAACCCCTCTGCTGTGCGGCCTTGTCGCGGAAGAGCTCAAGAAGCGCGCCGGATACGGTCTGTCCAAGGTCTATTTCTGTTCGACGGGTGCGGAAGGCAACGAAACGGCGATCAAGTTCGTCCGCCGCGCTACCGGCCGCAACCGCATCGTGTTCGCCTCGTCCGCCTTCCACGGGCTGACCTCCGGCGCGCTGGCGCTCAATGGCGGTGAAGTTTTCCGCGAGAAGTTTGGAGACCTGCTCGACACGGTAAAGGTGCCGTTTGGTGATATCGAGGCGCTGGAACGCGCGCTGTCGGCCGGCGACGTTGCCGCCTTCTTCGTCGAACCGGTCCAGGGCAAGGGTGTCAATATTCCGCCTGCCGGTTATCTCGCTGCCGCGAGCAAGCTGTGCCACAGGCATGGCGCCATGTTTGTGGCCGACGAAGTCCAGTGCGGCATGGGCCGCACCGGCAAGTTCCTCGCCCTGCATCATGAAGAGGGCGTCGAGCCCGACATGGTCATTCTGTCCAAGTCGCTGTCCGGTGGGTATGTCCCTGTCGGCGCCGTGCTGATGACGGAAGCCATCTACAACTCGGTGTTTTCCTCGCTTGACCGGGCAGTGGTGCATTCGTCCACCTTCGGCAAGTCCAACTTCGCCATGGCGGCAGCACTTGCCTCGCTTACGGTGCTTGATGACGACAACCTGCTCGAGAACGCGCAGATGATGGGCGATCTTCTGGGCCGGCGGCTGCAGGCCCTGGCGCCAAAGTACGAGTTCATCAAGGAAGTGCGCTGGCGCGGCCTGATGCTGGCCATCGAGTTCCACAAGCCGAAGTCGCTCAAGCTGCGCACGGCCTGGGCCACGGTGAACAGTCTCAATGAAGATCTGTTCTGCCAGGCCATCACCATTCCGCTGCTGGCTGATCACGGCATCCTCACACAGGTCGCGGGCAACCGCATGACCACGATCAAGCTGATCCCGCCGCTGATGATCAATGAAGACGACGTCGAGTGGTTCGTGACCGCATTCGACAAGGTCATGACCGACCTTCACCGCTTCCCGGGTCCCGCCTGGGAAAGCCTCATCCGCATTGCAAAGAACGCGCTCGGGCGCGGTGACGAGAAAGCCAGGGCGACAGCATGACCAAGGCAAAGCGGCCCGGCGGCCGCGAACCCGCTACGGCGAAGGCCAGGGCGGGCAAGAGCAGCACCATGGCGGAAAGCAATCCTGTGAGTCAGGTTTCGTCCGAGCCGGCGAAGCCCGAACCGCGCAGCTTTGCCCAGTCGGTCAGCGATGGCAGCTTTTTCGGCAACATCGCCAGGTGGTCGTGCAATCATGCATGGCTGGTGGTGATTGCTTTCCTCGTTCTTGCTGCTGGCGGCGCCGCGCTTGCTGTAAACAAGCTGCGCGTCGACACCGATCCCGACCTGATGATCTCGAACGAGCTGGACTTCAAGCTCGCCAACCACGAGTTCAACAAGACCTTCCCGGCCGTGGACTCGAACTTCCTGTTCGTTGTGGACGCGGCAAAGCCGGAGGACGCCCGCGATGCAGCCTTCCGGGTTGCCGAGCGCCTGCGCTCGCAGCCAAAGCTGTTTGCCCATGTGCTGGCCCCTGGCACCGGCGAGTTTTATGACGACTATGGCGTGCTGTACGCCAGCCCTGGTGAGGTCAAGCAGCTTGTCGATGGCATCGTGCAATCCGGTCCCATGTTGCAGGGCCTTGCCGACCAACCCAATCTTGCCGGCCTGTCCGGCCTGCTCAACGAGGTCACCGCCTATACCCAGGCAGGCCGCGCGCCCGATGGCGTTGCCGGCTTCCTTGACAAGGCGTCGCGCACGGTGGAAGCCGAGGCGCAGGGAGACCGCAAGCCGCTCGACTGGACGTCCATTTCCGACGATGGCCCCAAGCTCACCGAAACTCGATGGTACGTGCTGGCCAAGCCAATCCTCGACTTCACCCAGCTCGAGGCGGCAGCCGGCCCGATGACGGCGGCTCGTGAGCTGCTGACCGATCCGGCAATTACGGCAAACGGCACGGCGACGGTGCGCCTGACCGGCGAAGCCGCCATGGACGCGGAAGAGTTCGAGGCTGTCACCAAGGGTGCTGCGATTGCCGGCATCGTCTCGTTCACGATTGTCTCGCTGACCATCTTCTTCGGCCTGCCCAGTCTGCGTCTTATCTTCCCGGCCATGGCGCTGATCGTGCTTGGCTTTCTGATCAATGCCGGGTTCGCCACCGTCACCATCGGCTACCTGAACATGATCTCGGTTGCCTTTGCGGTACTGTTCATCGGCCTCGGCGTCGACTATGCCGTGCATGTCGTGCTGCGCTATGCTGAAGAGCGCGCGCGCGGCATGAACCGTACCGACGCCGCCGCCGAGGCCGTCACCAAGATGGGGCCTGCGCTGGCCCTGTGCACGTTGACCACCGCGCTCGCCTTCCTTGCCTTTGCGCCCACTGATTTCGTCGGTATGGCCCAGCTCGGCATCATTGCCTCAGGCGGCATGGTCATTGCGTTCCTGGCGTCTATCACGCTGATCCCGGCGTTGTTGAAGCTGATCCCGGACAACCAGCGCAAGATCGAGCGCAAGCTCGCCCACAAGGTCGCCGAGGAAAATGCGCCGGGCGAAAGCTCGTCGCTGGTTCGCAAGGCGGCCACTTTCGCAGTGATTGCCATGGCAGCAGCTGCGCTGTTCACGTTCCCGCAGGCGCGCTTCGATGGCGATCCGGTCAACCTCAAGGATCCGGACGCGCCGTCGGTCCGCGCCTTCCTCGACGTTGCGAAAGATGAAGCCGGCGTTCACTATACCGCCCAATACGTCACCGACGCGGGTCCGAAAGCTCGCGAGATGATGGAGAAGTTCAAGGCCCTGCCAGCAGTGGACAAGGTGCTGATGGTCGAGGAGTTCCTGCCGGCAGACCAGGATCAGAAGCTGGCCGAGCTGGGTCGCCTGGCCGACCTCGTGCCGCGCACCGTCAATTCCGAGTCCGACATTGGCGCTCCGGCGCGACGTCGCATGCTCGACGTTATTTCGCAGAACATGACGACGTTGGCCGAAACACCGGATGCACCCGCTGATCTGAAGGCGTCGGCAACCCGGCTCAAGCAGGCCATTGCGGAGTTCGACAAGGTCAACGGTCAGGACGAGGACGCGGTGCGTCAGCTGGATGATGCGCTGTTCTCTGGCCTGCCTGCGCTGCTGGCTGATGTCAACCAGCTCGCCACGACCAGCCGCGTCACAATCGACTCGCTCGATGAAAGCATTCGCGAGCGTTACGTGGCTGACGACGGGCGCTGGCGGCTCGAAATCTCGCCGTCCGGAGACATGCGCGACGAGGGCAAGCTTGCCGAGTTCGTTGACGAGGTGAAAGCCGTTTCGCCGGACGTCATGGGTCCTGCCGTTGGCGTTGCCGGTTCAGCAGATGCAGTTGCAAAGTCGATGGTGTGGGCCACGCTGGCGGCACTGGCGCTCGTGGTGCTGATCATATGGCCGGCGTTGCGCAATGTGCGCGACGTTGCCCTGGTGCTGGCGCCGCTGCTCCTCGCTTCCACGCTGATGATCGGTTACACGGTTGTGTTTGACGCACCCTTCAATTTCGCCAACGTCATCGTGCTGCCGCTTTTGTTGGGCTTGGGTGTGGACAGCAGCATTCACTACGTGATGCGTGCCAGGGAAGGCGACAACGGCACCGACGTTACCGGCACCTCGACGCCGCGCGCGGTGCTGATTTCGGCCCTTACGACGATTGGCTCTTTCGGCACCTTGTGGCTGTCTGCCCACCGCGGCATGGCAAGCATGGGCGAGTTGCTCACCATAGCCATCCTCGTCACGCTGGTATGTACGCTGGTGGTGCTGCCGCAGCTTATCGAATGGGCCTACCGCAAGAAGCCGCGCAGTGGCTAATGCGCACACCACGGGCGTGGTCTATTGACGTGTGAGACAAGTCTGGCATTTTAGCCGAAATTCCGTTTGCCGGGGCCTGAAACGGACAACCGAAACAACGATGCAGGGTGTTTAAACCGTGACTGTTCCTTTCATGCAGCAAGTGCGCGTCGGCGCGTACGTGATGAAACAGAAGCTCAAGGGCAACAAGCGCTATCCGCTGGTGCTGATGCTCGAACCGCTTTTCAAGTGCAACCTCGCCTGTGCGGGCTGCGGCAAGATCGATTATCCCAAGCCGATCCTCGACAAGCGCCTGTCGGTGCAGGAGTGCCTGGACGCCGTTGACGAGTGCGGCGCGCCTATCGTCGCCATCCCCGGCGGTGAGCCGCTGATCCACAAGGAAATCGGCGAGATCGTCGAAGGCATCGTGGCGCGCAAGAAGTACGTGTCGCTGTGCACCAACGCGCTGTTGCTGGAAAAGAAGCTGCACCTGTTCAAGCCGTCGCCGTTCCTGTTCTTCTCTGTCCACCTCGACGGCCTGAAGGATCACCATGACAAGTCGGTTTGCCAGACCGGCGTGTTTGATCGCGCGATCTCCGCCATCAAGGCAGCCCAGGCAAAGGGCTTCCAGGTCAATGCGAACGCGACCATCTTCGACGGCCATGCGCCGGAAGACATTGCCAAGTTTCTCGACATGACCACCGAGATGGGCGTCAACGTCTCCGTCTCCCCCGGCTTCATGTACGAGCGCGCGCCCGACCAGGAGCACTTCCTGTCGCGCCGCAAGACCAAGCAGCTGTTCCGTGAAGTGTTCAAGCACGGCAAGGGCAAGAAGTGGAAGTTGTCGCACTCCACGCTGTTCCTCGACTTCCTGGCCGGCAACCAGCAATACATGTGCACGCCATGGGGCATGCCCACGCGCAACGTGTTCGGCTGGCAGAAGCCCTGCTACCTGCTCGGCGAAGGTTACGTGAAGTCCTTCAAGGAACTCATGGAGACCACCGACTGGGACAGCTACGGCACCGGCCGCTACGAGAAGTGCTCCAACTGCATGGCGCACTGCGGCTATGAGCCGACTGCAGCAGCAGACGCCACCAACAATCCGCTCAAGGCGCTCGTGGTCGCCCTGCGCGGCGTCAAGACCGAAGGCGACTTCGCCCCCGAGATCGACCTGACGCACGCCCGCAAGGCCGACTATGACCTGCACGAGCAGCACGTCGCCAAGGTGATGAAGGACATCCACGCGCCCACCAACGTGGCGGCGGAATAAGTCCCGGATTACAGCGAAATTCTGACAGTTTCAGCCCGGTACCGGCAACGGTACCGGGTTTGTCATGCTCAGGCCTGTGCGGGTCTGCAGAAATCCGGCTTCAGGGCCTCGCAAACAGCCTTCAGCCGGCCTTGTGCTGCGGATGACTTTCTGCCCAGCACCATCAGCGTAGGAATGTCGCGCGGATTGTGCGCAAGGCCGCGCACCAGCCCCCTCAAGTCGAGGTTGCCGTCCGGCTTCACCGCATCCGCTGTCGCGCGGGGCAGGGCGTCCTGGGCCTCGTCGAGCACGATCCGGATGGCCAGGAATGGCACGTTGAGCCTCCGCGCAGCATGAGCGATGCCCGCACTTTCCATGTCCACGGCAATGGCTTGCGCGCGCGCAGCGATGGCCTGCTTGTCGGTGGCGGTGGAGATCACATCGCGCGCGCTGTAGAGCGCCCCGTCGCGAGGCGTCATGCCCGCCAGCCGTTCCAGCACCGCCGCGCGCCAAGGCCGGTCTGCTTCGAATGCGGCCTCGTCTTCTGCCGTTATGACCTGCGCCGGTACCACCACGCTGCCCGTTGGCAGGCCATGTGCCAGTGCACCGCAAAAACCCATGGAAACGAGACCCGCAAGGCGGCTATTCTGCCGTCCCATCGCCTCGGCGGCAATGTAACCGGCAGCGCGCCCCATGCCGGACTGCACCAGCACGAACCTGTCGCAATCAGCGCCAAGGCACTTGCGCGCAGTCGAAAACTCCTGTTGGAGCGCCGCTACGAGCCCGACAGGGCCGGTTGTTGGGGATACCGTCATGGCGTTGAGCAAGTGACCCGGAAACGCCCGGCGGTCAAGCGGGAACTACATGCCCCACTGCACCTTCTTGGAATTGCCGCGCATCAGCTTCGCATAGCGTCCCAGCGCCCAGGCCGGGAAGTAGGCCGAGTAGCCGTGGTAGCGCAGGTAGAACACCCGCGGGAAACCGACCGCCGTGTACCACGGCTCGTCCCACTTGGCGCCTTCGCGCGGCGCATTGGTGATGTACTGCGCGCCACGGGCAACAGAGTGGTGCTCGACCTCGCCAGCTGCCATCAGGCCCAGCATGGCCCATGCGGTTTGCGACGGGGTTGACGCCTTGGCCTCGCCACGGCGTTGCTTCCAGTAGGTCCCACCGTCTTCGCCCCAGCCACCATCATCGCGCTGCTGCGAGATCAGCCAATCCACGGCCTTGCGCACCCACGGCTGCGACATGTCTTCGCCCACGGCGTTGATGGCGTTGAGCGCCGACCAGGTGCCGTAGATATAGTTTGTGCCCCAGCGGCCAAACCAAGACCCGTCGGTTTCCTGCTCGGACTTGATGAACTCGATGCCGCGCTGGATTGACGGGTGTTCGCGCTCATAGCCAACTTGAGCCAGGAAGGACAGGCAACGTGCGGCCACGTCCACCGTCGGCGGGTCGAGCAGGGCGCCATGATCGGCGAACGGAATGGTGTTCAGGAACTCGGCGTTGTTGTCGATGTCGAAGGCGCCCCAGCCGCCATTGGTCGACTGCATGCCGATGACCCACTTTGCGGCTCGCTCGATGTTGAGCTTGTAGCGCACCGGATCGACCCGGTGCAGCAGCATGCCGACCACGGCGGTGTCGTCCACATCCGGATAGTAATCGTTCTTGTACTGGAACGCCCAGCCGCCCGGCTCCAGGTCCGGCGCGTTGACGGCCCAGTCGCCCTTGACGTCGAGGATCTGCTCGGCGGCCAGCCAGTCGCACATCCTGATGACGCGTTCGTCAGTCTCCGGCACGCCTGCCTCGAGCAGGGCATGTGCGGCCAGTGACGTATCCCAGATCGGCGACACGCATGGCTGCGGATAGCGCGGTGCGCCATTGCGAACCTCACGGCGCTCGGTCACCAGCTTGCGGCATGAGGCAAGTGCGATCTTGAAGTCCGGGTGGTCCGGGCTCATGCCGAGCGTGTCATAGGCCATGACTGTGTTGGCCATTGCCGGGAAAATGGCGCCAAGACCATCGTCGCCATTGAGGCGCGGCTTGATGAAGTCGAGCGCCTTCTTGATCGCCGCCTTGCGGAAGGGAAGGCGCGGGAAGATGTGCTTCTCGGCCGGCTGCAGCAGCTTGTCGATCTGCAGGAAGAACTCGCCCCAGCGGCTGCCAGTATGGTTCTGGTTCCAGACCTTGATGGCTTCAGGTGGCGTGCAGAAGATTTCCCGGCACGTGGCGCCAACCGGATTGCGCGCCATCGGCTTCAGGGCCGCAAGGATGGTCAGTGGCGCGATCACCGTGCGCGACCAATAGGCGAACTTCCAGATATTGGCCGGAAACCACTTCGGCATCAGCATCAGTTCGACCGGCATGGCGGGCACGCCGCGCCACGGCACCTGGCCGAACAGCGCCAGCGAGTAGCGGCAGAATACGTTGGACTTCTCCGCGCCGCCATGGGCGAGGATGGCATTGCGCGCACGCACCATGTGCGGCGCGTCTGCGCTGTCGCCCAGCAGCTTGAGCGCGTAGTACGCCTTGACCGAAGCAGAGATGTTGAAACCGCCTTCGTGGAACAGCGGCCAGCCGCCATGCGTCTTGGACTGCAGCGAACGCAGGTACTCGCCCATTTCCGCTTCCAGCTCGGGTTCGCGCATGTCGAGGAAATGGTTGATGAAAATGTACTCGGACGGAATCGTCGCATCGGCCTCGAGCTCGAACACGATGTGGCCGTCTGCCTTTTGCAAGGCAAGCAGATGCTGCGCTGCGTCACTGGCAGCTGCGGCGGCATCGGAAACAAGTGTGGGGGCTACGCCTAACTTCGGGCGGAGGACGTAAACGTTGGACTGCATGTTACCTCAACTCTCGGATAAGTAACGGTCGAGTCACGCCCTCTCGACAACCGGTAACCCGATAAAGATGTGCATTGCCGTGCAAGTCAACTCTAAAGCGACTTCAACAGCCTCTGTGCGGCGGTTTGCCCCGATCTGATCGACCCTTCGATCGTCGATGGCAAGCCATTGTCTATCCAATCACCAGCAAGCACCAGATTGTGCCATCTTGTTGACACTTCCGGCCGCCGGACGATCTGTTCAACCGTGCCCTTGAACGTGGCACGGCGTTCCGTCAGCACCCGCCTGCGAGTAGGAAGCTGGGCCGGATCCTGGCCGATCTCGGGTGCTATCTCGCGCCACACCGTATTGAGTACCTCCTGCTTGTCCATCGCGGCCACCTTGTCGCCGGCCGAAATGGTCACTGAGGCCACATCGTCTCGCACGAACAGCCAGTGCGACATTGAACTGAGCAAACCCAGCACGTGATGACGCATGAGGGGCATGCGCGCGCCATCCACGCGAAAGTGCACATTGACTATTGGTACAAACGCGTCCGGCGCTGAAACGGTTCCGAGAACGCTGCCGGCAAACCACGCCGGCAGGGCAGAAACCACGACGTCACCCGGCTTGACCTCTTCGCGGCCCGTTCCCACATTGATGGCGGTGATGCGCTTGCCGTCGTTTTCCAGCCCCGAAACCCGGCAGTTGTAGCGGATTTCGCCGCCCCGGTCAGACAGCCACTTCAGCGCCGGGTCAACGAAGGTGAAGGACAGCCCGCGCCTGGAGATCATCGGCCGCGAGTAATCGGCGCCCCGAGCAAGGGTTTCCCTGATCACCGGCGTCAGAAGCCGTGCGGCAGCCTCGTCCGGCTCGGTGTTCATCACACCGACCGTGAAAGGCTCCCAGAACCGCTCATATAACGCGCCCTGACCGGTGAACAGTTGCTTGACCGTCCGGTCCCCGGCACTCAGCAGCTTCAACCCTGCAAGGTATTCCGACAGCCGCGTACCCGGCACCCGCCGGTCCTTGTCGAGGATCCACCACGGCATGGGTCCCTTGTTCAGCTCGATGGTCCAGCGCTCGCCGGACTTGACGTCCACGAACGGAAACTCGGCCCGCTCGGGCCCGATCAGTTCGTCGCGAGCCCCGATCGTCTCTAGGAAGGAAAGCGCCGACCGGTTGCCCGACAGCAGCAGGTGGTTGCCATTGTCGATAATGGCGTCGAGGGTTGCGTCACGAAACGAGCGGCACCGCCCGCCGGCGTGACCCGTCTGCTCGTACAGAACCACGCGAAACTGCGCCCTGGCCAACTCGACGGCAACCGACAGGCCGGACACGCCGGCGCCGATGATGTGCGCTGTTGCCATGGGTTCGGGAAGCCCTTTTCCTATAAGAAACCGTGCCGCAGGGCGATAAGCAGCTTTTCCTTGCCGCCGACCAGCCGCTTCGACACCGATGGATCGGCAAGGGCAGCATCTGGCAGGGCCATCATGCGCTCCAGATTGCGCTGGTACACCGACTTCATGATGCGGGCAGGGCGCATCACATCCTTGCGGCAAAGCTCCATGGCTTCATCGGCAAAGTCGTATTCCTGGCGGGCAATGGCGGCGAGCTCCCGCCACATTGCGACGTATCCGGGCTGCGAACTGATGGTCTTCGGGCCGGACCAGTCGATGCCGTGCTTTTCCAGCAGTTCCCGCGGCAGGTAGACCCGGCCGATCCCGGCATCTTCGTCAACGTCACGCAGGATGTTGGTGATCTGGAGCGCCCGGCCAGTATGGTGCGCCACCGAAACACCGTGCTCCGACGGATCGCCGAATACGCACACGCACAGCCGGCCGACAGCGCATGCCACCCGTTCTACATAGAGATCGAACGTCTCGAGGTCGGGAGCGACCACCGGCTCGCCGGCATCCATCTCCATGCCCGCGATCACTTCCATGAAGTCATCACGGCGCAGCGAAAACTCGTCCAGCGGTTCCTGTAACGCCCGCGTTTCCGGCCATGCCGGCCGGCCGGCATAGAGCGCATCCACTTCCGACCGCCAGGCGGCCAGTTGTGCCCGCTTGTCGGCTTCGCTGAGGGTTTCGCTGTCGGCAATGTCGTCGACCTTGCGGCAGAACGAGTAGACCGCAAACATGGCCTCGCGCTGCGGCTTCGGCAAAAGCCGCATGGCCCAGTAGAACGAGGTCGATGCATCGCGCACGGCGCGGGCGATGGAACGCGCCTCGCTCGCCGCGGAAGTCCCCGCTGCCAATGTCTCGGTCTGGTTTGCCATCATGTCGTTTCAACCTGCAGCCGGGAATCCTGCCTTTACGGCAGGGCAAGGCGTCAGGACTTGTTATTGGCGAATTCCAGCACTTTCTTGTCCAGTTTCAGGCCGCGCAGAATCTCGACGACGATGTCGTCGGCCTCAAGCCTTGCCTGCTTGTACTGCCAGTCCGGCGCGCCGTGACCGATGAATGCATCCGGCAGCGTCATCGGCTTGACCACCGCACTGCCCTGCAACATGCCCTGGTGAGCAAGATGGTGCAGGACGTGGCTGGAGAACCCGCCAATGGAGCCTTCCTCGATGGTGATCACCAGCTTGTGGTTCTTGACCAGGCTTTCCACCATGGCGGTATCAAGCGGCTTGGCGAAGCGGGCATCCGCAACCGTAACAGAAACGCCGCGCTGGGCGAGGTCTTCGGCCGCCTTCATGCAGGTGCTGAGCCGGCCGCCGAGATTGAGCAGCGCAGCCTGCGTGCCTTCACGCATGATGCGGCCCTTGCCGATTTCCAGCGGCGTGCCGATTTCCGGCATCTCAACGCCGACGCCTTCGCCACGCGGATACCGGAAGGCGCACGGACCCTCGTCATATTCCACCGCGGTGGCCACCATGTGCATCAGTTCGGCTTCGTCGCCAGCCGCCATAACCACCATGTTCGGCAGGCAGGCAAGATAGGCCACGTCGAACGTGCCGGCATGGGTTGCCCCATCCTGGCCGACGAGACCGGCCCGGTCGATGGCGAAGCGCACCGGCAGCCGCTGCAGCGCAACATCGTGCACCACCTGGTCGTATGCGCGCTGCAGGAAGGTCGAGTAGATGGCGGCGAATGGCTTGAAGCCCTCGGTTGCCATGCCCGCGGCGAACGTTACGGCATGCTGCTCGGCGATGCCCACGTCGAAGGTGCGGTCGGGATAGTGTTCCTCGAACTTGTCGACTCCGGTGCCCGACGGCATGGCCGCCGTGATGGCGATAATCTTGTCGTCCGCCTCGGCGTGCTTGATCAGCGACTGGGCGAACACGGAGGTATAGCTCGGTGCGTTGGAGGCTGCCTTCTTGGCCTCGAAGGTAACGGGGTCGAACTTGCCGACCGCGTGATGCCTTTCCTTGTTGGTCTCGTTGAACGGATGGCCCTTGCCCTTCTCCGTCACCACGTGCAGCAGCACGGGACCGACTTCCTTGGCTTCACGGATGTTCTGCAGCACCGGTACCAGCGTTTCGAGGTCATGACCATCGACCGGGCCGACATAGTAGAAGCCGAGTTCCTCGAACAGCGTTCCGCCCATGACCATGCCGCGGGCGTACTCGTCCACTCTTTCAGCCGCCTTGCGCAGCGTCTTCGGGAACTTGTTGCTGAGCTTGAGCGCAATGTCGCGCAAGGAAAGGAACGGATGCGTAGATACCAGCCACGACAGGTAGTTGGTCAGCGCCCCGACACCCGGCGCAATCGACATGCCGTTGTCGTTGAGAACGACCAGCATCCGGCTGTCCAGTGCGCCTGCGTTGTTCATGGCCTCGTAGGCCATGCCGGCGCTCATCGAACCGTCGCCGATTACCGAGATGACATGGTTGTCCTTGCCCAGTAGGTCGCGCGCCACGGCCATGCCGAGGCCCGCGGAAATGGAGGTTGAGGAATGCGCCGCGCCGAACGGGTCGTATTCGCTCTCGTCGCGCTTGGTGAAACCGTACAGCCCGTCGGACTGCCGGATCTTGCGGATGCGGTCGCGTCTGCCGGTCAGGATCTTGTGCGGGTAGGCCTGGTGGCTCACGTCCCAGATCAACCGGTCGGCTGGCGTGTTGTACACGTAGTGCAGCGCCACGGTCAGTTCGACGACGCCGAGGCCGGCGCCGAAGTGACCGCCGGTGACGGATGCTGCGTCGATCGTCTCGTCGCGCAATTCCTTCGCCACCTGCAGCAGGTCTTCGGGTTTGAGCTTCCTCAGATCGGCGGGATACTTGATCGTATCGAGCACGGGAGTTGATATTGGCATGCTGTCTCTTTGATCTTCTTGTTACCGGTCGGCGGCAGCGGCGGCGCGGACCGTTCACGCTGCGATACTTGTGGACAGTTCCGGCTCCCGGTTCAATTGCCGTCGTGTCGCATGCCGTCGTGTCGCACAAAAACCGCTGTGTATACCAAATCCGGCGTTCCGCCAACCTCTCCATTAGACACAGGTTGAACGGGCCACCAGCGCGCGGATGCGCGCCCTCGTTGCTAGAACAGCCCCTTTATAGCGCCTTTGAGGCCGCACCACATGAATTGCGGCTTGGAAAGCTCGACCCGCTGGGCAACAGGGTCCTTGCGGCGAAGCTCGCCGACCAGCTTCCACGCTATGGAAATGATGACCCCGGACTCCATCGCCAGCGACCGCGATCTGAGCGCGCCGGGCAGCCTGTCGGCCGTCCGCAGCAGCACCTCGGTGCCGTCCAGGCATCGCATCTGGACCGCTCGCAGCGCCGCGGGAGAGGCTGGTTCCCGCAACATCTCAATCTTCGCGCCCTCCTCGACGCACCAGTCCAGCGGCAGGTAGCAGCGGTCGAGGTACTTCAGGTCGTCAGCGCAATCCTGCAGATGGTTGATCACCTGCAGCGCGTTGCACAGGGCATCGGAATACTCGAAGTGTGCCTCGTCCTCGCCATGCAGTTCCAGCAGGTAGCGGCCCACCGGCGAGGCTGAGCGCATGCAATAGTCGATCAGTTCGTCCCAGGTGTTGTAGCGGCTCTTGACCGAGTCCTGCCGGAATGCCGAGATCAGGTCGCTCGCGTGCGCAAGATCAACATTCGTTTCCAGCATGGAAGCGCGCAGCGCCGTGGCCTTGGCGACCTCCGGACCCGGGTTGGCAGTCCGTCCAAGCAGCGCGTCGTCCATGGCGTTGAGCCGGGCAATCTTGTCCTGCGGCAGTGCGTCCGGATTGTCGGTGATGTCGTCGATGGCGCGGGCGAAAGCGTAGTATGTCGCCACGTGCGGCCGAAGCCGCTTGGGCAGCAGGAACGAGCCGACAGGAAAATTCTCGTCGGCCGCACCCTTGCCGGACGGTGTCTCGACCTGGTTGTGCTCGCCGCTCATGCGCCTGCCGCCAGTGCCACGAGGGCCTTGGTCATGGCGCTGTCCTTGTCCACAAGGTGGCGCACCACGGTAAAGTGGTTGTCACCCTCCACCGGCACCCAGCAGCAGTCCAGCCCCGCGCCAAGCCATACTGCTGCCAGCGTTTCGCTCTGGCGGTGATATTCGCATGACTCATCGCCGCCGACCCAGGCTTCGAAGCGGCCATGCTTCGGCGGCGCCCAGGTGAGCGGGCTCGCTGAGCGTGCGACCGGTTCATCCATCTTTAGCGCGTCGTTGACGTAGACCGGCAGCAGCGGGCGCAGGTCGTACAGGCCCGATATGCCCATGCCGGACATGACAAGATCCGCCGGCGCATCATGCGCAGTCCAATCCGCCGCCATCATGCATGCGGCCAGATGCCCGCCCGCAGAGTGACCGGCGACGACCAGCTTGCGCCCGTGCGTGCGCCAGAGTTGAAGGCAGAACGCCTGTATGTCGTCGATGATGTCAGCAATGCCCACCTCCGGAGCCAGCCGGTACGACGGGATGGCGACATCCAGCCCGTTGGCGTTGCAACCGGCCGCCATGTGGCTGAACTGGGTGCGGTGCAGACCCTGCCAGTAGCCGCCGTGTATGAACACGACGAGCGGTGCACCGGCATCGCCGCCGCTGGCGAACAGGTCGAAGGCATGGCGTTCATGGTCCCCATAGGCAAGCCCCAGCGATTGGGGGTGCGCCGCGCGGTAGGCCTCGGCGTCCTTCACCCAACCGGCGACGATGTCGGGGTGGTTGGGCACCATGGCGCGATTGTTGTACTGGGCGTTCAAATCCATGGGGCGGGTTCTGCCAGATTTCTGCAGCCTGGCCAAGGCTGTCTAGAGCAATGCCGGGAAATGTGGAAACCGGTTTTCAGTCCGGCATTGCGGCCAGGACAAAATCAGATATCGAATTCCTCGATCTTCTCCACTGCCTTGCGCAGCTGTTCGGACCAGGTGGCCGACAGCTTGGAGAAATACGGGTCATCCTTCTCGATCCGCCGCAACCGGTCGATGGCCAGTGTATCCTTGTTGTAGACCACCAGATCGATCGGCATGCCCACAGAAAGGTTCGAACGCAGCGTGGAGTCGAACGACAGCAGTACCACCTTGGCCGCCTCGCCCAGCCGCATGTCGCGCCCGACCACCCGGTCGAGGATCGGCTTCCCGTACTTGTGCTCGCCGATCTGGAAGAACGGCGTATCGGACTTCGCCTCGATGAAATTGCCTTCCGCATAGATGTGGAACAGCCGTGGCTCTTCCTTGCCGATCTGGCCGCCGAAGATGAACTGCGCCGAGAAGGCATCGCCGCTCAGGCCCTCGTCCGTGTGGGACTTGCGAACGGTCTTGAGCGCGCGGCCCACCAGCTTCGCCGCCTGGTACATCGAGTTGACGCTGGTCAGCGTGGCCTCGCCGTCGGTGCCGCCGCCGGCCTTCATGGCCTCGTCGAGGTCGGCGATCACGGCTTGCGTCACGGCCAGGTTGCCCGCCGACAGCACGATGAACACCCGCTCGCCGCGCACCTCCCAGGTGTGCAGCTTGCGGAATGAGGCAATGTTGTCGAGCCCAGCATTGGTGCGGGTATCGGCAGCCATGACGAGGCCGCGGTTGAGTTTGAGGCCGACGCAGTAGGTCATCGAGGAAGTGCTTCCGGCAGCGGGCTAAAGAAAATCCCTTGAAGGTGGCAAAACGCTACTGCGCTGCAGCCGGGTCGACAAGTACTTCCACGCGCAGGTGTTCGCCGGACCTGTTGTACCCGCGACGGATGCCTTTCACCGGCCGTGCCCCGTTCACGTCCATCGCCACGGCCACGCGCACGTACCGCTCGTCCGGGCACGTCCGGTTGGCAACGTCGAAGCCCACCCAACCCAGGTCCGCCACGTACGCCTCGGCCCAGGCGTGGCTCGCCTCGGCCAGTTCACCCGGCGTGGTCGCCATGTAGCCAGACACGTAGCGCGCCGGTACGCCCAGTTCCCGCGCGGCCGAAATGAACACGTGGGCATGGTCCTGGCACACGCCCCTGCCTTCCTTCAGTGCTTCGGCAGCCGTGGTATGGGCGTGGCTGGCGCCGATCTCATAGTCTATGGCATCGCGCACGCTGCCCATCAGCGCGTGCAGCAGGTCCAGGCCAGTTTCGCACTCGTGCTTGCGGGCAAGAGTGCGGATGGCGGCATTGGGCAGGGTGACGGCCGTCGGCGTTAGGTAGGCGCCGAGCGGCACCATCGAATTGTCAGGTCCGATCATCCCGGCGGTGTCGGTTGTCTCCACGCTACCTTCGGCAACCACCTCCACCTCGTCGGATTCAAGCTGCGAGTTGACTAGGTGGGTGACGTTGCCGAATGCATCCGCATAGACCAAGGCGTGCTCCATGCCCGGCGCGTTCACCTGCCAGTCCAGCACCGTCTGTTCCGCGCCTGACTGCGGCGTCAGGTGCAACCGCTGGATCAGCTGGCCGCCCGGCTGGTCATAATTGTAGAATGTGGAATGCCTGATCTTCAGTTTCATTGGAAATTGTAGGCGTTGGCGATTTCGGAGGTCAGCCGGTTGTTGTCCACGATGAAGTCGACAAGGAATTCATGCAATCCCGACTGGAATATGGCCTCCATGTCCGCGCCTGCCAGCTTTCTCAGCGTTCTCTCCGCGATGTCGTTGCCGTCCGTGCGCGTGCCATAGTCAGCGGCGAGGTCGTTCAGGCTGCGGGTGATCCAGTTGTAGCAGAATATCAGCGAACGCGGCATCGCCGGGTTGAGGATCAGGAATTGTGCCACGTTCCATGGCTGGTAACTGGCGTCCTTGTAGGCCCAGCGGTAGGCCCGGTGCGCCGAAACCGACCGCAGCAGCGATGCCCACTGCTGCTGGTCGATTGCGCTGCCTGGACCCGAGCCACGCGGCAACAGGATGTGATATTTCACGTCGAGTATGCGCGCGGTGTTGTCGGCCCGCTCCACGAACGCGCCGGCCTGGCTGAAGTGAAAGCTGTCGAGGCGCAGCGCCGTTCCCAGCATCGCGCCGCGGAACAGCATGGAGCGCTGCTTGATCCAGTCCAGAAGGCCCGGCAGTTTGTCCGAACTCAGGTGCGAGGCGCGCAGCTGGCTCAACTCGTTCCACGTCGAATTCAGGCTCTCCCACACGTCGCGGCTCAGCGACGTGCGCACCGAGCGGCCGTTGTTGCGCGCCGTCTCCATGCACGAGCGGATGGAGGAGGGGTTCTCCCGGTCGAGCACCAGGTGCTGGATCACGTTCTCCTTGCTCGCCTCGTCGTACTTGGCATCGAAGGTCGCCTCGCACTGGGCGCTGATCAGCACCGAGCGCCAGTCATTGGTGTGGCCGCGAAATGGCTTCGGCATCAGCGAGATGCGGTAGCTCACCTCGACGAGGCGTGCCATGTTTTCCGCCCGCTCCACGTAACGGGCCATCCAGAACAGAGAGGCGGCGTTTCTTCCCAGGAGCATGGTGTTCAGTCCTCCAGCACCCAGGTGTCTTTGGTGCCGCCGCCCTGCGACGAGTTCACCACCAGCGAGCCCGCCTTCATGGCCACGCGGGTGAAGCCACCCGGCGTGATGCGGATCTGGTCGCCGGTCAACACGAACGGACGAAGGTCGACGTGCCGTGGCGCCACGCCGGACTTGACGAAGGTCGGCGCGCTCGACAGCGCCAGTGTCGGCTGGGCGATGTAGTTGTCGGGCCGTTTCTTCAGGATTTCACGGAACGTGGTGATCTCCTTCTTGCTGGCGGTGGGGCCGACCAGCATGCCGTAACCGCCCGAGCCGTGCACCTCCTTCACCACCAGTTCCGGCAGGTGATCGAGCACGTACTTGAGTGATTCATCCTCCGAACAACGCCACGTAGGTACATTGTTCAACAACGGTTTTTCGCCGGTGTAGAACTCCACGATGTCGGGCATGAACGAATAGATCGCCTTGTCGTCGGCAATGCCAGTGCCGGGTGCGTTGACGATGGTCACGTGGCCCGCCCGGTAGGCGTCGAAGATGCCGGGCACGCCAAGCGTCGAATCCGGGTTGAAGGTCAGCGGGTCAAGGAACGCATCGTCGATGCGCCGGTACACCACGTCTACCCGGACAGGATCGCGCGTGGTGCGCATGTAAAGGAAGCCCCCATCGACATACAGGTCGTCGCCGGTGCAAAGCTGCACGCCCATCTCGTCGGCCAGGAAGGCGTGCTCGAAGAACGCGGAGTTGTAGATGCCCGGCGTCAGCACGATGCACGTCGGCTCGCCCTCGCAGGCGGGCGGCGCCACGGAGTCCAGCGTCCGGCGCAGCATCTGCGGATAGTGCTCGATAGCCGCCACCCGGTGCCGGGCGAACAGGTCCGGGAACAGGTACATCATCGCCTCTCGGTCCTCGAGCATGTAGGACACACCCGACGGTGTGCGGCAGTTGTCCTCCAGCACGTAGAACTCGTCCTCGCCCACGCGCACGATGTCGGTGCCGATGATGTGGGCATAGACGTTGCGGGCAGGGGTCATGCCTGCCATCTGCGGCAGGTAGGCCTCGTTCTGCAGCACCAGCGCTGAAGGCACCCGGCCCGCGCGCAGAATCTCCTGGCGGTGATAGATGTCGTCGATGAAGGCATTGAGCGCCGCGACGCGCTGGCGGATGCCGGCTTCCAGCCTGCGCCATTCGCTGGCGGCGAAGATACGCGGAATGATGTCGAACGGGATCAGCCGTTCCGCCGCTTCCTCGTTGCCATAGACGGCGAAGGTAATGCCGAGGCGGCGGAAAATCGATTCAGCTTCGCGGATCTTGGCGCGCAGGTCGGCGGGCGACTGGGTGTCGAGCCATTGCTTCAGGATCGCGTATGGCGCGCGTACCTGCCCGTCCGGCCCCAGCATTTCATTGAAGTTCTCAGCCATCGTGACACCCAGTATTGCGCGTCACGGCGCTGACACAAAGCCCAGATTTTAGGCAGAGGGTGCATATGCCTTGAACTTGCCAAGCCGACACAAGCCGTGCCATCTTCTTTGCACCATGTTCTTCAGGATCGGAAAAACTGGCTGTCTGAGCCTGCGCGATCAGCGCGTGAACCACGACGAGGTTCTGCTGAATTGCGCCCGCATCGGCTTCAACCCTTAAGTTCTCCATGATCGCCTGAGCGGGCTCGCGCAACTTTTTGCGCAGGCTCTTTCCCCGGATCATCTTGGAGCACTCCCATGAACAAGAACCTGAATATCGAGGAACTGGTCGCCGCTGATACCGCGCACCACTTCCACCCCTTCACCGACCACAAGTCATTCCATGCCGGCGGCGGCGCCCGCGTCATCACCCACGCCAAGGGCGTCTACATCTGGGATGGCAAGGGCAACAAGATGCTCGACGCCATGGCCGGGCTATGGTGCGTAAACGTCGGCTATGGCCGCAAGGAACTGGCCGAGGCTGCCTACCAGCAGATGCTCGACCTGCCGTTCTACAACACCTTCTTCAAGACCACGACGGTGCCCGCCACACTGCTGGCCGAGAAGGTTGCGAGCCTGCTGCCCGAGCGCTTCAACCAGGTGTTCTTCGTGAACTCCGGCTCCGAAGCCAACGACACCATGGTGCGCTTCATGCGCCGCTACTGGGAGATCAAGGGCCAGCCCGAGCGCATGCACTTCATCGCCCGCCGCCGCGCCTACCACGGCTCGACCTGCATTTCCGCTTCGCTGGGCGGCATGTCGGCGATGCATTCGCAAGGCGGCCTGCCGCTGCCCGGCTTCCACCACGTGCAGGAACCGGACTGGTTCCAGTGCGGCGGAGACATGAGCCCGGAAGAATTCGGCCTCAAGGCGGCAAAGGAAGTCGAGGACAAGATTCTCGAACTGGGGCCAGAAAAGGTTGCAGCCTTCGTCGGCGAGCCGATCCAGGGGGCAGGCGGCGTGCTGGTGCCGCCGTCGACCTATTGGCCCGAGATCCAGAAGATCTGCGGCAAGTACGGCATCCCCATCGTGGCCGACGAGGTGATTTGCGGTTTCGGGCGCGCCGGCAAGTGGTTCGGCCACCAGACGATGGGCTTCGAACCCGACGTGGTGATCATGGCCAAGGGCCTGTCCTCCGGCTACCAGCCCATCGGCGCAGTCGCCATCTCCGACAAGCTGATCGGCGAATTCTTCGAAAAGGGCGGTGAGTTCTTCCACGGCTACACATATTCCGGTCACCCGGTGGCCTGTGCCGTGGCGCTGGAGAACCTGCGCATCATCGAGGACGAGGACATGGTCGGCAATGCCGCGCGCATGGAAGCCGTGGTGAAGGAAAAGATCGGCGCGCTGGCTGATCACCCGATCGTCGGCGAAGTCCGCGTCAAGGGCCTTATCGGCGCCATCGAACTGGTCAAGAACAAGAACACCCGCGAGCGTTTCGACGACTGGGGCCGCGTCGGCACCATCTGCCGCGACCATTGCTTCGCCAACAACCTCGTCATGCGCGCCTGCTGGGACACCATGGTGTTCTCGCCGCCCCTGTGCATCACCGAGGCGGAGATTGACGAGTGGGCGAAGCTTGCCCGCATTGCCCTCGACAAAACCTGGGCGGACGTCAAGCACGAGGCAGAGTAGGGGCCAAGCACTTAAAATCAGCCGTTGAATCCGGCTGCATAGTGTTTAACACTGCGATCAGTTTCCGGCTGCCACGACCCCTCGCTGACGATGAGCGGCAGCCGGCAAATCAGGAAACAGGGAGTAACTTGAATGACCTACAAACCACGCTTTATGACCTCGCGCCGTTCGGTCCTGAAGGGTACGGGTGCAGCCTTCATCGGTCTCACCTTCATGCCTTACAAGGCGATGGCCGAGGAAGAAAAGAAGCTGAACTTCTACAACTGGGACACCTACATCGGCGAAAACACGCTGGCCGATTTCAACAAGGCGACCGGCATTGAGGTGAAGATGGACCTCTACGCCGACAACGCAGAGCTGTTCGCCAAGCTGAAGGAAGGCAATCCCGGTTATGACGTCATCGTGCCGACCAACGACTACGTTGAGCGCATGATTGCCGCCGGCATGCTGGAAGAGCTGGATCACTCCAAGATCCTGAACATGTCCAACATCGCCGACGCCTTCAAGGACGCCGCGTTCGACCCCGGCCGCAAGCACTCCATCCCCTACATGTGGGGCACGCTTGGCCACGGCTACCGCAAGTCGAAGGTTGAGGACGCCGGCAGCTGGAAGGCTTCGCTGGAAGGCGACACCCATGCCGGCCGCATCGCGCTGCTGGGCGATGGCGAAAGCGTCATCGGCATCGCGCTGAAGTACCTTGGCCACTCGTTCAACTCGGTCGACCCGGCCGAGATGAAGGCCGCCGAGGAACTCCTCATCGCCGGCAAGAAGAACGTCAAGGCCTACGCAGACGACAACGGCCAGGACCTGCTCGCTTCCGGTGAAGTCGACCTGGCGATGGAGTGGAACGGCGACATCATCCAGGTGATGGCCGAAGACGAGGACCTCAGCTATGTGGTGCCGTCGGAAGGTTCGCTGCTGTGGCAGGACTGCGTGTGTATCCCGAAGGGCGCACCGCACCCCGACAACGCCCACGCTTTCCTCAACTACATCCTGGATGCTGATGCCGGCGCGCACATTGCCGACACCATCCAGTACGCCACGGCCAACGCTGCCGCCAAGGCCAAGATGAGCGAAGAGTATACCGGCAACCCGGGCATCTTCCCGACCGATGAAGTGATCGCCAAGTGCGAGCCCTCTCTCTATTCGGAAGAGAAGACCAGGCTGCGCTCGGAGTCGTGGACCCGCATCCAGGCCGCATAATCGGTTCTGACGGCACAAATAGGCAGGCCGGACCGGCGCGCGGTCCGGCCTCGCCAAAAGCGGGTGGGCGCTCATCTTGGAAAACTGGAAAGAAAACAGGGTTGTCTTCTGGGTCACCGCACTGCCGGGAATCTTCTGGCTGACGGTCTTCTTTCTCATACCGCTTGCCCTGATCTGGGGCATGTCCTTCGGCGAAAAGACCTCGATCGTAGATATCGAGATCACCGGCACCTTCGCCAACTACGCCCGCGCCTTCAAGGAGGTCTACCTACTCATTATCTGGAAATCGATCTGGATCAGCGCGATTGCCTGCGCGCTTTGCCTGGCCATTGCCTATCCGATCGCCTTCGGTATCTGTTTCTCGCCGCCGCGATGGCGGCCGCTGCTTCTGCTTCTCATCATCCTGCCGTTCTGGATCAACCTGCTGATCCGCACCTACGCGCTGATCGCGGTGTTCAGGACGCGTGGAACCTTGAACTATTTCCTCGAGTGGCTGTGGAACCTTGCCTTCATGGACAAGCTGATCGGACCGTATGAGCCGCTTGAGCTGCTCTACAACAACGGGGCGGTCATCGTCGGCATGGTCTACGTGTTCATGCCGTTCATGGTGCTGCCGCTATACGCCACCATCGAGCGGCTCGACCGGTCCTACCTCGAGGCAAGTCTTGACCTCGGCGCCAGCCAGTGGACCACATTCTGGAAGGTCACCGTGCCGCTCACCATGCCGGGCATCGTGTCCGGCGTGATCCTGGTGTTCATCCCGATGCTCGGCATGTTCCTGGTGCCGGATCTGCTTGGCGGCACCAATGCCATCATGATCGGCAACGTCATCACCGACCAGTTCAAGGCCGCCAATGACTGGCCGTTCGGCGCGGCACTGTCGTTCCTACTGATGTACGTCACGTTTCTGGCGCTGGCGCTGCGCGCCTTCATCGGGTCGCGCTCCAGGGGCAGGGTGGGGGTCTGAACATGGCTGGAAAAAATCGTTCGCGCGGCCCCCTCGATTACGGCAGATCGCCCTGGCTCATCGGCTTCGGCATCCTGGTCTTCGTGTTGCTCTATGCGCCGATCGTTCAGCTCATCGCCTTCAGCTTCAACGACTCCAAGCGCAACATTGTCTGGCAGGGCTTTACCACCAAGTACTACAAGGTCGCGTGGGAGAATGCGTCGCTGGTCGAGGCGTTTACGAACTCCATCGCCATCGCGATCATGTGCACTGTGGTGGCCACGATCATCGGAACTGCAACCGCCCTTTGGCTGTGGCGCTTCCGGTTTCCGTTCAAGGCCGGCGCGGAAGGCGTCATGGCCTTGCCGATCGTGATCCCGGAAATCTGCATGGGCATCGCGGTGCTGGTGATGTATTCCCGCATTGGCGGCTGGATGAGAACCTTCGAGAGCGGCCCGATTCACTGGTGGAATGAGCTGTTCTCGATCTGGCCGCTGAATCTGGCGGCCATCACCGCCGCGCACATCGCATTCTCGTTCCCGTTCGTGGCTGTGGTCGTTCGCGCCCGCCTTGCCGGGTTCAACCGCGAACTTGAAGAAGCCTCTAAGGACCTGGGCGCCACCGAATGGCAAACCTTCAGAAACGTGGTGCTGCCGTTCATGATGCCGGGTGTCATTGCCGGTGCGCTGCTGGCCTTCACCCTGTCGCTCGATGACTTCGTCATCACCTTCTTCACGGCAGGTCCCGAGACCAACACCTTCCCGGTCAAGGTCTACTCGCTGGTCCGCCGCGGTGTGTCGCCCGACATCAACGCCGCCTCCACCGCGCTCATCGTCATCACGCTGGTTGCCACCGTTCTCGCCATGCGACTGCAGGCGCCGAGCAAGTCCGAAGGCTAGGTATCGTCTCATGAAGCCCATCGTCTCCATTCAGAATGTCACCAAGCGCTATCCCGGCGTGATTGCCGTGGACAACGTCTCGTTCGACATCATGCCGAACGAGTTCTTCGCGCTGCTGGGGCCGTCCGGCTGCGGCAAGACCACGCTCCTGCGCATGATCGCCGGGCTGGAGACAGGCGGTGAAGGCGGCATTCTTATCGACGGGCAGAACATGGCGGGCGTTGCGGCCAACAAGCGCCCGGTCAACATGGTGTTCCAGTCCTACGCGGTTTTCCCGCACATGACCGTGCGCGACAACGTCGCCTATGGCCTCAAGGTCACCGGCACACCGGCCAGCGAAATCGGTCCGCGCGTGGAAGAGGCGCTGCAGATGGTGCAGATGGGGCCCATGGCCGACCGCAAGCCCGACCAGCTTTCCGGCGGGCAGCGTCAGCGCGTGGCGCTGGCGCGTGCGCTGGTGAAGCGGCCCAAGGTGCTGCTGCTCGACGAGCCGCTGTCCGCGCTCGACGCCAAGTTGCGCGAGCACATGCAGCTTGAACTTGCCCGCCTGCAGCAGGCCATCGGCATCACCTTCATCATCGTCACCCACGACCAGGACGAGGCGCTGTCGATGGCAGACCGCATTGCGGTCATGGAGAAGGGCCAGGTGAAACAGATCGCCGGTCCGGAAGAATTGTACGAGAAGCCGAAGTCGCGCTTCGTCGCCGACTTTATCGGCAAGATCAACCTCATCGACGCAGAGGTGTCCGGTGCGGCGAAAAGTGGTCTTAACTGCAGCGCGAAGGGCCTCGGCAACGTCACCGTGCCGCACGATGGCAAGGCGTCGGGCAAGGTCTCGCTGGCAGTCCGCCCGGAGAAGCTCGACTTGCTGGCGAAGGCGCCCACGTCGAAGACCAATATTTCGGTCAGGGGCGAGATTCGCGACGTTGCATATTATGGCGATGTGTCAAACGTCTTCGTGTCCTGCCCGGACGGGCTCGAACTTCAGGTCAACGTCCAGAATGACCGCGCGGTCGACGGGCTGCTCGAGAAGGGCAAGTCCGTGTGGCTGAGCTGGCATCCGGAAGACACACTCGTCCTCACCCAATAGGAAATCCCGAAATGGTAAGTCCCAAGTCATCACTGGGCGATGCTGCCTTCCGGCGTGCCGATCTGATGGGCTCTTCCATCGAGGCGAGTTACGCCGGCGCGCTGTCCTTCATGCGCCGCAAGTACACCCGCAACCTCAAGGGCGTGGACGTCGCGGTTACGGGCATCCCGTTCGACCAGGCCGTTACCAACCGTCCCGGCACCCGTTTCGGCCCGCAGGCCGTGCGCGCAGCCTCGGCCCAGCATTCCTGGGGACCTGTGTGGCCGTGGCGTTTCGACCCTTTCGAGACGCTCGCCGTGGTCGATTACGGTGACTGCTTCTTCGACTGGGGCCGCAAGCAGGATGTGCCGCGCGCCATTGAGAAACATCTCTCCGCCATCGTGTCGAAGGGTGTGTGCCCGCTCACGTTCGGCGGCGACCATTACATCACCTATCCCGTCCTGAAGGCCGTAGCAAAGACGCACGGACCGCTTGGCGTGGTCCAGTTCGATGCCCATCGCGACGTTGAACCCAACGCCTCGAAAGACCGTATCGACCACGGCACCATGTTCTCGCTGGCGCTGCAGGAGGGGCTGATTGATCCGGCCCGCTCGATACAGGTTGGGATCCGGACCTGCTTCAAGGGCGAGGACGCCATGGCCATGGAGATGCTGACTGCCGACAAGGTTCATGCCATGAGCGCCGCGGAGGTGGCTGGCGCAATCCGCAACCGGCTGGGCAATGGCCCTTCCTATCTGACCTTCGATATCGACTTCCTCGATCCGGCCACTGCTCCAGGAACAGGCACGCCAGTGCCTGGCGGCTTCACCAGTTACCAGGCGCTTGCCATCCTGCGTGAATTGAAGGGCATCGATTTCGCCGGCATGGACCTGGTCGAGGTCTCTCCGCCGTATGACCATGCCGAACTCACCGCGAATGCTGCCGCCACCATTGCCGGGGAACTGCTCTGCCTCAAGGCATGGGCGCGCGGTGCCCGTCCGCAAGAAATGACAGGGTGAGCGCCGGCGATCTGATCTTCGGCTTCACCTGGGTGCAGGTCGGGGTGGTGTTTCTTGCCATGCTGCTGGGCGGCATCTGTAAGGGCATCGTGGGCATTGCCCTGCCGCTTGTCGACTTGAGCTTGATGCTGCTGGCCTTGCCGCCCAAGCTGGCGGTTGGCCTGATGGTTATTCCCATCCTGGTCACCAACGTCCAGCTTGCATTGTCAGGCGGCAAACAGGATCTCGTGGAGGCGGCCAGGCGCTTCTGGCCGCTTATGCTGACCTGCGTGATCAGCGTTTTCACGGTTTCGCTTCATGCAGCCAACTGGCCTGCTGAAACCATCCTGCTGATGCTGGGGATCGTGGTGCTGTTCTTCGTGGCCATGAACGTCAGCCGCTGTAAGCCGCACGTTGCGCCCGACTGGGAGCGCCCGGCTGGCATTCTGGCGGGCATTGCCTCGGGGCTTGTTGGCGGCGCAACTTCGGCTTACGGGCCACCGCTCACCATGTACCTGATTGCAGTCGGCGTGCCGAAGCACAAATGGTCTTCCTCGGTCGGCGTCACGTTCGGCGTGGGCGGCCTTCCATTGCTT
The DNA here is from genome assembly GCA_024642465.1 of Alphaproteobacteria bacterium. Classification (GTDB taxonomy): domain Bacteria; phylum Pseudomonadota; class Alphaproteobacteria; order Rhizobiales; family Aestuariivirgaceae; genus Anderseniella. The sequence continues at coordinate 74,234 of JAHEBA010000001.1, forward strand.
GCGGGCTATATCGTCAACGGCCTGCTGACGCCGCAGGTGGCGGCGCTCTCCGCAATCGCCTGTGTTCTGGCCTATGCGGGAATGTGGATGGGAATGCGCCTGCAAAACGCCATGCACCCGGACACCTTCAGGAAAGTGCTGCTGGCAGCACTCTTTCTGATGGCCTTGAACCTGGTGCGCAGGGGGCTTGCCTGAGGCTCCGGCGCGAGGTCAGTTGCCGCCGATGGTGACGGCAATGCTGGTGAAGGATTTCTGGAGGTTCGAGCTTATCGAGGGCATGACTACGGCGATGCTCAGGCCGGTAGCGGCTGCGATAAGGCCATATTCGATGGCGGTTGCACCATCTTCGTTCCTGGTCAGGCGGGCGAGGTTATTGAGCATTCTGTTGTCTCTCCCAATACCGGATTGCATGTGCCGCAATTCCTTGTCGCTGCAACAGCAGGATGAAAGATTGCCCCGGTTGGACGCGATATTCGGCCACACATGTGTATGAAATCTTAACGCGCACGCGTGCCTGTGAACTATCTTTAGGTAACCGTGAAGAAGTCTACTAAAATTTTAATGAACTAGCGCCTTCAGCGCTGTGGCCGGCCTTCATGACAGTATGTCGCGCAACCTGTAGTACAGCATGCCCAGCGTCAGGGCAGGCCGTCTCAGCACCCCGCCGGGGAAGGGCAGGTGCCGGATCCGGGAAAACACGTCAAAGCGTGTCTGGTCGCCGAGCACAGCCTCGGCCAGCAGTTTTCCGAGCATGCCAGCAAGGATCAGGCCCTGTCCGGAATAGCCGTGCGCATAGTAGATCGAGCGGCCCTGGCGGCCCACGTCGGGCAGCCTGTTGTAGGTGATGCCGATGTGGCCTCCCCAGGCAAACTCAACTGCGGCATCTTCGAGTTGCGGAAAGATGCGCAGCATTCGCGGGCGCATGTTGGCAGCCAGGTCCTTGGGGTGAATGCCGGAATAGCTGCACCGCCCGCCAAACAGCAGCCGGTTGTCAGCGGTAAGCCGCATGTAGTCGACCACGAAGTTGCTGTCAGTCACCGCCTCCCGGTCGCGTATCAGGTTGCGGGCGCGGTCGTCGCCCAGACCTTCGGTGGTGATGACATAGCTTGCCACCGGCATCACCCGGTGATTGAGACCCGGTATCAGCGTGCCGAGGTAGGCATTGCAGGCAACGATGACCTGATCGCAGGCAATCTCGCGCCCGCCTGCCAGGCTCAACCGCACTGGCGTGCCATCCTGCACGGCTGTCACCGCCGTGTTCTCGAATATCATCCCGCCTTCCTGCTGCACGGCATGGGCAAGGCCGAGGCAGTAATTCAGCGTGTGGATGTGACCGGCATCGCTTTCACGCAAGGCGCCGTGATAGGCTTTCGAGCCAACCTTGGCGGCCAGCTCCTCACGGCTGAGCATGGCGAGACCGCTCACGCCATATCGCTCCAGTTCGTCTGCATGTTCTTGCAGATGCGCAATATGGCTGGGCCGTGCAGCGGCATGCAGAAAGCCCCAGGTCAAGTCGCAGTCGATGCCATACTTGCCGATGCGGCTGGTCATCAGCCGCTTGGCTTCCTCGGACACGTCGAAGCATAGCCTGGCATCGGCAGCACCGAGCTGCTTCTCGAAGCCTGCCATGCCGGGCGAGAATCCGGTGCACACCTGTCCGCCATTGCGCCCCGATGCGCCCCAGCCCACCGGACCGGTATCGAACACCGCCACGCTTCTGCCGGCTGCTGCAAGTTCCAGCGCGGCAGACAGCCCGGTGAAGCCCGCGCCGATCACGCACGCATCGACCCGCCCGGGAAGCTGGGCTGCGGCGGCGCCCTTGAACTCCCGGTTCGCAGTGGCGCGGTAGTAGGTCGTGGAGTCGAGTACCGCCTCGCTCATGCCGTCCTCAGGTACCAGTCGAAGTCGAGCTGGTGGATGGTGAAATGGTGGTTCTCGGCCTCGAACCGGCGAGCGGCGAGAAACGCGTCGCACCACTCCGCCCCGAGGTAGTCGTCGAGGAAGTTGCTCTCGTCGAACGCCGCCAGCGCCACCGGCCAGCGGATCGGCAGTTCGATGCCGCTTTCGCTGGCATAACCGTCACCGGCAACGGGAGGCTGCGGCGTCAGCTTGTTGACGATGCCATAGTGGATGCCTGCCAGAACCGTGGCCATGACCAGGTAGGGGTTGGCGTCGGCTCCGGCTACGCGGTGTTCGATGCGTACGGCCTTCTCGCTGCCGCCGGGAATGCGCAACGGAACCGTGCGGTTGTCGCCGCCCCACAGCCCCCGCACCGGCGCATAGGTGCCCGGCCGCAGCCGGCGGTAGGAGTTGGCGTTGGGCGCGAAGATCGCCATGCCCTCGCGCATGGTTGTCAGCAGCCCGGCAACTGCATGGCGCATGGTTTCCGAGATCGGCCGCCCGGTCACCTCGTCCATCGGCCCGGTCATCACGTTGTTGCCGTCCTTGTCCAGCAGGCTGCAGTGTATGTGCAGCCCGCACCCTGCCTGATCCGAGAACGGCTTGGCCATAAAACTGGCGATGACGCCATGTTTGCGCGCCACCGACTTGATGCAGCGCTCCAGCAGGATCGCCTGGTCGCACGCCTTTAGCGCATCGTCGGTGTGGTGCAGGTTGATCTCGTACTGGCCCGTCGCATACTCCTTGACGAAGGTTTCAGCCGGCAGGTCCTGTTCCTTGCAGACCTGCTGGATCTCGTCGAGCAGCGCCTCGAAGTCGTAAAGCTCCTCCACGCCGTAGACGTTCACCGTGCCCGGCCGCCATCCGGTTTCCCGCCCGCGCGCCGGCATGATGTTGCCGTTGGCGGCGGCCTCCTGGTCGATGAAGTAGAACTCGTACTCGATCGCAACGACAGGCGTCAGCCCGATCTCCCTGAAGCGGTCCAGCACCCGGCTGAGAATATGCCTGGGATCGGCGAAATGCGGCCTTTCCTTCGAGTCCACCATGGAGGCAATGACCTGTGCCGATGGCCGCCGGGCCCAGTCGATGCGCGCCAGCGTGCCTTCGACGGGAAAGCACAGGAAATCCGGATCGCCGTCGGATGAGCCGTAATCCAGCGTGCCGATATTCTGCCCCGTCCAGTCGAGCAGGTAGATCGACCCGGGCATCCGCACACCCTCGGTGTACAGCTTGGGCAGATACTCGCGGGTAAGCTGCTTTCCACGCAGGATGCCGTTCATGTCTGGCACCAGCATGTCGATGGTTACGACATCGGGATTGTTGGCAAGGAACTGGCGTGCCTCGCGGTCGGTTTTGTCTTCAAATGCCATGATTGCCTTCAAAGGGAATGGGCGTACGACTTGATGAAGCAGCCCCGGTGATGGAATTTCATTCTCCAACACGGCTTTTTTTTCGTCAAGCAATCGGCATATACTGAATTGTAGGCGGCGGTTGTCCGGCCAGTGTGGCTTGAGCGGCATCCTCTACAGGCGAGATCATCCCCGGTCCTGCCAGCCGCCTCACTCAAGCATGGTGGTTCATGACAGCCGAATTCTTTGCGAACTGGTGCGCCGAGCGCAACATAGACGAAATCGAATGCCTGGTGCCGGACATGGCCGGCACGCCCCGCGGCAAGATCCTGCCGGTCAAGAAGTTTCTCAAGGGTGTCGGCAACAGCTCCATGCGGGTGCCCGAGGACATTTTCATCCTCACCGTTACCGGCAAGTACTCGTGGCAGGATTCACCCGTATCAGACGCCTCCGGCGACGTGTACTTGGTGCCTGACCCCGACACGCTGAAAACCGTTCCCTGGCATGCAAACCCCACCGCCCAGGTAATCTGCAACGCCCGCTATCTCGACGACAAGCCGGTTGATATTGCCCCGCGCTACGTCCTCAAGCGCGTGCTGCAGCTCTACGCCGATCAGGGCTGGAAGCCGGTGGTGGCGCCCGAACTGGAATTCTATCTGGTCAAGAAGAACATTGACGCCGACTACCCGCTCGAGCCACCGGTGGGCACCAGCGGCCGGGCCGAGAAGGTGGGCCAGGCCTATGGCATCGACGCGGCCAACGACTTCGATCCGATCGTCGAGGACATCTACGACTACTGCGAGGCTGCCGACCTCGACGTCGACACGATAAGCCACGAAAGTGGACCGGCGCAGCTCGAGATCAACTTCAACCACGGCGACCCGCTCGACCTTGCCGACCAGGTGTTCCTGTTCAAGCGCATCGTCCGCCAGGCCGCGCTGAGGCACGACGTCTACGCAACTTTCATGGCCAAGCCCCACCAGGACGAGCCGGGCTCGGCCATGCACCTGCACCAGTCGGTCCTCGACATCAAGACCGGCCGCAACCTGTTCCGCGGCAAGGGCACCAAGCCGTCGCGCCAGTTCCTCGCCCATGTCGGTGGCCTGCAGCGCTACATGGCGGCAGCGACGGCCTTCTGCGCGCCGAACGTCAACTCCTACCGCCGCCTCGTACCAAATGCCGATGCGCCGACCAACACCCATTGGGGCATCGACAACCGGACCGCGCCGTTGCGCATGCCGCAGTCTGACCCGGACAACATCCGCATCGAGAACCGGGTACCCGGCGCCGACGCCAACCCGTACCTGTGTATCGCCGCCTCGCTTGCCTGCGGCTACCTAGGCATGATGGAAAAGCTGAAGCCGACAGCGCCCATCGAGGGCTCGGCCTACCGTTATGCTCACTCGCTGCCGATCAACCTCGACGACGCCATGAACAAGCTGAACTATTCCCGTTCACTGAAGCAGGTCATGGGCTCCCGCTTCGTGGAAGCGTTCATGGCGGTCAAGGAAGAAGAGCAGGTTCAGTACCGCAAGGTGATCTCGTCCTGGGAGCGTGAGTTCCTGCTGCTCAACGTGTAAGCCAGATCAGCCTTGCTCCTGCAGCACGCCGGGGCAAGGCCTCATTCCTTATCGAGATCTGCGGAATTTCTTGCGGCGCTTGTACGGCCGCTTGGCGCTTCCCCGGCTGCGATGACGCTTCAGATGCTTCCTGCTGCGGTGCGACCTCTGCAGTGACCGCCGCTTGCCCGAGCGATGGTAGCTCTTGCGTTTGTGCGAGCGCTTGTAGTGCTTGCGCGATCTGGATGGTTTCTCGATGTGCTTGCGCGACCGGTGGCGCTTGTACTTCCGGTGCCGCTTGTGCCGGTCATAGTGCTTGCGCCTGTGGGGAGCATGATAGCGCCCGCGATAGGGATACCGCTCGATGATGACAGGCGGCGGTGCAGCATACCCATCCAGATATTCGCCACTACCGCTCAGATAGCGGCTGTAGACATAGCCGCGATAACCGTTCCAGCCGACGTCGCACCAGCTGCTGGGGCACTCGTGTACATAGACCGGTTCGCCGGCCGGGATCACCGTGATGACGGCATATCGCGAGCCTGGCCCTTCGCGCATGTTCACGTCTGCCGTGGTGTGGGCCTCCCAGCCAGCCTGTGCGGCTGGTGCGGCCACCATGAAGACGAACGCAACGGTAATAATGCTGAGTAAATTTCTCATCAAATCCTCATATATTCAATAATAGAAGGATTTTTGAGGGGTATATTGACGTGTATCAATGCGGACTATTGGGCGGAATAAAACGAAGTAAGCGACCACGGCGCATATTGCTTATTCTCGGTCCACAAAGTATTTTCGGCAGCTGAAGGCCGGCCAGGTTCAGGCAGCCGTCCTGGCCGCCAGCGCAGCCGACACGGCCTCGATCTGCGACGCGATGTCGATCGCAATTTGCGAGGTCACTTCAAGTTCGCGGTTGTCGTAGACGTCTTGTTTCGGCCTTTCCGCCTGCCACGCACTTATCGTCCTGTCCCGCTCCAGCAGCAGGGCTTCGATCTGCGGCCGGAACAGCCGCAACAGCGCTGTCAGCGTGCGGTTGGTGGCAAGGCAGGGATAAGACATCTCGATGCAGAACCGGTCGAGCAGCGAGATCACGTCTTCGGCCCGGTAGAACGTCTCGTCGGTCACCCAGCGGTTGGTGGTGAACAGCCTGATCGGATTGCCCGGCCGGTCCATCGATACAGCAACGAAATGGGTCAGTGCGTCCTTGCCTGCCGGTCTCAGGGCCTTGCCCGCGTATGGCACCGGTTCGATGCCGGCTGGCATGCCGGCAGCGCGCAGGAAGGTGTGAAAGTGACCATGCTCGCCGGCTCCTGCCCGATGGGCATGGTAGTAGTATTGAGAATGCGTCTCGCTGTCGTAGACGTCGCCTTTTGGATAGTGATCCAGTTCATAGAAGGTGCCCTGGTTGGACAGGCACTGTCCGACCATGTTCTGCCCGGACTTCCTGAGTATCCGCAACATCTCGCGCACGGTCTGCCCGGCTGCGGCCATGTCTTCCAGCCTGTTGCGCGGCATGGCGGAAAGGGCAGCGTCAAGGTCGAAACTCATGTCGGGCATGGTCGCAAGTCTACTCCATCCGTTCGGTCACCTCAAAACCCGCACATTAGCGTGTCACAAGCTGGATGCATGGGCAAAGCCTTCCCGCAACAGCGTTCACATCCTCGCGAGAGGGACAGCAAGTTCCGTTGTGCGGGTAGATGCACGTTTGAAGTGTCCGGCAGGTATGCTTACACTGTTCGATACGCTGGTGAATCGGCGTGTTCACCATGTCATCAGGCATGAAACGGGGAGATTACTGATGAAGCGGACTTATGCCATTCGAATGCTCGCCGCTGCGGGCATTGCTCTCGCCGGGCTTGTGGCATTTTCCAGTCTTGCCATTACTCCTGTCCTTGCCGCCAAGGGCAACGCTGCCCCCAGCGCCCAGGTTACCAGGGAAGCAATCGTCCAGATCCTCAATCACAAGGACCGGCTGCCTCTGCAGCTTGAGCGCGTCCGCGATGTGTTGAAGCAACACTACATCGACAACCAGGGTGAAATCCTGTGGGTCGGCACCGGCCGGATGAACCCGCTGGTGCAACGGCTGGAGTTCGCCGAGGATGACGGTCTCCAATACGAAGACTATCCGGTGGAATATCTTGTCGACCTGCGCGACCAGATCGACCCCACCAATGCACTGGCGGCCGGCTATACCGAGATCGCCTATTCCGCATTTTTCCTGAGTTATGCGAAGGACCTGGCGACCGGACGCGTGATCCTGCACAAGATCGACCGCGACCATTTCCAGAAGCCGCGCGAGATCGATCTGCTGGCCTTGCTGCAAGGCGTCAGTGCCCAGGACGACCCCTCCCGCTATCTTGACAGCGTGGAGCCGCAAAACGCCCACTACCGCGCGCTCAAGTCTCTGCTGCGCAAGTACCGGCAGATTGCCGCGAACGGTGGTTGGGGCACCGTGGACAGGGGAGAGGTAATGAAACCCGGCATGAGCGACCCGCGCGTGCCGCAGCTTCGCGCCCGGCTGGAAAAGTCGGGTGACATCAGCCCGCGCAGCCCGGCTGATCCGAGCCTGTATGCCGATGATCTGGTGCTCGCGTTCGAGCAGTTCCAGAAGCGCAATGGGCTTGAACCGGACGGTGTCATCGGCCCCAACTCCCTGTCGATGCTGAACGTGACGGCTGAAGAGCGGATGCAGCAGATCATTGTCAACATGGAGCGCTGGCGCCACATGCCGCGTGACATGGGCGACAAGCACCTGATGGTGAATATCGCCGCCTTTGAGCTCTATCGCTATGAAGACGGCCAGCTGATGGAAGCCCGGCCGGTGATGGTGGGCAAGGACAAGCACCAGACGCCGATCTTCTCCGACGAGCTCGAATACGTTGAGATCAACCCGACCTGGACCGTGCCGTACTCCATCGCCACCAAGGAGATGCTGCCAAAGCTTCAGCAGAATCCGATCTACCTTGGTCCTAACTTCGAACTTCTCGCTGGCGGCAAGGAAATTCCGTTCTCGTCGGTCAATTTCAACCAGTATTCGCGCGGCGATTTCCCGTTCACAATCCGCCAGAAGCCGGGCGAGAAGAATGCCCTCGGCCTGATCAAGTTCATGCTGCCCAACAAGCATGCGATCTACCTGCACGACACGCCGTCGCGCGCTCTGTTCGCCAAGACGCAGCGCGCCTTCAGCCACGGCTGCATCCGCGTCTACAAGCCGCTGGAATTCGGCGAGACCATCCTTCGCGATGTGCCCGGGTGGGACCTTGAGCGCATCAAGGCAGTGGTGGAGACCCGCGAAACGACCCGCGTGAAGCTGCCGCAAAAAATCCCGGTGCACATCGTCTATGCCACGGCCTGGCGCGGCGAGGGTGGATCGGTGGAGTTCCGGAAGGACATTTACGGTCGCGACAAGAAGCTCCACAACGCGCTGTTCGGCAAGCCATCGAGCTGAACTCGGCGGCAAGCGTTGCCCGGGGAGCGGTACGTAAAACGGCCCCGGACATACCTGGTTGTCCGGAGCCGCCGGCTGCTGCGGGTAGCAGGGAGTCTGGCCCGCTCGCTAGTCCACTTCACGCGTGCCTGGAACGAAGTCGGCAGGCGGCGCAAGCAGTTGTTCAATTCCGCCAAGCGACGCTGCATTGACCGTACGAACGTCGCGCGGCTTTCCGGTATTTCCGCTAGGACTTGCCGTGTTCTCCGCAGCAGTCGGAAGGCGCTTGTAAATCAGCTTGCGGCCGGTGGCCGGTGCGGCTGGCTCGGGAGTTGCGCTTTCCGCAGCGGCCGAGGCAGTCCCGCCGGTGTTGTCAGGGCTGGCCGTTGCCTTGTCATCACTCCCCTGATCGAGGCTGCTGACTGTTGCCGAGACAACCTGCCCGATGGCGACGTTTACCGCGGAACTTGCCACGCGGACCTGCTGTTCGATGACCCGGCCGATCTCCTGCCCATAAAGGCCAAGCGCCACGCCAGCCGAGATCATGCAGACGCTGGCCAGCGCCGCGACCGTCAGCTTGGTGCCAAGCTTCGTGGGCGTATGGGTGCCGGCAGGCCGCCGCATCCGCTTCTCGCGAATGGCGGCAACCGAGAATTCCTCGTGCTCGTGCCTGCGGCTGCTGCGCGGATATGGCTGGCTGTAGTGAGCACGCGAAGCCGGGTTGTGGAGCGGCTCGCGCTCGCGCATGGGAGTTGCCGCAAGCTCATCGAACTCGTCCGGTTCAGGTCCGGATGCCGGGCCAAGCTGGCGTGAGAACATGCCGGGCGCCTGGGCGCTCCGGATCCGCCTGATCACCGGGCCATCGTCATCATCATCCAAGTCGGCGCGGTTGAAGCCTTCATGGGCAACTGCGTCATCGCTGGCGTCCGTGCGCCAGCCCGGCCTTGCATTTTCCAGCGCCGGAGGAATCGACGTCAGGCCGTCATCCTGCCGCGCCGAATCTCCAGCGGCGTCGGTGTCGCTGCCGGTATCAGGGCCGATGAGGGGGCGTTCGGCACTGTCTGTCATCTTGAGGGTTGCCTTTGCAGGTGAGCCGTCCCTCAGCTTCGGAGTTTTCCGGGTGAACGCGACGTCAATGTGATCCTGTTTGGGCAATTTTCGGGCGCTTATTACCCGTGCTGGCCGGGAAAATGCAGGAATCTGGTGCTTCCTCTGGCTTGTTCCGGAATGTTCTTTGTAGAATAACCGCAGAAATCCAAATCATTTCAGGCCCTTCCGTGCACAACATTGTCGAACCCTTTGCCACCCGCGCCGCGACGCGCAATGGACGGATTGTATTTCCAGAAGGCGATGACCCACGCATTATTGAAGCAGCCGTCCGCCTCGCCGGCGCCGGGATCGCCCGTCCGCTGCTGCTGGGCGAACCCGAAAGCATCCGCCGTGCAGCCGAAGCTCATGGCCTGGGCATCGACGGCATCGCGACCCTGGACCCGTATCAACCTGACTTGACCATACGGGTGCGCAACTTTCTCGAAGCGCGCAAACCCGGCCTGACCTCTGATGCGCTCGACGAGATGGCCGGTGAACCGCTTTACCTCGCCGGCGTCATGGTCGAAGCGGGCGAAGCCGACGGGCTGATTGCCGGCGCGGTGTGCGAAACCGCCAAGGTCATCTCCGCCGCTCTGAGAACCGTCGGCCGCGCCGAAGGTGTGAAGCGGCTGTCGAGCTATTTCCTGATGTCGGTGCCCAACCACCGGGGCCAGGGCCGCAAGGACTTCATCTTCTCCGACTGCGCGGTGAACATCGACCCCTCCGCCGAAGACCTTGCCGAAATCGCCATCGCCAGCATGGCCACGGCGGATAAGCTGCTGGACGAACCGGCCCGCGGTGCGCTGCTGTCGTTCTCGACCAAGGGCAGCGCCGCCCATGCCACCGTCAGCAAGGTGACGGATGCGCTGACGCTGGTTCACCAGCTTGCGCCTGAGCTTGCCATCGAGGGTGAACTCCAGGTCGATGCAGCCCTAGTGCCGTCGGTTGCGGCACGCAAGGTGAAGGGCGGGAAGGGCGTGGCAGGCGATGCCAACGTACTGATCTTCCCTGACCTGAACTCGGGCAATATCGGTTATAAGCTGGTGCAGTACATGGCCAATGCCGACGCCATCGGCCCGTTCTTCCAGGGGTTCAGCAAGCCTGTGTGCGACCTCTCGCGTGGCTGCTCGGTGGAGGACGTCGTCTCCGCCGCCGTCATCCTGATGGCCACGGCGGATTGAGCGGCCATATGCTGCCAGCGGCAAGATAGCACGTGCCCGGCCACGATCAGCGCTATACACGCTGCGTTTTCGGCGCTATCTCCAGCAAATCGCGGCGCTTGAAACTCGGGTACGTACTGCGGTCTCGCGGCCCGCCACGCCATCAAGCATGGAGAGCCACTCCCCGGATAACTGCGATTAAGTGACCATCATGATCGAAACCATTGCCGCCGCGCTGGAACAGCGCGGTTATTCCACCCTCACGCCCGTACAGGCGGAAGTGACCCGCCCCGAGTATGATGGGGCCGACCTGCTGGTCTCCGCCCAGACCGGCTCGGGCAAGACCGTCGGCTTTGGCCTTGCCATCGCCCCGACGCTGCTCGGCGAGGACGGACGCTTTGGCCCGCCAGCCGAACCGCTGGCGCTGATCATCGCGCCGACCCGCGAGCTTGCCATGCAGGTCAAGCGTGAACTGGCCTGGCTCTACGAAAAGGCGGGCGCGGTCGTCACATCGTGCGTGGGCGGCATGGACATGCGCGCCGAGCGCAACGCGCTGGACCGTGGAGCCCATATCGTCGTGGCCACGCCCGGCAGGTTGTGTGACCACATCAAGCGCGGTTCCTTCAACACCGGCAGCTTGCGCGCCATCGTGCTGGACGAGGCCGACGAGATGCTCGACCTTGGCTTCCGGGAAGACCTGGAGTTCATTCTCGGCGAAGCACCCGAGGACCGCCGCACGCTGATGTTTTCTGCAACCGTGCCCCGCGCCATTGCCAACCTGGCAAAGCAGTACCAGCGCAACGCCATTCGCGTCACTACCGCCGCCGAGCAGACCCAGCACGCCGACATCGAGTATCGCGCACTGAACGTCAACCCGCACGACGTCGAGCATGCCGTCATCAACGTGCTTCGCTTCTACGAGGCCGGCAACGCACTCGTGTTCTGCAACACCCGCGAGGCGGTCAACCGGTTGACCACGCGGTTTTCCAACCGGGGCTTCCCGGTGGTGGCGCTGTCCGGCGAGTTGAGCCAGAACGAACGCAGCCACGCGCTGCAGGCCATGCGGGACGGACGCGCGCGGGTGTGCGTGGCAACCGATGTGGCAGCGCGCGGCATCGACCTGCCAGGCCTCGACCTGGTCATCCATGCCGACCTGCCGTCGAACTCTGAAACCTTGCTGCACCGGTCTGGCCGCACCGGCCGGGCGGGCCGCAAGGGGGTGAGCGCGCTGATCGTGCCCACCCGGGCGCGCCGCAAGGCAGAACGGCTGTTGCAGGGCGCGAAGGTTCAGGCCGAGTGGGCCGAGCCGCCGTCCGCAGCCGATGTTCTGGCGAAGGATGAAGAACGGCTCCTCAACGATCCGGTGTGGCAGGAGGAATTGAGCGACACAGGGCGCGAGTTTGCCGGCAAGCTGCTGGCCAGCCATAGCCCGGAACAGATCGCCGCCGCCTATCTGCGTCTGCACAACGCCCGGGTGTCGGCGCCGGAAGAGCTGTCCGCCCCGGACCCGATGGCTTCCTCCCGTGACCGCAACCGCGATCGTGATCGCGACCGGGCGAAGGCGCCGCGCGAGCAGGAATCGTTCGGCGACAGCGTGTGGTTCTCCATTTCCATCGGACGCTCAAGAAAGGCCGAACCGCGCTGGCTGCTGCCGATGCTGTGCCGCGCCGGCAATATCACTGCCAGATCGATCGGCGCCATCCGGGTGCACGAGACCATGAGTTTTGTGGAGATACAGGCACGCAGCGTTGACGGGTTCGAGGCATCGATTGGCCCGCAGATGCAGCTTGAGTCCGGCGTCCGGCTGACCCGGCTCGATGGCCCGCCGGACCTCTCTGCCGCCAGCATCGAGCCCGTGCCGCAAGAGCACAGGGCAGATCGCAAACCGGCCCAAGACCGCAAGCCGAAGTCATACTCCGGTCCCAAGCCGAAATGGCAACACCGGGATGCCGAAGCGGGTGATGCGGATGCAAAGCCGAAGCCGAAGCCGAAGTGGCAGGCCCGGGAATCCGAAGGTGCCGAAGCGGGTGGGAAACCCAGGCCGAAGCCCAAGTGGCAGCACAAGGGCGCACGAGCCGAAGACCCCAAACCCAAGCGCAAGCTGAAGAAGGGTGGCAAGCAACCGTCGAAGTTCAAGGGTAAGCCGCAGAAGCGAAAACCCCCGGAAGGGTGATGCCGCTCAGGCCAGCAGCCCGGCCAGCGTGCCTAGCGCAGCAGTGGCTGCTGCCAGTGAAACCACGAAACCGGCAATCGCGGTCAGGTCGCGGGCATGGCCCGATTCGACCGCTTTCAGAACGGCGTCGAAGTCCTTTTCAGGTGTGTTCATGCCCCATCTCCCCAACAGGAGAATAAGCTCCGAACCCGGACAAAGTCTTAACTGAAAGTTGCGCTCACAGCGCAGATTTTAGCAATCCCAGCACCGCCAGGAACGCCAGCAGCGAGATCGCCATGCGGCGGAAGTTTTCCGGCGAGGCGGAGATGAAGCGCCGGCCGCCCAGCCATACGCCAAGGCCCAGCAGCGGCAGGCTGATCAGGGCGGCGATCCCTGTGTCGCGGGTGATGAGACCGTTGAAGCCCAGCATTGGCAACGCCACCAGGTCGATGGCGCACAGGTAGAAGATCAGCGTGGCGCGGAAGACGATGGCGGGAATGTTCTGCGCCGCCAGGAACAGCGCCACCGGCAACCCGCCCACCGCCGCGCCGTTGGCGAGGCCGGACACGAGGCCCGCCGCGACATAGCCCGGTGCGCCGACTTGCCGCCGGATCGACCAGCCGGTGAGCAGCAGGGCGCACATTGCCAGCACCCACAGCGAGATCACCATACGCAGCACGTCCACGTCGAGGCTCGCCAGCCCCCAAACGGACAGGGGCATCATGATGCAGGCCCCTAGCAACATCAGCCCCAGCAACCGCTTGTTGGCATTGGGCCACGCGGCGGGCGCCTGCCCGATTGTGGCGGCCACTTCCAGCAGCATGACCACGGGCACGAAGTACAACGGACTGGTGACGAGCGCGGAGGCCGACACCACCAGCGCCGAAAAGCCGAAGCCCGAATAGCCGCGGATGAACGCGGCGCCTAGAATGCAGAAGGCCAGGAACATTGCTGCTCCTGGCCCCAGTCCGAACGGCAAGCCGAACGCGATGATGTCGCCGGTCTGGCTCAAGACACGCCTAGACCGCGCCCGCCTGCGGACGCATGTCCTTGGGGTCGATGCCGGCCACCGCAACCGGCGCCTTCATGGCGTCGCGACGGAACGGTTCGCCCAGTTCCTGGTTGATCAGGGCTTCGATGAAGGTGGTCACGCCATGCTTCATCTGGTCCTCGACGGCCTTGTCCAGCGCGGCAGTCAGTTCGTCCATGGTCTTCACCTGCACGCCCTTGAGGCCGCAGGCTTCGGCAATCTTCGCGTATGAGACGTCCGGGTCCAGCTCGGTGCCGACGAAGTTGTCCTGGTACCACAGCGTGGTGTTGCGCTTTTCAGCACCCCACTGGTAGTTGCGGAACACCACCATGGTGATGGCCGGCCATTCCTTGCGGCCCACGGCGGTCATCTCGTTCATCGAGATGCCGAAGGCGCCGTCGCCGGCAAAGCCCACGACGGGCGTGTCCGGATTGCCGATCTTGGCGCCGGTGATTGCCGGGAAGCCATAGCCGCACGGGCCGAACAGGCCGGGGGCGAGATACTTCCGTCCCTGCTCGAAGGTCGGGTAGGCGTTGCCGATGGCGCAGTTGTTGCCGATATCGGAGGAGATGATGGCTTCCTTGGGCAGCGCTGCCTGGATGGCGCGCCATGCCATGCGCGGGCTCATCCAGTCGGGCTTGGCGTTGCGGGCGCGCTCGTTCCAGGTGGTGCCCGGATCGTCGTCCTCGTGGTCCATCGAGGACAGCGTCTGCAGCCATGCCGACCTGGTCCGGTGGATCAGGGCCTCGCGGTCGGCGCGGCCCTTGTCACCGGCAGACGGCGACAGCTTGGCGAGGATCTGCTCGGCAACCGCCTTGGCATCGCCCTGGATGCCGACCGCCACCTTCTTGGTCAGGCCAATGCGGTCGGAGTTGATGTCGACCTGGATCAGCTTGGCCTGCTTCGGCCAGTAGTCGATGCCGTAGCCGGGCAGGGTGGAAAACGGGTTGAGGCGGGTGCCCAGGGCCAGCACCACGTCGGCCTTGGAGATCAGCTCCATTGCCGCCTTCGAGCCGTTATAGCCCAGCGGGCCGGCGAACAGCGGGTGCGAGCCGGGGAAGGCGTCATTGTGCTGGTAGTTGCAGCACACCGGCGCCGACAGCTTTTCCGCCAGTGCGGCAGCCGCGGGAATGGCGCCGGACAGCACCACGCCGGCGCCGTTCAGGATCACCGGGAACTCGGCTTCCGACAGCAGCTTCGCAGCGTCCTCGATGGCATGCTGGCCGCCGGGAGACCGCTCCAGCCTGACCACCTGCGGCAGCTCGATGTCGATCACCTGGGTCCAGAAATCGCGCGGCACGTTGATCTGTGCAGGCGCAGAACCGCGCCAGGCCTTCTCGATCACCCGGTTCAGCACTTCGGCGATGCGAGACGGGTCGCGCACTTCTTCCTGGTAGCACACCATGTCTGCGAACAGGCGCATCTGCTCGATTTCCTGGAAGCCGCCCTGGCCGATGGTCTTGTTGGCGGCTTGCGGCGTCACCAGCAGCAGCGGCGTGTGGTTCCAGTAGGCGGTCTTCACCGGGGTCACGAAGTTGGTGATACCGGGGCCGTTCTGCGCTACCATCATGCTCATCTTGCCGGTGGTGCGGGTGTAGCCGTCGGCCATCATGCCGGCGTTGCACTCGTGCGCGCAGTCCCAGAACGTTATGCCCGCCTTCGGGAAAAGGTCGGAAATCGGCATCATGGCCGAACCGATAATGCCGAACGCATGCTCGATGCCGTGCATCTGCAGCACCTTCACGAAAGCTTCTTCAGTGGTCATTTTCATGGAGCTGTTCCTCTTGGGCTAACAGGGGCGCATGCTGCACGAGGGCAGATGCTTCCGCCTGCAATAAACCGATGCTCCCTGTTTACTGGCACAAGGATGGTGCCAGCCAGAACCAGTTTCGCCAAAGCACATGGACAGCAGGCACTTTTGGGAGTGCAAGTCTCATTTTTGGTGTCAGTGTTGCGGGTCGGAACCCGTGACGTGCTTGCCGTCGCGGCCACGGGTCCAGGTATCGTCGCGGGCCAGGAAGTCCTTCAGCGTCTTGCCCGGCTCGTTGGGAAAGCGTCTTGCGGTGACTTCGAACCGGGTAATCCGGTCCAGCCGGAAGGTGCGGAAGCCCTGGCGCAGTTCGCACCACGCCGCCATCACCCAGACCGGACCGAAATACGCCACCGAAAGGGGCCGTACCTGCCGCGAGCTGCCGTCGCCATGGGCGTCGCGGTAGTCGATGTCGAGCAGCATCTGGTCGCGAAGTGCGTTGCGAAGCTCGGCAAGGTCGAAACTGATCGGTTCCATGTAGTGCAGCGACGGCGCCAGCAGCGCCGTGTTGATCATGAACTTCCGCAGCGCTTCCGGAATCACCGCCTCGACCTTGGCGATGACACTGCCGGCTGCGTCGGCAAGTTCCTGGTCGGCCCACGACTGCACGATGCGAGCCCCAAGCACCAGCGCCTCGATCTCGGCTTCCTTGAACATCAGCGGCGGCAGGTCATAGCCAGCGCGCATCACGTACCCGATGCCCGCCTCGCCCTCGATCGGCACGCCAGATGCCATCAGGTCGGCGATGTCGCGATAGATGGTGCGCTCCGATACCTCCAGCTTGTCAGCCAGGTCCCGGGCTCGCGTCAGCGGGCGCTGGCGCATGAACTGGATGATCTCGAACAGGCGGTCGGCGCGGCGCATGGGGCTGACTGGTCCTCGTTGATGTGTGCAGCAGTTCTACCTCAACCCTCCTGACATCATGCTGTCAGGAGTGCTGACAGGCAACTGACACAAGGTTGGCAGGAGGGGTGGCGCATGGTGGCTTCAGTTCAACGAAAGGAGACTACGTCATGCACACCAACATCGACACTTCACCCCGCACCCACGCCCGCAAGTCCTGGGTCGCAGGCGGCGTCATTTCGGCGCTCACATCGCTGCGCAACAGCCTGCGCAACCGCATCGAGGTATCGGCGCTGTCGGAAATGACCGACCACCAGCTCGCCGATATCGGCCTGACCCGTGATGACGTGAAAAGCGCACTGGCCGCGCCGCTGGCTTGTGACCCGGCTGCCTCGCTGATCAAGGCGCGGCGCGAAAACATCCGACGGGCGTAATCTTTCAAGGGCGTCGAATTGTCAGGTTGTTCTGCCGGAGC
Source organism: Alphaproteobacteria bacterium (assembly GCA_024642465.1). Lineage (GTDB taxonomy): Bacteria > Pseudomonadota > Alphaproteobacteria > Rhizobiales > Aestuariivirgaceae > Anderseniella. Next base: position 91,027 of record JAHEBA010000001.1, read on the forward strand.
AATGCCGTTATCCTACAAAAATCCAACAGAACCTGACCATTTGACCGCCCGCGAAAGGAGGCTCGCCTTGACGCGCCCTACGACATCCATTGCACACCGCCTTGTTGAAGCCCGCGAAGCTGCAGGCCTGACCCAGGCCGAGGCTGCCCGCCTTGCAGCCGTTTCCCAGAAGACCCTTAAGGCCTGGGAGGCCGGCAAGAGCACGCCGCGTCCGAACAAGTTGCAGATGCTGGCAGGCGTTCTCTCGGTGCCGCTGCTGTGGCTGCTTGGCGGCGGCGAGCAATACGAGCCCGTCGACTCGCGCACCAGCCGGCTGGACATTCTTGAGCAGAAGGTCAGCCGGCTCGCAGACCTGCAGCGCGAGATCTCCGTCATTTCCGGCGAGATTGCAGCCGACCTGACAGCCATCCGTCAGCTCGAGGCGGAACTGGACCAGCTGGCGAGCTAGCTGGCCAGCTAAGCCGCGCTTCGCCGGAACGGCCTGATCAGCACGAATGCCACCGAGGCGACGATCATGCCGAGTGCGGCCAGCTTCGATAGCGTAAGCTGGTCGCCGAGCAGCACGCTGGATGACAGTACGCCAACCACCGGAATGAGCAGCGTCGCAATGGCGGCGGTTGATGCCGGGAGCCTTGCGATCAGCACCGTCCACGCGGCATAGCAGATCGCCACCGGCCCGATGACGTGGAATGCCATCACCGCCACGACAGGGGCCGGGGGCGGGTTCAGCGTCCACGGATGCTCCAGCAGCAGTGCGCCCATCGCGGCCGGCACCGCCGATATGCCGACCAGCCACGCCGAACGTGCAAGCGGCCTTGGCGGCCAGTCACGGGCCTTGAGCAGGACCGTGCCGGCGGCCCATGAAACGGCTGCGCCCAGCATCACGATGAAGCCTGCCGGCCTGTCGAAGTATTCGGATCCGTCTGACAGCAGCAGCACGGCCAGTCCGCCCATGCCGAGGACCAGCGAGATCACCTTGTTGATGCCGATCCGCTCGCCCAGGAACGCGGCTGACATGAGCGCCGCCCACATCGGCATGGTGAAGGCGATGATTGCCGCCTTGGAGGTTTCGGTCAGCAGCTGACCGAACGCGGTGAGCAGGTTGAAGCCGAACACCGTCAACAGGCTGGCCGCGATCATCGGCAACCGGTGCCGCTTCTCGAGCCAAAGCGCTTCGCCAGCCATCCTCGCAATCGCTGCGAGCAGCATGCCGCCGAGCCCGAACGCCAGCGCGCGGAATGTCCACGGCGGCAGCGTGCCGAGAACGAATTTCACGGCAGGCCAGTTCAGCCCCCACAACACGCCAATGGTGATGACGAGAATGACGGCGACAATGCGGGATTTGTCCATCGGCTGCGTTCCGGGCGCCGGAAGGAGGCAGATGATGGGCGCCGGCCCATGTCTAGCCGATGATTGGCCGGTTCGCTACGGTTGCGGTTTCTAGTCGATAAAGCTGCCGCTTTCGCCAGCCGCCCAGTTGCCAGCGGCGCCCAGCCCCGAAATCTCGAGCACCAGCTTGCGCCGCACCGTGTTGGCGAACTCCTGCGCGTTCTCCGCCGTCACGACGAAGGCGCCTGACCCACCAATGATGGTGTCCTTGAAGGCTTGCTCGAGGTCGTAGCTGATAGGCTGGCCCGAGCAGCTGCGGCACAGCACGGCGAGGCCGTTGATGGTCATGCCCGCACCGACGATCTGCTGGCGCGCCTCGAAGATCGATGGCCCGTTCCAGTTGTTGGCGCTGTCAGCGGACAGGTCTATGACCTTGCGCAGCCCGCTATATGCGTTGTTGTCGATCTGGGCCTTGCCGAACAGCAATGCCGCGCCAATGGCGTTGCGGCCGTAAGCCAACCGGGGCGGTGCAAGGATGGCATCTGCAAACGAGCGAGCGCTGTCCGGACCGTCGATCACGGTCCAGTCCGCAACGATCTGCTGTGACGAGGCGTCGGCCCACTCGATGTAGGTAATGGCGATCTTGCCGATAAGCGTATTGCGGATTGTATTCAGCACCGCCGGATCGGTGATGGCGCGGGCATAGCCTTCGCGCTGGAAGCGGATTTCGTCTTCGTCGATGGAGCCGGTCGCATCCGCCAGCAGCACCAGTTCGAGGTCGACTTCGGTTTCGGCCTGCGCCGTCCCGACGGTGGTCAGGCTGCCGACAATGGCAGCCAGCAAGACCGCGATACTGTGCCGGGTTGCCCTCATGCCGCTCCCGCTACTTCAATTCTACCTCTATGAAAGCATACTCGGCGTCATTGGCGTTAATCACATCATGTTCAACGCCGGTTTCGCGGAAATAGGGCACGCCCTTCTTCATTTCTGCTTCCACTTCCTCGCCGCCGGGCAGCTTCAGCCGCAGCTTCCCGTCCATCAGCGGCACCACCACGTAGTCCATTCCATGCCGGTGCCAGCCGGTATTGTCGCCTGGGCCGAAGCGCCATTCGGTCACGCGCACCTTGTCGTTGTCGATGAATACGGTTGGCTTGGCTGTCCCGCTCAAGAGGCCCTCTCCAGCATGTGATGAACCAGTTTGTGAAGTTCATCACATCACACAGCTTGTGGTCTGGCTAGATTGCTTTTCAACAGTCGCCGGGCCGAAGGCACCGGTTACCAAAACAAGAAGATGGAGAAAGAAAATGAAGAAGACGACCAACCTCCTCGCAATTGCGGTTCTCGCAGCCGCAGCTTTCGCAGCAACGCCGGCAGCCAATGCCTCACCTGCAGCGGGCATGATGATGAGTGGCGCCGCAGCGCCGGCCCCGGCCGGGATTGCTGCTGCCGATGCCAATGTGCACAAGGTTGGCGGGCGCCGCCACCGCGGGCATCGCTGGCACCACAGGCATGGCTATCGTCATGGCTGGCATGGCGGAGGCTTCACCTTCTACACGCCCGTCTATGATGTTGGCGATGGGTGCTACTGGATGAAGCGCAAGTGGAAGCGCACTGGCAGCCGTTACTGGCGCAAGCGCTACTTCCGCTGCGTGAACCGGTACTACTGATCGCGCATCGCCGCAAAAATGAAGGCAGCCGGATTGCTCCGGCTGCCTTTTTCCTGTCTGCCGTCCCTGGCAATCAGGTCAGATGCGGATAGCCTCTTCCGGGGCCATGTACTTGTAGCCCAGGTCGTCGGCAACCGCCTTGTAGGTGATTTGGCCGGCATGCACGTTGAGACCACGGCGCAGGTGCTCGTTCTCGGTCAGCGCCTTGCGCCAGCCGCGATTGGCAATCTGCAGGATGAACGGCAGCGTCACGTTGTTGAGCGCGTGGGTCGACGTCTTCGGAACGCCGCCCGGCATGTTTGCCACGCAGTAATGGATCACGTCGTCGACCACGTAGACCGGGTCGTCGTGCGTCGTTGCTTTGGACGTTTCAGCGCAGCCGCCCTGGTCGATGGCCACGTCGACGATGACCGAACCGGCCTTCATCGACTTGACGATGTCGCGGGTGATCAGCTTCGGCGCAGCCGCGCCCGGGATCAGCACGCCGCCGATTACGAGGTCGGCTTCCGCACAGTGCCGTTCGATGGCGTCGCGGGTTGAATAGACCGTGTTGAGCGGGCGGTCGAACTGTGCCCACAGGCTGCGCAGCACGTCGACATTCTTGTCGATCACCCACACGTCCGCACCCATGCCGAGCGCGATGTGGATGGCGTGGCGGCCCACGACGCCGCCGCCGATGACCACCACCTTGGCCGGGTCGACGCCGGGCACGCCGCCCAGCAGCAGGCCGTGGCCGCCATGGGCCTTCTCCAGGTAGTAGGCGCCTGCCTGGATCGACAGACGGCCGGCAACCTCGGACATCGGCGCCAGCAACGGCAGGCCACCGGTCGGGCTAGTCACGGTTTCATAGGCAATGCAGGTGGCCTTGGACTTGACGAGGTCCTTGGTCTGGGCCGGATCTGGCGCCAGATGCAGGTAGGTGAACAGGATCTGGCCTTCGCGCAGCATCTTGCGCTCGTTGGCCTGCGGTTCCTTAACCTTCACGATCATCTCGGCCTTGGCGAAGATTTCTTCCGGCGTCTTGATGATCTTGGCGCCTGCCTTGCGGTAGTCCGCGTCGTTCATCCCGATGCCTGCGCCCGCGCCGGTCTCGACCATCACCTTGTGGCCCGCCGCCACGACCTCGCGAACCGAGGTGGGGGTCATCCCTACGCGAAATTCCTTGTTCTTGATTTCCTTTGGTACGCCGATCAGCATTGCCGTTTCCTCCAGATAGCGTGACTGATGGGCGCGGATAGTACAGCGCTTGCCGCTCAAGCTTTTCTCAAATATCCTGCAGATTGGAGATTTTACGCAATATCATTCGAATTTTGATCGGAAAAGCAGAATGAATTTGCCAGGGCTTGATGCAACGGACCGACGCATCCTGCGTGAGTTGCAGGCAGACAGTTCGGTGTCCGTGGCCGACCTGGCGGGCAGGGTCAACCTGTCTGCCTCCGCCTGCCACCGGCGCATAAAGCTGATGGAAGAGCGCGGCCTGATCGCCGGTTACAGCGCGCGGCTGAGCCGGAAGAAGCTGGGCCTGGCGATCGAGTTCTTCGTGGAGATATCGCTGGTGGCCCAGTCCGAGCAGACGCTGGAGGCCTTCGAGCAGGCCGTCAGGCGCGTACCGGAAATCCTCGAATGCCACCTCGTCGGCGGCCAGTACGACTACCTGCTGCGCATCGCTGCCGAAGATGCCGCCGACTATGAGCGCATTCACCGGCAGGCCATCACCCGGCTGCCCGGCGTGGCCCGCATCCAGTCTTCTTTGGCGCTTCGCACCGTAAAGCCATGGACGGGCCTTCCGGTTTAATTGATTCACGTCACGGTGCTGACAATCTCCTGGAGTTAGATTGCAAAAAACTCAAAGCACAGGAGGCGAGACCATGACTGCAACTGACGACAGCCGGACGATGTCCGCCGAATTCCCGCACGCCGCGATTTCCCATGCCATGAACTATGGTGCGGAAGCCATGCGCGCCCTCACGCACTGCCAGGGCAGGTATGCCAGCTTCGTTTCGAAGCGCATCGACGAAGACATCGCCATGCCGGCGCGGCTGGCCGAGTGCAAGTCGCCCATGGAGGTGATCGACGTGTGGGCCGACTTCTATCGCAAGGCCCTCGAAGACTACACCGCCCATGCCCGCAGTATGACGGCACTGGGCCAGCAGGCGCTGGAAGATACCGTGCGCGAAGCGGAGGTTGAGGCTGCCGAAATCGCTGAAGCAACCGGCAAGGCAATCGAACAGACCACCGGCATCAAGGCAGTCACGCCGTTGAAGGCCGAGAGCAACGGCAAGGCAAAAGTGGCCTAGCTGGAATAGTTGACCGGCTGGCGGTGTTCCGGCCGGTCAAACAGTGACAGGAAGGCTGCTTCCAGCCGCTTCGTGGTGGGCCCCGGCGCGTCGTTTGAGAACACACGATCATTGACCCGCGCGACGGGCGCAATTCCGCCTGCGGTGGTGGCCGTGAACACCTCGTCCGACTCGAGGAATTCGTCCAGCTTGATCGGCCGCACTTCCGTCTCGAGCCCCAGTTCCCGCGCCACTTCCAGCACCGAGCGCCGGGTGATGCCTTCCAGCACGCCCATGTCCGGCGTGCGCACCGAATTGCCCTTCACGGAGAAAACGTTGAAGCCCGGCCCCTCGGTCACGTTGCCTTGGTGGTCGAGCAGCAGCGCGGTGTCGAAGCCCGCATCCAGTGCTTCGAACAGGCCGCGGGTCAGGTCGCCCCAGTGGTAGTTCTTGGCCGTCGGGTCGACGCTGTCCGGCGGAATGCGGCGTACGTCTTCCGGCACGAAAAGGTGCGCCCCGCGCGCAGCCACCTCTGGCCGGATCACATGCAGGTAGGGAATGCACCAGGCAAAGAAGTGGTTGCCGCACTGTCGCGGATCGCGCGTTCCGGGAATGAGCGGCACGCCGCGGCTGGCGACCATCGCCACATATGAGTCGCACAGACCCGAGGCGGCGACGATGGAATGCACGATCTCGCGGATGTCGTCCTTCGTTTGCGGCACCGAAATGCGGACCTTGCTCAGCGATGCCTGGAACCGGTCGAGATAGTCCTCCAGCCGGAAGAACGCGCCATTGCGCACCGAGGCCACGTCATAGGTGCAGTCGGAACGGGTGAAGCCCCAGTCTGTCACCGGAATCTTCGCCTCCGAGATCGGCACGATCTCGCCGTTCATCCACGCCGCGCCCTTCGAGAGGTCTGCCGTCATTACCGTTACTCCGCTGCTGCCCGGCCTGACGATACATCTTCCTTGACCAGCCGCGCCAGCAGCTCGATGCCCGGCTCGATCATTTTCTCGTCGATGGATGAAAAGCCGAGGCGGAAAAAGTTTCGCGGCGGATTTGGCCGCCCGAAGAAGATGCGCCCAGGTTCGATCAGCAGGCCATGTTCGCGGCCCGCTTCGGCCAGCCGTTCGGCGTCCAGCGCATCAGGGCCTTCGACCCAGAAGCTGGTACCGCCGAAGCTCGGCACCCGGGAGGAGTCAGGCAGGTGCTTCTGCATGGCAGATGCCATCACTTCCCAGCGCGCCCGGTAGGCCCGGTGCAGCCGGCGGATCAGCGTGTCGTGGTGCCCGAGCGACAGGAACAGGGCGGCCGTGCGCTGGTTGTTGTTGGGCGGGTGGCGCACCATCAGCCGGCGCAGCGCGCGGGCCTGGTCGATGAACGGCTTGGGCGCCACCAGGAAGCCCAGCCGAAGGCCGTGGAACACCGACTTGGACAGCGAGCCGACATAGATCACGTGACCGTCGTCATCGAGCGATTTCAGCGAGGGGCAGGGCTCGTTGACGTAGTTGGTCTCGAACTCGTGATCGTCCTCGATGATGATGAAGTCGTCCTTGCGCGCCTTCTCCATGAGCTCCAGCCGCCGCGACAGCGGCATGGTGACGGTGGTCGGCGCCTGGTGGCTTGGCGTGATGAACACCATCTCCGTGCCAGCTGGAATGGCGTCAGGCACGAGCCCCTGGCTGTCGACTTCGCGCAGCAGCACGTTGCGCGTATGCAGCGAGAAGATGTTGCGCGCGTCCGGAAAGCCCGGTTCTTCCACCACCACCTTGGTGTCCGGTTTCGCCAGCAGGCTCGAGATCATGTAGAGCGCGTGCTGGGCGCCAAGCGTCACCAGAATCTCGCCTTCCGCGGCCATGATGCCGCGCCGCGGCAGGATCCGCCGGCGGATCTGCTCGACCAGCAGCGCATCGTCATGCGCGCCGTGATCGTCGGTCCAGGCGTTGAACCAGCGCTTGCCCAGCGTTTGGCGCGCGCACTCGCGCCACTCGGCGATGGGGAACAGGTTGTGGTCCACCTGGCCATAGATGAAGGGGTATTTGTAGGACGACCAGTCCAGCGGCTTGATGATGTTTTCTAGCGCCGCCGGCTTGCGGGCGAAGCGGTTGTCCCAGTCAGGCGCGGTTTCGCTGTGCTCTACCCGCTGGGTAACGTCGGGGCGTGCCGCATGCTGCGGAATGGCCTTCTCGGACACATAGTAGCCGGAGCGTTCCCGCGCCACGAGGTACCCGTCGTCGAGCAGGCCCTGATAGGCCAGCATCACGGTATTGCGCGAAACGCCAAGCACCTTGGCCATTTTGCGGGTCGATGGTACCGGCTCCTCGCGGCCGAGCTGGCCATCCAGAATGGCGGAAACGAACGCCTCCCTGATCTGGGTCTGCAGGCTGGCGTACTCTCCCCGCTTGATCTGCAAAAGCCAGTCGCGCATGGCTTGCCGTTCCTCGCTGGTCTTATCCTTTGGATAACTGGCCCTACGCTAGCGCCAAACTGGCCCGGTGTCACGGACATTGAGAATCCGGTGGTTGAAAATTGAGACTTTGAACCTAAAAATACCGCTAAGTGGTCAGTCGCTTGCGGGTGGCTGGTGCTATTGCCGCCGGAGTCCGGTCTGCTAGCTTGGCCGAACAGCTGGATCAAGCACTGACGGACACCTCATGGCGGACGAGCCTAAGATCGACCTCAACCTGAAGACCTGGGACGAGGTCAAGACCACGACCTGCTACATGTGCGCCTGCCGCTGTGGCATCAAGGTGTACCTGAAGGACGGGACGGTCAAATACATCGAGGGCAACCGCGACCATCCGGTCAACAAGGGCGTGCTGTGCGGCAAGGGCTCGGCCGGCATCATGCAGCATTATTCGCCCGCCCGTCTTACCAAGCCGCTGATGCGGGTGGGCCCGCGTGGCTCCGGCGAGTTCCGCGAGGTAGAGTGGGAAGAAGCGCTCCGGACCGCCACCACATGGCTGTCGCAGGTGCGATCGACCGATCCCCGCAAGCTTGCCCTGTTCACCGGCCGCGACCAGAGCCAGGCATTGACTGGCTGGTGGGCGACGCAATTTGGCACCCCCAACTTCGCGGCTCACGGCGGCTTCTGCTCGGTCAACATGGCGGCGGCCGGCATCTATACCTTCGGCGGCGCGTTCTGGGAGTTCGGCGAACCCGACTGGGACCACACCAAATACTTCATGCTGTTCGGCGTGGCCGAGGACCATGCCTCCAACCCGATCAAGACCGGGCTTGGCAAGCTGAAGAAGAACGGCGCCAAGATCGTCTCCATCAACCCGGTGAAGTCGGGTTATTCGGCCATTGCCGACGAGTGGGTCGGCATCCGCCCCGGCACCGACGGGCTGTTCGTCGGCGCGCTGATCCACCAGCTGCTCAAGGCCGGCAAGATCGACCTGAACTATCTGGCCCGCTACACTAATGCCGCCCATCTCGTCATCCGCAACAAGGGCGGTGACGATGACGGGCTGATTGCTCGCGACCGCTATGGCAAGGTGCTGGTGCTGGATGCAAGGTCCGGCGAGCCGGTGGCTCAGGACAAGGCGGAAACGCCCGCGCTGCATGGCGAGGTTAAGCTGTCGGGCAAGGACAAGCACACGGCCGTTCCCGCCTTCCAGCTCATCGCCGAGCGCTACCTGTCGGACGAGTATACGGCTGAGAAGGCCGCGCGTGCCTGCGGCATCGAGCCTGCGACCATCGTCCGGCTGGCGGGCGAGCTGGCCCATGCCGCGTTCGAACAGGCGTTTGAATTGCCGATTGCGTGGACGGACAGTCATGGCCGCAAGCACAAGTCGATGACCGGACGCCCCGTGTCGATGCACGCCATGCGCGGCATCTCGGCCCATTCCAACGGCTTCCACACCTGCCGGTCGATCCACATCCTGCAGATCCTGCTTGGCAGCATCGATGTGCCTGGGGGCTTCCTCTACAAGCCGCCGTTCCCGAAGGCGGCTCCTCCCGGTCTCAAGCCCGCCGGCAAGGTGGGCGAGGTCAACCCGCTCAAGCCCTTGCCCGGCCCGCCGCTCGGCTTCGTCGCTGGCCCGGAAGACCTGCTGGTCGAGGCAGACGGAACACCGCGGCGCATCGACAAGGCTTATTCGTGGGATGCGCCGATAGCCGCCCACGGGCTGATGCACACGGTGATCACCAATGCCGCCAACAAGGATCCGTACGGCATCGACGTGCTGTTCATGTACATGGCCAACATGAGCTGGAATTCGACCATGAATTCCGGCGGCATCATGGATCACCTGACGAAAATCGACGAGAAGACCGGCGATTATGTCATCCCGAAGATCATCTATTCAGATGCCTACTATTCGGAGATGGTCGCCTATGCCGACCTGATCCTGCCCGACACGACCTACCTTGAAAGATGGGACTGTATCTCGCTGCTTGACCGCCCGATCTCCGAACCGCACGGGCCGGCAGACTCGATCCGCCAGCCGGTGGTGGAGCCCGACCGCGACGTGCGGCCGTTCCAGACGGTGATGCTCGACCTCGGCGCGCGGCTCGGCCTGCCCGGCATGGTCAAGGAGGACATGACGCCCAAATTCCCTGGCGGCTATGCTGATTACATCGTCAATCACGAGCGCGGCCCGGGCATCGGTCCGCTGGCGGGCTTCCGCGGGACGGATGGCACAGAGGCAGGCAAGGGCGAGGTCAACCCGAACCAGCTTGAGCAGTACATCGAGAATGGCTGCTACTGGAAATACGAGATGCCCGAGCACATGCGCTACTACCGCATGGCCAACAAGGATTACCTCGAATGGGCGCAAGGCTTCGGCTTCAACCCGAACGCAAACCAGATCACCTTCAACCTCTATTCGGAGGTGATGCAGAAGTTCCGGCTCGCCGCGCGCGGCCATGGAGACGTCGTGCCGCCGCAGGTGCACCGCCGCCGAGTGGAAGCGTTCTTCGATCCGGTGCCGATGTGGTATGCGCCGTTTGAAGAGGCGATGACCGACGCCACCGATTTTCCCATGCACGCGGTTACCCAGCGGCCCATGGCCATGTACCACTCCTGGGGCTCGATGAATGCCTGGCTGCGCCAGATCCTTGGCCGCAACTGGCTCTACATGGAGCGGGGCAGGGCGAAGCAGCTTGGCCTCAAGGACGGCGACTGGGTGCACGTCACCAGCCACCATGGCCGCATCAAGGTGCATCTGAAGTTGATGGACGGGGTGAACCCGGATACCGTGTGGACCTGGAACGCCATCGGCAAGCGCTCAGGCGCGTGGAACCTCGACCGGAATGCGCCGGAAGCGAAGAAGGGCTTCCTGCTCAACCACATCATCTCCGACCTATTGCCGGTGCGCGAAGGCGGCTACCGCTACTCCAACTCCGATCCCGTGACCGGGCAGGCCGCCTGGTATGACCTGCGCGTACGCGTCGAGAACGCCGACGGCGTGGCTGTCACCGAGCCGCAGTTCGAGGCGACGAAGCGCCCGCCCGGACTGTTGCGCGCGGCCATGAAGATCGGCGAACGCATGATGAAGGGCAGGGACTGATGACAACGCTTCCCGACACATCAAAGCCCGGTCAGAAGAAGCTGGGCCTGGTCATCGACCTTGACACCTGCGTCGGCTGCCAGGCGTGTGCCACCTCGTGCAAGGAGTGGAACACGCAAGGCTATTCGGCGCCACTGACCGACATCGATCCCTACGGCCCTGATCCGGTGGGGGCTTGGCTCAACCGCATCCACGGCTACGAAGCTGGCGAAGGCGAGAACCGCCGCGCATTGCATTTCCCGCGCTCGTGCCTGCACTGCGAAACGCCGGCCTGCGTGACCGTGTGCCCGACTGGCGCCAGCTACAAGCGCGCCGAAGACGGCATCGTGCTGGTCAACCCGGACACCTGCATCGGTTGCAAGCTGTGCTCGTGGGCGTGCCCCTATGGCGCGCGCGAGTATGACGCCGACGATGGCGTGATGAAGAAGTGCACGCTCTGCGTTGACCGCATCTATAACGAGAATCTGGAGCCCGAAGACCGCAAGCCGGCTTGCGTGCGCGCCTGTCCCACGGGCGCACGTCACTTCGGTGACCTTGGCGACCCGAATTCGGACGTCTCGCAACTGGTGGCTGAGCGCGGCGGTTTCGACCTGCTGCCGCAGATGGATTACAAGCCGGTCAACAAGTACCTGCCGCCGCGTCCGCGCCGCTCGGACGCAAACCCGGTTCCTGCCGCAAAACTCGAGACCGTGGGCAAGGCCGACGGCTCCGTCACCGAACGCTTTTTTTCCTGGCTCGACAAGGCGCTGTCCTGATGCATCCCGCTTATTCCGTCATTCTGTTTACGACTGCGTCCGGCGCCGGTTACGGCCTGCTGGCGCTGCTGGGTCTGACCGGGGCCAGCCACGGCGCGGCGTCGAGCTCCGCCTTCGGCGCAACGTCTATGGTGCTGGCGCTTGGCCTCATCACGGCTGGCCTGTTGTCGTCGACCTTCCACCTCGGCCACCCGGAACGCGCTTGGCGCGCGTTCAGCCAGTGGCGCACCAGTTGGCTGTCGCGCGAGGGCGTGGCGGCGGTGATCACCTATGTTCCGGCATGTATCTTCGGTCTGCTCTGGGTGTTCGGCGGCAACGAGACGCTGATCGCCATCGCCGGCTACCTGACCGCGCTGATGGCCATGATCACCGTATTCACCACGGCGATGATCTATGCCTCGCTGCCCACCATGCGCCAGTGGCGGCATTTCATGGCGGTGCCGGTCTACATCTTGTTCGCACTCGCCACTGGCGCGGTGCTGCTGTTCGCGCTGGCAGCATTGTTTGGCCGTTCCGGCATACCGGCCCTCGGCGTCATCACCATCGTTGGCCTCGGCCTGGCAGGCCTAGCCAAAATCGTCTACTGGGCCGGTATTGACCGCATGAAGCCCAAATACACCATGGGCGACGCCACCGGCCTTGGCGGCACTGTACGCCAGTGGGAAGTGCCGCACACCTCGGAGAATTTCGTGCAGCGCGAGATGGGCTTCAGGGTTGCCCGCAAGCACGCGGCCAAGCTGCGCATGATCTGCCTTGCCCTGCTCGCGGCTTCATTGCTGGCAGTGTGGGCGGCATTCAGCATGGGCGGGGCGCTGGCGCCGGTACTTGCCGTTGCTGCCGCAGTGTTGACGGCGGTGGCAGTGGTCACCGAACGCTGGCTGTTCTTCGCCCAGGCGAAACACGTTGTCATGTTGTTCTACGGCGAACAAGCGGTGTAGCCTTCCGGTCCATGCGAACGAGACGTCTTCTGCTTCTCATACCAGCCGTCACGCTGGCAGCCACACCAGCCCGCGCGGACATGCAGCGCGTGGGCAGTTTCGAGATCGACCGCACCGAGGTTACGGTCGGCCAGTTCCGCCAGTTCACCGAGGCGACCGGCATGGTGACTGCGGCAGAGAAGGCGGGCGGCGGGCAGGTCTACGGCGCTGGCTGGGAGCAAAAGCCCGGCTGGACCTGGAAGACGCCGTATGGCAAGCCCGCCGCGGACGACGAGCCCGCCGCCTACGTGACCTACGATGAGGCGAAGGCCTATTGCGCCTGGGCCGGCAAGCGGCTGCCCACCGATGCCGAGTGGATGGAAGCCGCCTATACCGAGCGCCGCGCCAACCCGCCTTCAGGCTTCGAGACCGGCAAGACCTACGACTACCCGACCGGCGAAACGCCACAGGGCGCCAATTGCCTTGAGGGTTGCGGCCCGACGCCGGAGGTTGACCGCTCCGCCGTTCTTGATCGCGGCCGGGGCCATGCGGCAGTGGGCAAGACCAGGCCCGGCGTCAACGGCCTCTACGACATGGGCGCCAACCTGTGGGAGTGGGTCGATGGCACGGCTTCATCGGGCCAGGTGCTGACCCGTGGCGGTTCGTGGTGGTATGGTCCCGCCCAGATGCACCGCGATCACACCCAGTCGAAGCCGCCGGAAACGGCAGTGGTATATATCGGCTTCCGCTGCACCCGCGACGCCAACGGCTAGGACTCCCATGCGCGACAACATTGAACTTCCCGTCGAGACGATCCGGCTGGCCGATGGCCTGAAGTGGGAGGATGGCTGGTTTGCAACCCGATTGCTGGACGCCGATACATTGACCATCGGCGAACCCGCCTATCACCAGCGCAACTGGAGTTACCTGATCCGCGACGGCGGTGAGGCACTGCTATTCGATACCGGTTCGGGGCGCCGGCCCATTGCACCGCTGGTGGCGCACCATTCCAACGGAGCGCGAGTCACTGCATTCCCGTCGCACATGCACTTCGACCACCTCGGCGGTATCAACGCCTTCGGCCCGGTGACGGTGGCCGATCTGCCGATGCTGCGGGCGTGCGAGACGGGAGGCCAGCTCACCCCGGCAGACGAGATGTTTCTCGGTCACTACGAGGGCCTGTCCGTGCCGACCTTCGATGTGGGGAGATGGGTCAGGCCGGGAGAGGTTATCGAGGTGGGCGCGCGCCGGCTGGAGGTGCTGCACACGCCGGGCCACTCACCGGACTCGATCAGCCTCTGGGAGCCTGACAGGAATCGTCTCTACGCCGCCGACTTCATCTACTGTGGTGCGCTCTATGCCCAGACGCCGGGGGCTTCGTTGACTCAATACCTCGAAACCTGCCGGCAACTGCTTGAAACGATTCCGCAATCCGCTGAAATCGCATGTGCCCATGGGCGCCCGGTGAAAGGCATCGACGAGGTGCCGGTCGTGGGTCACGCCGACCTTGAAGACGTTCACGATGTTCTGTCAGGCCTGCTGCAAGGCCCGCCTCACACCGGCGAAGCGCCGGTCAACGAGCGCATGTTCCTGCTCTATTCCGAAGAGAGTTTTCAATAAACAGCTATATAAAGAAAACTTTATGTGATATGCCGTCGGCAAACTGATCTTCCATTGAGGTATCCCATCCATGTCTCGCGCAAACTTCCTCGATATGCTCCACAACCGCGACTGGCTGCTCGCCGATGGCGCCACTGGCACCAACCTGTTTGCAGCCGGTCTGCAGTCGGGCGATGCGCCTGAACTGTGGAACGAGGATCACCCGGACCGCATCCGCACGCTGCATCGCAAGTTCATCGAGGCCGGTTCCGACATCGTGCTCACCAACTCGTTTGGCGGGTCGTCGTACCGGCTCAAGCTGCACAATGCGCAAGACCGCGTGGGCGAGCTGAACAGGAAGGCTGCCGAACTTGCCCGCCTCGAGGCCGATGCAGCAGACCGGCCCGTCATCGTTGCCGGTTCGATGGGCCCGACGGGCGAGATCATGGAGCCGGTCGGTTCGCTGTCCCATGCCGATGCCGTCAAGGCATTCGCCGAGCAGGCCAAGGCGCTGGAAGAAGGCGGAGCCGACGTACTGTGGATTGAGACCATGTCGTCGGAGGAAGAATTCAAGGCGGCACTTGAAGGTGCGCGCACCACCAAGCTGCCCGTCGTCGCCACCATGAGCTTCGACACCAACGGCCGCACCATGATGGGTCTGACGCCAGCCAACTACGCCAAGCTTGCCCCGGCCCAGCCCGGCGCGCCCGATGCCATCGGCGCCAACTGTGGTACCGGTGCTGCCGAACTGGTCGCCGCCGTTCTCGGCATGACCGAGGCCGACCCGGACGCGGTCGTCGTCGCCAAGGGCAATTGCGGCATTCCGGCCTGGGTGGATGGCCACATCCACTATGATGGCACGCCTGAACTGATGGCCGACTATGCCCGGCTGGCGCTGGATGCAGGCGCAAAGATCATCGGTGGCTGCTGCGGCACCACCTACGAACACGTGCGCGCCATGCGCGATTCGCTCGACAGCTACCGCAAGGGCGACCGCCCGGACGTTGACGAGGTTGAGGCCCGTCTCGGCAAGGTGTCCGCCCTGGCGCACGGCACCGACACGGCTGCCGAAGGCGCAGCACGCCGTGGCCGCGAGGGCCGGGGCCGCAGGAGGGGTTAGGCCAGCCCTTCCAGCCGCTCCAGCACGGTTTCGACTTCGTCCACCGTATTGTAGTGGGCAAGGCCGATGCGCAGTACGCCGCCCTTGTCCATGAGGTTCATGCGGTTGATGGGTTCAAGCGCGTAGTTGTGGCCCGACCACAGGAAGATATTGTCCTTGGCGAAGGCCTCAGCCAGATCGGCCGGGTTCTTGCCCTCAACGGTGATGGATACCGTGGGAACCCGCCGGTGCATGGCGTTCGCCGAGGTGATGCCGCGAACTTTCACGCCCTTGATCGAGGTGAGGCCGCCAATGAGCTGGCGCGTCAGCGTCATTTCATGCTCCTGCAATGCGTTCATGCCGCTCACAATGCGCATGCGGGACACCTGAACACCATGGTTCTGATCCTCGCCATGCGAGGCGATGTACTCGATGGCGCCAAGGGTGGCTGCCAGCGTCTCGCGCGCCGCGGTGCCGCTTTCGAACGCAGCGGGCGGGCCGTACTCCAGCGCCGGGCGCACGTTGTAGGAGTAGAGGGTTTCCAGCAGCGCGCGCCGGCCATACATCACGCCCTGGTGCGGGCCGAACCACTTGTACGCCGAGGACACCAGGAAGTCGCAGCCGATGGCCTGCACGTCGATCGGGATGTGCGGGGCGGACTGCACCGCATCGACGAAGGTGACGGCGCCGGCTGCGCGGGCCTTGCGGCAGATGGCTGAAACGTCGTTGATGGTACCGGTGCAATTGGAGGCATGCCCCAACGCCACGATCTTGGTCCGCTCGGTCAGAACCTTGTCGAGCGCGTCGTCGGCAAACTCGAACGTGTCCGGATCGAAGTCGAGCCACTTCACCGTTGCTCCGGTATCGGACGCGACGTGCAGCCAGGGCGCCACGTTGGCATCATGGTCCATGCGCGACAGGACGATCTCGTCGTCTTTCGAAATCTTGAGTGATTTCTGAAGGTTGCGCGACATGGCGAGCGTCATGGTGGTCATGTTCGCGCCGAACATGATCTCCGACGGGGAGGGCGCGTTGTAGAACTGCGCGGCGGCGATGCGGGTCTGGTCAACCAGTTCCTGGGCCAGCCGCGAGGTGATGAAGGCGCCGCCGAGATTGGCGTTCTGGCTGATCATGGCCTGGCAGGCGCGATCGATTACCCGTTGCGGAACCTGCGTTCCGGCAGGATTGTCGAGATAGATGCGGGACTTGCCCTCGTCCTTGATTGAAAGCGAGGGAAACTGCGCGCGCGCAACCTCAACGGAAAATCCGCTCATTATTGGGGTTTCCTCCAGATCCGCTGCCGTGTGAACATATGCGGCTTGCTGAATTCATTGTCATCGTCATTACACGTGGCAGGTTGGCTCGGCAATAGGCCGAAAGGCGGCATGAATTGAAACCGGCAGGCCACAGTCGCATTCAGGCATGTTGTTGTCGCTAAGAATACGTTGCCGGAACCGCGAAACGCGGTAAAAAGCTTGGAGAAACTTCAACTGGCCCGCGCCTTCTACGGAGTAAGCGGATGAGCGACGACGATCTTGATCTCAGGTCACTGGATGACGATGAACTCGTGCAGCAGATGCACGACGACCTCTACGACGGTCTCAAGGAAGAGATCGAAGAGAGCGTGAACATCCTGCTTGAGCGCGGCTGGACCCCTTACAAGATTCTGACCGAAGGCCTGGTCGAAGGCATGCGCATTGTCGGCATCGACTTCCGCGACGGCATCCTGTTCGTGCCGGAAGTGCTGCTGGCTGCCAACGCGATGAAGGCAGGCATGGCCATCCTGAAGCCGCTGCTGGCAGAAACCGGCGCCCCGCGCGTCGGCAAGATGGTGATCGGCACCGTCAAGGGCGACATTCACGACATCGGCAAGAACCTCGTCGCCATGATGATGGAAGGCGCAGGCTTCGAAGTCATCAACATCGGCATCAACAATCCGGTCGAGAACTATCTCGCCGCCATCGAAGAGCACCAGCCGGACATTCTCGGCATGTCGGCGCTTCTCACCACCACCATGCCCTACATGAAGGTCGTCATCGACACCCTCAAGGAAAAGGGCATGCGCGACGACTATATCGTGCTGGTCGGCGGAGCCCCGCTCAACGAGGAGTTCGCTGCAGCAATCGGCGCAGATGCCTATTGCCGCGACGCGGCTGTGGCCGTTGAAACCGCCAAGGATTTCATGGCGCGCAAGCACAATCAGGTCTGATTGTTCAGCCATAGATTTGCCCGCAACCGGGCGCAGTCTTTAAGGGGGCCGGATGCCAGGTGCGTCCGGCCCCTTTTCCTTGTGCGATCCCTCGGCCTTGCGAACATGAACGCCAGATGAACGGCGCCATCAGCATCCGTTCAGCCAGCCTGCGCTAGAAAGGGCACAAGACAAACACCGGCGGACCGAAATCAACAAGACCGGCCTCGAAGGGTTTGTAGCAAGACTTGAAATTGAACGTACTGAAGGAGAAACCCAAATGTTCAAGAAGTCCCTGATTGCTGCTGTTACCGCTCTTGCCCTGGCTGCCGCCTCCGCTTCCCCGGCGCAGGCAATGTCGAAGAAGGGTGCCGCGTTCCTCGGCCTCGGCATTGGCAGCGCCATCGCGCTGGGCGCCGCCGCCGCCCATGACCGTCACCGCTACTATGAAGACGATGGCTACTACTATGCCGGTGGCGGCTACGGCTATCGCTCCGTGCGCCGCGAATACCGCTACTGGTCCAACGAATGTGCAGCCCGTCATGGCTGGGAAACCCGCCGCTGGTTCCGCTGCATGGACAGTCACGGCGTCTAAGCCAGGCCACATCCGGCCGATCATCCAGAATACTTCACTGCCGGGCTCAGTCCCGGCGGTTTTGCTTTGCGTCCGGCGCAAGAGCCGCGCGCACGCAATGTGACTTAATGCACAACGCAGCGATTACCGATCTGTCATGTTGGGTCCATCGAAACGGACCGCAACGCCGGTCGCCATGAAGACAACATAAGAAGAAAACAGAGGAAACACGACAATGACCGCCATCCGCAATACCGCCATCGCCGCCATCGCAGCCCTGACCATCGCTGCTTCCATGGCCTCGCCCGCACAGGCTCTGTCCAAGAAGGGCGCCTGGGCACTGGGCATCGGCCTGGGAACCGTGGCCGCAGTCGGCGCTGCCCACGCCTATGGCCATGGCTACTACGGCTATGGCGGCGGCTACTACGGAGAAGGCCGCGCCTATCGCCGCGCCGCCCGCCAGTGCGCCAATCGCTGGGGCTGGCACACCTGGAAGTGGGAACGTTGCATGGATCGCCGTGGTTTCTGAACTCCCCGGAACAGAGGCTTCGGAGACGGGCACCGCCGGAGCAATCCGGCGGTGCCTTGCCGTTTTCGGCATGGCCGCACCGGGCCTGCGGGCGTATGATGATGGCGATGAGTGAAGTGGCGCCAGAACAGCATTACGAGTTTCACAAAGGCTCCGGCGACGTGCTGGTGATCGCCTGCGGGGCGCTGGCGCGCGAACTGGTTGCGCTGGTCGAGATGAACGGCTGGCGCCAGCTCGACATCCAGTGCCTGCCGGCAATCTGGCACAACACGCCCGAGAAGATTCCCGGCGGCGTGCGTGACGCCGTGCGCAAGGCCAGGGATGCCGGCCGCTACCGTCAGATCTTCGTCGCCTATGGCGATTGCGGCACCGGCGGCCTGCTCGACAAGGTGATCGAGGCCGAGGGCGTCGAGCGCATCGACGGGCCGCATTGCTATTCGTTCTTCTCCGGCAACGAGGTCTGGAAGACCCATGAGGACGAAATTTCTGCGTTCTACCTGACCGACTATCTCGCCCGCCATTTCGACGCGCTGGTCTGGAAGGGCTTCGGCCTCGACCGGCATCCGGAACTGAGGGACATGATGTTCTCCAACTACACCAAGGTCGTGTATCTGGCGCAGACGGAGGACCATCACCTCAAGGAGCTGGCGCAGCAGGCGGCGGCAAAGCTGGGCCTGGACTACGAATACCGCTCTACCGGCTATGGCGACCTGGCCCTGGCCATGAAGTCCCTCAAGTAAATCCACCCTGCGGTTTCGCTCTCGCGCCCCGAGCCGCTATACCCCTTTGCAAACCTGTTGGAAGCAAAGGAGCACACCCGAGATGACATGGAACGTCTACCTGTCCGGCGAAATCCACACCGACTGGCGCGATGAAGTACGCACCGGCGTCGAGAAAGCAGGCCTCCCCGTAAGCTTCTCCGCGCCCGTTACCAATCACCCGGCGTCTGACGACTGCGGCGTGGCCATCCTGGGCGAGGAGCCGAACAAGTTCTGGCATGACAACAAGGGCGCCAACATCAACGCCATTCGCACCCGCACCCTGATCGAGAAGGCCGACGTCGTGGTCGTGCGCTTTGGCGACAAGTACAAGCAGTGGAACGCGGCGTTTGACGCGGGCTATGCGGCAGCGCTTGGCAAGCCGCTGATCATCATGCACGGGGCCGATCACCAGCATGCGTTGAAGGAAGTGGACGCCGCCGCCCTTGCCGTGACCGAAACCCCGCAGCAGGTCGTCGACATCCTGCGCTACGTCATAAACGGCGAACTGGACGGGTATTGAAGGCCCGCCAATTTGGCCGATTGCGGGTTTTGATGTAGTCTTTATGGACACTGCTCGCCGTTACAGGAGGGAGCAATGCCCAAGATTCCATCTGCCACCAGGGAAGAACTTGAGGCTGGACGCGGCTACGAGGCGCTGTTTGTGCCGGCGCTGTTCGAACCCTGGACCAAACACCTCGTCAATGGCGCAGGCATTGTAGAGGGATGTGACGTTCTCGACGTCGCGTGCGGGTCTGGCGTGCTTGCGCGTCATGCGTTCGAGGAGGCAGGCAAGTCCGGCAGGGTGGTTGGCGTCGATCCGGCGCCGGGCATGATTGCTGCGGCAAACGAAGTCCAGCCTGGCATCGAATGGATGCTGGGCCGTGCCGAGGAACTGCCCTTCGAAGACGGAACATTTGACTGTGTCGTCTCCCAGTTCGGCATGATGTTCTTCCAGGACAGGGACAAGGCGGCCACCGAGATGCACCGTGTCCTCAAGCCCGGAGGGCGAGTGGCAGTGGCCGTCTGGAACTCCATCGAGCACAACCCGGCGTATCGGGATATCATCGCCGTACTGGATGAACAGGTAGGTACTGAGGCAGGCGATGCCTTGAGACTGCCTTATACTCTCGGCGATGCGGGGCAGGTCACCATGAGCCTCTCGGCAGGTGGATTTGAAGATGTGGCCTGCGAAACAAGAACCGAGCAGGCGGGTTTTCCCGGGTCCCGCACGATGGTTGAAGCAGAACTGCGCGGTTGGTTGCCGCTCTTCGGCATCAATCTCTCGGAAGAGAAGATCGCTGATGTGCTGCAGAAGTCTGACGGCAAGCTGTCGAAATATGCGACGCCGTCAGGAGAAGCGGTTTTCCCGACTTCGGCCCATATCATTACCGCTCGCAGGCAGCACTAGCAGGCATACGCCATGTCGGACAGGTTCGCCGGCTTCACAGGGGACATCCCCCACTACTATGACGCAGGTCTCGGCCCCAACATCTTCGTGGATTTCGCTGACAGGTTGGTCTCTGCCGCGTGCGATGGCCCGGCGTCAAACTTCATCGAACTGGCCGCCGGTACCGGTATTGTGAGCCGGAAATTGCGGGACAGGATGCATCCCGATGCCTCGCTGCTGGTTACCGATCTCAACGCTCCGATGCTCGAAGTGGCCAAGCAAAAGTTCTCCGAGGGAGAAAATATCGATTTTGCACTGGCGAATGCCATGGACCTCGCATTCGATGGCACTGAATTTGACCTCATGGTATGCTAGTTTGGAGTCATGTTCTTTCCCGATAAGCGCGCTTCTTTCCGTGAGGCCGCACGCGTCATCAAGCCCGGCGGGCGCTACGTGTTCAACGTGTTCAGCGAAATGCAGAAGAACCCATACTCACAGATTGCCTATGGCGTTCCGGCACGGTTCTTTCCCAACGATCCGCCGGGTTTCTACAAGGTTCCGTTTCGCTATGGCGATCCGGGTATCGTCGGTGACGACCTGAAGGCCGCTGGATGGCACGACGTCAAGTACGACGCTATCCGCCTGAACAAGAAGATCGCCGATCCCGAGGGCTTTGCCAGAGGAATCGTTTACGGCAATCCGTTGATAGATGAAATCAGGACGCGGGGCAGCGTGGACCCCGAGACTATCACTGCCGCAGTGCTTGATGCACTCAAGGCGACATTTGGCCCAAGAGACATAACCATGCCGCTGGAGGCAACCATCTTTACCTGCGCCGCAACCTAGAGCACGGAAACTGCGCCGCTCACCACTGACCCTTGCGGAACTCGCCTCCGGCAATCTCGTAGTAGTCGCCGGCGAAGTCGCAGAAGATGTGACCGGCGAGCTTCTTGCCCAGCGGCCCGTCGATGCAGCCTGCCGCAATAGCGGTGTAGGTGCGTTCCGGCCCCTTCCAGAACAGGGTGGAGCCGCAACGCGAGCAGAAGCCGCGCTTGTTGCCGGGCGAAGATTCATACCAGGCGAGCGTGTCTGACGAGATGAGCCTGAGGTTGACATCCTCTGCCGCCGTGGCGCTCATGTAGTTGCCGGTGGTCTTGCGGCACTGGATGCAATGGCACGCCACCACGTCGCGCATCTGGCCATTGACTTCGAAGGCAACGCCGCCGCAAAGGCAGCTTCCCTTGTAATGTTCGCTCATGCAGCGAGGTCCTTCGACAAGGCGGTGATATGATCCGGGTTGATGCCGCAGCAGCCGCCGATGATCTGTGCTTCCGCCGCCCGCCAGCTTCTGGCTGCTTCGGCAAACTCGGCCGGGTCCACGTCGACGAACTCCCAGTCGGGCATGCGGAACTCGCCCGCTTCCGGATAGGTGCCAACGATGCCGGACCAGTTGTCCTTGATGACGTCGATCGCTTCCAGAATGGTGTCGATGGGCGAGTGCATCACCAGGCACGCCTCCGGCTTGCGTGCCGTCAGCGTCTTGACCAGTGCGCCCAACTCTTCTTCCGGGTGATTGACCCCGCTCAAGCCCCCCTTGGCATTGCGCTCGACGGCAATGCCAACCCACACCGGCAGGCCGGTGTCCATGGCGGCGTCAGTGGCCCAGGCCGAGAACTTGCTGTCGCGCATCATCTCCAGAACGATCAGGTCGGCACCGCATGCTTTCAGGTTTTCCGCCTTCTGCCGGTAGAGCGCACGCATCTCCGCCTCGTCATAGGCGATGCCCGCATCGAACCTGTCGGTGCCGGCCTTGTGCGGACGCATGACCGAGATCGAGCCTGCCACCGCAACCGGCCGCGAGGCTGCGTCGGCTGCCGCACTGGCCACGCGCATGGCGGCGGTGTCCACCTCGATCAGGTCGGTCCGGCCACGGGCATGGAACATCAGCGGCGAAGAGGCGTAGGTGTTGGCGGTTACAACGTCAGCGCCGGCGGCGATGTAATCGTCGTGCACGGCGCGGACGACGTCAGGGTGAGTAAGGTTGGCTTCCGCGCACCACACATCGGAGTCCATCTTCACGCCGCGGCGCTGGATGTCGGTGCCGGTGCCGCCGTCGAGGATAACGAGGCCGCCAGCATCGAGTTTTTTGCGGATATGGTCGTACATTTGAGGTGCAAGCCTTTCGTCAATAAAACTGTTCCGGGTCCACGCCGCGCGCTTGCATGAAAGCGACCATGTGGAAGCGCATCTGGCCGGGCGCGTAGCGATAGCCGGGCGTCACCGGGCATGCAAGCCGCGCAAGGCAGGTCCGGTCACGGCAGGGTGCGCCCTGGGGTGAGCCGAGATGGGAGGCGCACACAGCTACGTCGTAGGATGTGCCGCTGAAGGCGCCTACGGGGCAGGCTGTGAGGCATGGCTTTGCCTCGCAGGTCTCGCACGGAGATGAGCCTGGGGCAGGGGCGGGGATGGCGAATTCATCGTCAAAGATGAAGGCGGCGCGGAAGGCATGCCATAGGCCGAAATCCGTCCGGATGTTCAGACCCAGCGGTGAGGTGAACCCGGCGTTGGTCGCCTTTGCCCAGCGCAGGAAGGGTGGGTGCGGCACATCGAACGGGAACACCGCCCGTGCACCGAGTTGTTCCGCCAATGGCGACAGCACATCGCGCGTCCAGTCATTCATCGTGTCCCGAGCCGGGTCGCGCTCGGCGGCAAACCGTTCGAACATCGCAGGTCCGGCATTGCCAACCAGCAGCATCGTCTGGCCACCGAAATCTTCATCGCTGCCGGCAGCCAGCCAGCCGAGCGGCTCGAATGAAGCCGCCCGGACCGCCGTTTCGATATGGCCTGCGTCAGGCAAACCGCTTGTGACCGGGCTGCATCAGTGCCCGGTCCAGCTTGATGTCGTGGTTGGCACGGATCACGTCGTCGATCTCGCGCGGCAGGTAGTCAGGGAAATAGCCCGACAGCACCTTGATCTTGCGCTTGGTCGCCTGTTCGATCAGGTCGGGCTTGCCGGCTTCGGCCCATTCCTTGGGGCTCATCCGGTTGCCTACATCCGGATAGATGTATTCCTTCTGCATCAGGTCGAGCGTCTGGCCGGAGCCGAGATAATGGCCGGGCCCGCTGAGGCAAACATCGGCGATCACCTCTGTTGACAGCGTCTCGTCGTTGACCTCAATGCCGCGTACGTTGCGGTTCACCGCGCCCAGCATGTCGTTGTCGATGAACAGAGTTTCGAGGCAGAAGCCAAGCAGCGAGGCGTGCATGCCAGCGGCTTCGTACAACAGGTTGACGCCCGACATGGCGGTCAGCGCGGCGTTCACGCCATGCTCGCAACCTGCCTGCATGTCCGGCAGCTTGGAGTCGGCCATGCCGGCGGCGGAGCCGGTTGGCAGATCGTAATATTGCCCCATCTGCGCGCAAGCTGCGGAAATCAGCGCCTGCTCGCCCGACCCGCCCGACATGGCGCCGGTGCGCAGGTCAGACACGAACGGCCATGGACCCCAGATCGCCTTTGCGCCCGGCACCAGCGCATTGACGTAGGCCAGGCCCGCCAGGCACTCCGCCACCGCCTGCACGACGGTGCCTGCCAGCGCGGCAGGTGAGGTGGCGCCAGCCTGCGCAGCCGACAGCAGCAGCACCGGCATGCCGCCGTGCACCGCAACTTCAAGGCAGCGGCAGGCGTCCTCGGCCCACTTCATTGGCGGCACCACGAAGCAGTTGGACTGGCTGACGAACGGACGTTCGCGCCACTTGTCTTCGCCGCCCGCCACCACGTGCAGCATTTCAAGGCATTCGCGCACGTGGTCCGGATCGACCATCGAGGTGCCGACATGCTTGGATGTCCCGGCAATGCAGGCATAGAGCGTGTTCACGTCAAGGTCGCGCGGGGCTTCCATGTCGCGCGCCACCACCGGGCGCTGGTAGAAGTGGATGTGCTCGCAGGTATCGACGATGCGGGCCGCGTCGTACAGATCCACCAGCAGCGAGTCGCGGTAGGTTTCGGTCTTCGGCTCAACGATGTGCACGGCAGCGCCTGCCGTGCCGAAGTGCACCTTGGAGCCCCATGGCTCCAGGTCGTGCTTCGGGTCGCGGGCATAGAGTGGGAAGCGCCGGGCGCAGATGGACAGCGTGTCCTCGATGAGCGCGCGCGGAAACCGCAGCCGGCCGTCATCGCCAAGCGTGCATCCCTTGGCCGTCAGCACCTCGACGCACGACGGGATCGAGTTGGCCATGCCGACCTTCTCCAGAATGTCGAGCGCGGCGTGGTGGATCTTCTCGAGGTCGGCGTCCTTCAGCGGCTTGTACTGACCGGCAGGAAGACCGGGACGGACCGGACTTGCATCGCGCGGAATGGCCTGGGACCGGATGGCCTTGCGGGCGTCGCGGCCACCGCGGCGGCGGGAGAGTTCTTCAACAGCAGACATCGGCGCAAATGCCTCCTCAAGCGGGCCTTATCATATGCCGGACACACTGCCTTTGCAGCCGGTTTTTGAAAAGCGCATAGTTTTCATATATGGGTGAGATAAACTCACCAATTTGCGGCATGTTTTCTGGTGAATGGACTGGAAAGGCCAGAATTTCCATGTTAATTAGCCGATTGCTTCCATAGGGGTGAATTATCTTGGCCAGACGAAACATGCCGCCGCTGCGTGCGCTGACCGCCTTCGAGGCGGCTGCACGGCTGGGCAGTTTCCGCAAGGCGGCCGACGAACTCGGCATCACCCGTTCGGCCATTTCCCACCAGATCAAGGCGCTCGAGGACATTCTCGGCGTGGACCTGTTCTCGCGCGACGGCAAGCGAGCCGAACTGACTGGGCCGGGTCAGGTTTACTATCCGGCAGTGCGCGAAGCGTTCGACCAGATCGAAAGCCAGACCCAGGTGATCCGCCCACGCGCCTCCGAGAATGAGCTGACGGTGCAGGTTTACGTAACTGTGGCGATGAAATGGCTGCTGCCGCGCCTGCACGATTTCGAACGCCGCTACCCCAACATGAAGGTGCGCCTGTCCACCTCCTATTTTCACTGGGACTACGACCCGGACAATGCCGATGTCGGCATCATCCTGGCTCGCAATCGTGACGGCGATCACCACTATTCGAATCTGTTCCGCTCGCAGTTGCGGCCGGTGTGCTCACCGGAATACCTCGCCGGTTCCGCCCCGATGGATCGGCCCGAGGATCTTGCGAACCACAAGCTGCTCTATGTGTTCTCCGGCGAGGAGGACTGGCGGTTGTGGCTGAAGGCAGCCGGCCTCAACGACGTGAAGCTGTCGAGCGCGCTTGCCTTCGACAGCTATCTGCTGGCCCAGGAGGCGGCGGTGGCGGGGCAGGGCGTTGCCATGACCATCGGCCCGTTTGCCCGCGAGGAACTCGCCGGCGGCCGGCTGGTGCATCCGTTCGACCTTGCCGTGCCGCACCGGCACTGGTGGGCGTTCGCCTGCAAGTCGGCAGACAAGCTGTTGCCCAAGGTGAAGCTGTTCCATGACTGGGTGCTTGAGCAGGTGGATCAGGACAACGAAATAGAAGCCGGCGCGAGCAGGGCACAGCTGGAGAAAGTTGGAACATGACGGACGTAGCTGTTGACGAACAACGCCGCACCCGCCGCCGTGAAGGTGGTGGCCGCCGGGATGCCGGCGGTGCCGCAGAAGGGATTGGCCAGCAACCTGCAGGCCAGGCCCGCCTTGGCTTCGAGCCGACCCGTTATGTGAGCGACGACCAGCTTGAGGCAATCCACCTCGCATCGCTTGAGGTGTTGCAGGAGATCGGCGTCGAGGTGATGCTGTCCGAGGCGCGCGACATCTACCGGGCCGCTGGCGGCAGCGTCGATGGTGAGCGCGTGCGCATTCCCGCCGGTGTCATCAAGGCCGCCATTGCCACGGTGCCCGCCGCGTTCGATTTCCACGCCCGCAACCCGGAACGCGCCCTGCGCATCGGTGATGGCTACCTGGCCTTCGGCACTGTGGGTTCCGCCCCCAACGCATCTGACTTCGTCAATGGCCGCCGGCCCGGCAACCTGGAAGACTATCGCGGCTTCCTGAAGCTGGCCCAGAGCTTCAACTGCATCGACTTCGTTTCAGGCTATCCGGTGGAGCCGATCGACGTGCATGCCTCGGTGCGCCACCTGGTAGCGCTCAAGGACATGGCGCTGCTGACCGACAAGCCGTTCCATGCCTACTCGCTCGGCACCGAGCGCATCCTCGACGGCATCGAGATTGCCCGCATCGCCCGCGGCGTGAGCCGTGAGCAGTTCGAGACGGAACCATCGCTGTTCAGCATCATCAATACCAACTCGCCGCTGAAGATGGACATACCCATGTTGCAGGGCGTGATCGAGATGGCGCGGGCAGGACAGATCGTGTGCGTGACGCCGTTCACGCTGGCAGGTGCCATGGCCCCGGTCACGGTGGCCGGTGCGCTGGTACAGCAGAACGCGGAAGCCCTTGCCGGCATCGCTCTGACCCAGCTGGTGCGGCCCGGCGCTCCCGTCATCTATGGCGGCTTCACCTCCAACGTCGACATGAAGTCCGGCGCACCCGCATTCGGCACGCCGGAGTACATGAAGGCAGCCATCGTCGGCGGCCAGTTGGCAAGGCGCTACAAGGTTCCTTACCGGACTTCCAATACCTGCGCCGCCAACGCACTGGATGCACAGGCAGCCTATGAAAGCGTGTTCTCGCTTTGGGGCGTGGCCCAGGGCGGCGGCAACCTCGTCATGCATGGCGCGGGCTGGATGGAAGGCGGCCTCGTCGCAAGCTTCGAGAAGTTCGTGCTCGACTGCGACCTGATTCAAATGGTCAAAGCCTTCCTGCAACCGCTTGATTTCACTCGCGATGCGCTGGGTCTTGAAGCAATGAAGGAAGTCGGCCCCGGCGGTCACTTCTTCGGCTGTGCCCACACCATGGCGCGGTACGAGACGGCCTTCTACGCGCCGATCCTGTCGGATTGGCGCAACTTCGAGCAGTGGCAGCAGGCTGGTTCGCCGCAAGCGAGCGACAAGGCGCACAAGGTCATGCGTCAGGTGCTGGATGCCTACAAGGCGCCGTCGATCGACCCGGCGGTTGCCGAGGAACTCGAGGCCTTTGTCGCCCGGCGCACCGAAGAAGGCGGCGCCCCTACGGACTTCTGACCGGGGCTCCACGGTTTGGATCTTGTAACGCTGTTCGCCTCGGCCCTCGTTGCCGCCACCATCTTTCCGGCCCAGTCGGAAGGGGTGCTGCTGTATCTGCAGACACAGGGTGACCGGCCATGGCTGTTGCTGCTGGCGGTGGCGAGCCTGGGCAACACGCTCGGCTCGTGCGTGAACTGGCTGGTGGGCCGGTTCGCCGAGCGCCTCAGTCATTATGGCTGGTTCAGGCAGTTCGAGGCCGGGCTGGACCGGGCTCAGCACTGGTATGTGCGCTGGGGCGTGTGGTCGCTTCTGCTCAGCTGGGCGCCGTTCATCGGCGATCCGCTCACCGTGGTGGCGGGGCTGATGCGCACGCCGTTTTGGCTGTTCGTGGCCATTGTCGCCGTGGCCAAGACGGCGCGCTATGCTGCGCTCCTTTGGCTGGGCTCGGCCTGGTCCTGACCTGCACGCATGCCGCGTGCCCCATGTGTGGCGGCGGCGTCACATGATTGCCTTGGGTTAGGCACACGGGCGCCGATGAATCGGCCAAGGCGTTGATTACCAGTTCAAGTCGGGACGGCCAACGAGGGGACGTTCCTATGTGGAAAACCGCTTTCGCCGCAACTGCAATGCTTGCGGCAATCCTGCCTTCATCAATCGTGCATGCCGGCCAGAAGGGTGACTTCTGGCGCGACGCGCCTGCCTACAACTGGGCCGGGCGATATGCCGGCGCTGCGCTGGGATATGCCTGGGGCGAATCCACCCAGAATTATGACCGGGCCGGGGACCACGGCATGGCCAGCCTGGAGCCGGATGGCATGTCCGGTTCTGTGTATGGCGGTTACAACTGGATGATGACCGGCAATTTCCTGCTCGGGCTCGAGGGCGAGCTTGGCGTACTGGGCGTGTCGCAGGGCGCGACCACGGTCTTTGACGGCCATGTCTGGAGCACCGAGTTCGGCCCCTTCATGTTAACCTTGCGCGGCAGGGCGGGATATGCCTTCGGCGACTGGCTCGTATATGGCACCGGCGGACTTGCGGTAGCGACAATAGAAGACATTTCCATCGGCAACACCCCCGGTGAAACGGCAAGAGAGGACGGCTTGAGGGCAGGATGGGTTGCCGGCGGCGGTGTCGAGTATGCCGCCAGCGACCGGTGGAGCGTTGGGGCAGAGTTTCTGCACATGGACTTCGGCCGCGAGGAGTGAGCCAGCGCCAACAACGAGCAGTACTATTTCGAGAATACACTGAACGTGTTCCGGGTCGGCGCTTCATACGCCTTCTAGCGGACAGGCTTCACGCCTTCCGGTCTCGCGACAAAAGCTCGTCGATCTGCGCAAAGCTCGCTGCGTATTGCGCGAACTCGAAGGTACCCTTGTTCATCACTTCGCGCGCCGCCTGCAGGAATCCTCCCAGCGCGGCGCGTGCAAACGATGAGCCCATGGAGATGCGCCGCACGCCGGCGGCTTCCAGCTGCGCCACCGTGAAGTGCGATGCCGCCGTGCCGATCACCACGTTGACGGGCTTGCTGACGGCCTCGCAGACCTGTGCGATCTGGTCGAGCGTCGACAAGCCGGGCGCGTACAGCACGTCCGCTCCCGCGGCTTCGTAGGCGATCAGCCGAGAGATGGTGTCGTCGAGGTCGGGCCGGCCATGCAGGAAGTTTTCCGCTCTGGCGGTCAGCACGAATGGACGCTTCAGCCCGTCGCGGGCTTGCACGGCGGCTGAAATGCGCTCGACGGCATGCTGGAAGTCGATGATCGGGGCATCCGGCTTGCCGGAAGTGTCTTCGATGGTGCAGCCGCTCAAGCCAGTGGCGGCGGCCTGCCGGATCGTCTCGGCCACGGTTTCCGGTTTCAGGCCATAGCCATGCTCGAGATCTGCGGAGACAGGCACTTCCACCGCCTTCACGATCGCCTTGCACATGCCCAGTGCCTCTGCCCGGCTGACTTCGCCCGGCCAGTCGCGCTTTCCTATGCAGAACGCAAATCCGGCGCTGGTGGTGGCGATGGCTTCGAAGCCCATCGCTTCAAGTATCCGGGCAGAGCCTACGTCCCAAGCGTTGGGCAGGATAAGCGCCTTGTCTTCGCGCTCGTGCATCCGCGCGAAAAGCTCAGCCTTCTGCTTTGCCGTTGGCATGACCTTGGCCTCCCATGCCGTCCGCTACAATCCAGTGCGCTTGTGACTTGGGAGTCTGACAGGTTTCAGCGCAGGCGCAAGGGGTGGTGGGCTGTGGCCGGGCTCAACCTCGCCTGCGGCGGCGCTGGCGGCCTTCCGATCCATCCGCATTGACCGCGAATATCTCCTTGGTCTGCGGCAGCGTGACTTCCGTAGACAGGTTGGGGAACGAGGCAGTCTTGTGCGGAATGGCCATGGCCTCCACGAAATGCTGCTGGAACATTGGCTCCACCGCCGTCTCGATCTTCTCGATGCGCCGCACCACCTGTTCGATCTCGTCGCGACCCGCGGTATTGAGCAGCGCGATGCGCGCACCCGTACCCGCGGCGTTGCCGGCCGAGTGAACGTGCTTCAGGTCGCAGTCCGGAATGAGACCGAGGATCATCGCGTACTTCACGTCGATGTGGCTGCCGAAGGCGCCGGCAAGCCGGATGGTATCGACAGACTTCAGCTCCAGCTTGTCCATCAGCAGTTGCACGCCGGCATAAAGCGCGGCCTTGGCAAGCTGGATGGCGCGCACATCATTCTGGGTGATCGAGATCAGTGGCTCGCCTTCCCGGATGACATAGGTGAAGGTACGTCCGGTTTGCACGACGCGTGGGCTGCGCTCGGCGAACGAGCCGTCGAACATGCCGTCCTGGTTGATGATGCCGGCCAGGTACATCTCTGCGATCACCTCGATGATGCCGGAACCGCAGATGCCGGTGACGCCAGTCGAGGCAATCTCGTCCTCGAAGCCCGGCTCGTCCGACCACTTGTCGCAACCGATCACCTTGAAGCGCGGCTCCAGCGTTTCCGGGTTGATGCGGATGCGCTCGATCGCGCCGGGTGCTGCGCGCTGGCCGCAAGAGATCTGTGCGCCTTCGAAGGCAGGGCCGGTAGGCGAAGAGCAGGCCAGCAGCCGGTCCTTGTTGCCCAGCACGATCTCGGCATTGGTGCCCACGTCCACCACCAGCATGATCTCGTTGGACAGGTGCGGGGACTCGGACAGCACCACCCCGGCCGTGTCTGCGCCGACATGGCCGGCGATGCACGGCAGCACGTAGACGTAGGCGCCGTTGTTGAGTTCGAGGTCGAACTCGCGGGCCGGGCGGGTGACAGCAAGGCCCGTCGCCAGCGCGAACGGCGCGCCGCCAAGCTCTGTCGGATCGATGCCCAGCATCAGGTGATGCATCACCGGATTGCCGACGAGCACCACTTCGAGGATCTCGTTGATCTCGACCTGAGCCTCTTTCGCCACCTCGCGGGCAAGCTGGTTCAGCGCCTCGCGCACGGCAGCGGTCATTTCCTTGTCGCCACCGGGGTTCATCATCACGTAGGAGACCCGGCTCATCAGGTCTTCGCCAAAGCGGATTTGCGGGTTCATCAGCCCGGCAGACGCCTTGATCTCGCCGGTGGCGAGGTCGCACAGGTGCGCCGCGATGGTGGTGGAGCCGACGTCCACCGCCATGCCGAACGCTCGGTCGTGGAAGCCTGGCCACAGCGCCACGATACGCGGCACCTTGCCGGCCATGCGATGGTGGATGGCGACAGTGATGCGCCATTCGCCCTTGCGCAATGCAACCTGCAGTGCACGCATGATGTCGAGGTCGCAGGTGACCTGCTCGATGCCCCACTGGCTTCTCAGCGCGTCATATACCCTTTCGAGGTCGGATGACGGCTGGTGCATGTCCGGCTCTTCCACCACGATGTAGTAGAGCCGGGTGACGGGATCGAGCTTGATGTCGCGCACCTCGGCGCGCTTGCGCACCACCTGCTTGTGCACCTGGCTTTCCGGCGGCACGTCGATGACGCAGTCGCCCTGGATCAGCGTCTGGCAGGACAGTCTGCGCCCGGCCTTCAGCCCGCGCTTTTCATCGTAACGGACCTCGACCTGGGTCACCGGGCCCAGGTGCTCGGCCTTCGAGGTGATGCCGTGCTTGGCGAAGTCGCCGATGGATGGAACCACCTGGCAGCGGCCACAAATGGCGCGCCCGCCGCAGACGCTGTCGATGTCCACACCCAGCGCGCGCGCTGCCTGCAGCACAGGTGTGCCGAGCGGAAACCGCCCGCGTTTGCCCGATGGCGTGAAAACGATGAGGGCGTCGTCGCGGTGGTTGTCTGCCATAATAGGTCCTGTCTGCCTGTTCGGATTATCCGCGGCGGCGGCGGCGTCCTTCCCGGTCGCCACGTGCGCCGCGCTCGCCTTCGCCACCGGCCGGCTTGTTGAAGCGGATCCAGTTAGCGCCCGACGGGTCATTGTTCAACAGGAAGTCTGCGGCCTTGATGGCTTCGATTTCCTTAGACGGGGTGCCGGTCATGTGGCCGACGCCCAGCAGCGGGGCCAGAACGGCGGGGTCGATGTCGTCAGGAATGATGATGCCCATTTCTGCCAGCTTGGCGATATGCTCGTCGTACTTCTTGCGCGTGGTGGCAAGCTGCACCGGGTTCATGATGGCACTCGTCATGCCGGCAGCTGCCGCCATCGGCAGGAAGGCGTTGTTGATGCCGTGCCGGTTGGGCAGGCCGAACGAGATGTTGGACGCCCCGCACGTGGTGTTGACGCCCAGTTCCTCGCGCAGCCGGCGAACCAGCGAAAACACCTGCAGGCCTGCGGTGCCCATGGCGCCGATCGGCATCACCAGCGGATCCACCACGATGTCGTGCGGCTTGATGCCATGGTCGGCAGCGCGCTCGACGATCTTCTTTGCCACGGCAAAGCGCACGTCCGGGTCTTCGGAGATGCCGGTGTCGTCGTTGGAAATGGCAACCACCGGCACGTCGTATTTCTTGACCAGTGGCAGCACGAGTTCGAGGCGCTCTTCCTCGCCGGTCACCGAGTTCAGCAGCGGGCGGCCCTTGGCAGCCTGGAGGCCGTTCTCCAGTGCGCCCGGCACCGAGCTGTCGATGCACAGCGGCACATCCACCAGCGCCTGTACGCGTTCCACCAGTTCCTTCATCAGCGGCGGCTCGACGAAGTTGTTGTCGGCATAGCGGGGGTCTTCCGCCATCTTGTTGGAGAACACGGCGCCGGAGTTGATGTCGAGCACGGTTGCGCCGCACGCCACCTGCTCAAGTGCGTCCTTTTCGACCGTGGAGAAGTCGCCCATTTCCAGTTCGGCTGCCAGCTTCTTGCGGCCGGTGGGGTTGATGCGTTCGCCAATCACGCAAAACGGCTGGTCGAAGCCGATCACGACTTCCTTTGTGGCTGAGGCAACGACGGTTCTGGTCATTTGGCTTTGCGTCCTTTCGCGGCGCGAGCAGAAATGGTTTGAAAGGGTGGTCGGGTAGCGATGGGCGTCAGACCCGGCCCCCGTTGCTGATCAGTTGCTTGAGGCGGTCCTTGTCGAATTCGGCCTCCAGCCTCTGCGCCGCAGCGGCGGCTTCGGCCTCAAGGTCGTCGCCGCATTCAACCGGTTCGGCCCGGCGCCATTCGGCAAGATAGTCGTCGGTGTCTGCAGCGCCCGAGCGCATGGCCGCCATGTCGATGGCTTCCTGAAACCGGTCGGACAGCATCTTCTTCTCGGCCTTGCGGCCCGCCTTGACGGTCACCTGTGAAGGGATGTCGCGCCAGTATGTAATGACGAGTTGGGCCATGACGGTGTCTTCGTGCTACGGTCGGTCTGAATTTCCTTGGCGCAGGTATAGGCGATATTGCCAGCAGGCAACTGCCGGTATTGCGACAGCCGGATGCAGAAAACCGACTGCTGCCGGGCAGCCAGCCTCAGGTGCTGGCCATGATTGGCGCCGATTGCTCGATTCCCGCCAGGCGGCAGGTGCGCTCGACGAGATCGGACCGGTTCATCGTGTAGATGTGCACGTGGTCGACCCCTTGAGCCGCCAGCCGCACGATCTGGTCTGCGGCAAGCTCGCAGGCCTGCTCCTTGTGCTCGGCAGAGTGGGACGGCAGCCGGTCGAACATGTCGAAATACTCATCCGGAATGCGCGCGCTGCACTTCTTTGCAAACGACGCCACCTTGTTGAAGTCGTGGATCAGCAGGATGCCGGGAATGATGGGCTGGTAGATGCCGGCGGCGCGCACCCGCTCCATGAAGTCGAAATAGTCGCGGTTGTCGAAAAAGAACTGGGTAATGGCAGCCTTGGCACCGGCTGTCAGCTTGCGCTTAAGGTTGGCAAGGCAGGCACCCGCCGACGCCGACGCCGGATGGACTTCCGGATAGGCGGCAACATAAACGTCGAGATCGCCGCGCCGGGCCAGTACACGGGTCAGGTCGATGGCATTTTCATATCCGCCGGGGGACGGTTCATAGGGACCCGAGACGCCGGGCATGTCGCCTCGCAGCGCCAGGATGCCCTTGACCCCTTGAGCTGCGTATCGCTCGACCACAGCGTCAGTCTGCTCGCGCGTCTGGCCGGCACAGGTCAGATGGCCCACCACGTCGAGGCCGCCATGGTTGATCAGCTGGCCGATGGTGCCGAAGGTTGCTTCACGTGAGCTGCCGCCCGCTCCGTAGGTCACCGACACGAACTCCGGATCGTACCGGGCCATTACGTCGGCAAGCTCGCTGATCCCGTCCGCCTGCATGGTCGAGCGGGCCGGGAACACTTCGAAAGATACTCGTGGTCCACCGCCAAGCTGGAACCGGCCGGAAGGGGCATGGAAGATCGACATGAGCGCATTCTCCATATAAAGATATCTTTATGTATTTCTTTTAAACGCTCGTGTCAATTGTTATGGTCCCCCGCAGTGCGGAAGGGGCTTAGCATTGCGGCATTGGCGAAGTGGCGGAAATCCGGGCTTGCGGCGGGCAATACAGGGTGCGGCCCCAGACTTGCCCGACCAGGTCCTTGCCGAAGCTGTGGTGTGGCTCTTCCTCGAGCAGCATGAAACCGCGTGCTTCGTAGATGCGCCGGGCGACCACCAGCACGTCGTTGGTCCACAGGATGATGCGCGAGTATCCGGCATCGCGGGCAAACGCCAGGCACTCGTCGACCAGCCGTCCACCGAGGCCACGGCCGCGAACGGCATTGTCGACGAACAGCATCCGCAACTTGGCCGTTTCATCGTCCGAGCGGACCACGAATACCGAGCCGACCACCTCGCCATTGCTGACCGCAATCCAGCCGCGCTCGAGGCCTGGCTGGAAATTCTCGATGAATTCTGCCGCGATGCGGCTGGCCATCATCTCGAAGGTCCAGTCCCAGCCATACTCCCGGGCATAGAGGATCGTCTGCTTGTGCACGGCCATGCTCATGTCGCCGGGCAATGGCTCTCGCAATTCGATAGGGTACCGGGCGTCGTCTGAGCGTGTCATGACGCAAACAGGGCCAGCACGAGACCGGCCCTGTCAACACTCTTACTCTAATTGGGCGCCAGACGGGCGTCAGCGCATCACCAGCACCGGGCACTGGGCATGGCGCACCACCCGTGCGGCAGTGGAGCCGAGGAAGTAGTCTGCCAGCCCGGGCTTGTGCGATCCGATCACGATCAGGTCTGCGCCAAGTTGATCGGCTGCATCGAGAATGCCGCTGCCCGCCGTGCCATGGCGCAGGTCCGGCTTGGACTTGATATTGTTGGCCTTGGCCAGGTCGGACAGTTCCTGCTCAACCGCCTTGTGGGTCTTTGCCAGCAGCTCCGGCGAAATTTCCACCGCGGCATAGGCTGGAATGTCATGCACGACATGGGTGATGTGGATCTCGGCGTCCTTGCCGCCCACCTGCCTGGCGACGTTGATCATCTGGCCGGCCAGCGCACCGTGCGACAGATCCACCGGAACGAGGATTTTCTTGAACATTTCGACAGCCCTCCTGATTTCAGCGGCCGATGCGGCCCGCCTGGATAATGATTAAGCCTCACATGAGCGCCGCGAGACGGCATTGATCCGTATCAACATGGTGGCCGGGCGGCCGCTTGCGGCGCGCACTGGTCGCAATTGCTCCATGACAGGACGTATCGCCGGAAGAAGCCTTTGCCGAGCAGGCCTATCTAGGAGTGAGTTTTCTTCAACAGATGGACAAAACCCATGTCTGCCGAGCCCGAACTGTCTGCTGAACCCTCTGCCGAACGCCGTGGCCGCCGTAGCGGCGGTGGCGCGGAAAGCCGCCGTGCGGCCCGCCGTGGCGGCGGGGTCAAGGCGTTCCGTTACATCAAGCGCGAGATCCCGCTCTATGAAGTACTGGGTGAGGAAGGCCTCACCCTCATCGAGAACAACTGCGAAAAGGTTCTGCAGGAAATCGGCATCGATTTCCGTGATGACGCCGAAGCGCTTCAGATGTGGAAGGACGCCGGCGCCGACGTGAAGGGCGAGCGCGTGCGCTTTCCCAAGGGGCTGGTGCGCGGCCTGATCAAGACGGCACCGTCACAGTTCACCCAATATGCCCGCAACCCCGAGCGCAATGTAGTGATCGGCGGCGACCATACGGTTTTCGCGCCGGTCTATGGTCCGCCCTTCGTGCGCGACCTCAACGGCGGGCGCCGCTATGCCACCATCGAGGACTTCCGCAATTTCGTGAAGCTGGCCTACATGGCGCCTGCCATGCACCATTCCGGCGGTACGGTTTGCGAACCGGTCGACATTCCCGTCGCCAAGCGCCACCTCGACATGGTCTACAGCCACATCCGCTACTCGGACAAGCCGTTCATGGGCTCGGTCACCGCGCCGGAGCGCGCCGAGGACAGTGTGGCGATGGCCAAGATGGTGTTCGGCGACGACTTCGTCGACAACAACTGCGTACTCATCAACCTGATCAATGCAAACTCGCCGATGGTGTTCGACGACACCATGGTGGGTGCGCTCAAGGTCTATGCCCGCGCCGGTCAGGCCACCGTCATCTCGCCGTTCATTCTGGCTGGCGCCATGTCGCCGGTGACGGTGATCGGCACGCTGACCCAGATCCTCGCCGAAGCGTCCGTCGGCATGGCTTTCGCCCAACTCTGCCGCCCCGGCGCGCCGGTGGTGTTCGGTACGTTTGCCTCGTCCATGTCGATGCAGTCTGGCGCGCCTACGTTCGGCACGCCCGAACCCGCTCACGTGCTGTTCGGCGCAGCCCAGTTGGCCCGCCGTCTCGGCGTACCGTTCCGTTCCGGCGGTTCCTTGTGCGCCTCCAAGGTGCCTGATGCCCAGGCTGCGCACGAAAGCTCCAATACGCTGTTCCCCGGCGTGCTGGCCGGCGTGAACTTCATGCTGCACGCCGCCGGCTGGCTGGAAGGCGGTCTGGTATCCAGCTACGAGAAGTTCATCATCGACTGCGACCAGCTTTCCATGATGCAGCGCTTCACCAGCGGCGTTGACCTGTCCGAGAACGGCCAGGCCCTCGACGCCATCGAGGAGGTGGGACCGGGCAATCACTATCTCGGCTGCGCCCACACCCAGCGCAATTTCGAGGATGCCTTCTGGCGCTCGTCGGTCGCCGACAACAACTCCTTCGAACAATGGTTGGCCGAAGGTTCGCTCGATGCCGCTCAGCGGGCAAACGCAACCTGGCAGCGCCAGCTTGCCGAATACGTTGCTCCGGACCTCGACCAAGGCATCGACGAACAGTTGCAGGCATTCATGTCGACCCGCAAGCTTTCGCTCCCCGACAGCGTGTCCTGACCAATATTT
Organism: Alphaproteobacteria bacterium; assembly: GCA_024642465.1. Lineage (GTDB taxonomy): Bacteria > Pseudomonadota > Alphaproteobacteria > Rhizobiales > Aestuariivirgaceae > Anderseniella. Next base: position 128,450 of record JAHEBA010000001.1, read on the forward strand.
GGGCGGTGTTGGCAACGGGTTGTAGCAGGGCCAGGCGGCTCAATCTGTCGCTATGGCCGCTGCATGTCTCAAAAGCGCATTTACATGTCGTGTTTTGGTGGTGCGGGTGGCGTTTACCTGCTGCCATGCTGCCATTCGCTCATTTGCCGTACGCTGGTGAGTGTTTCTGGCCCCGGGGCTTGCGTACATTTGCACGGCTGATAGGGTTGTAAACAGTGCTGTCCAGTTATCTGTGCGGATGGCCGGCACGCGTTGTGATAATCGGGAGGAGGAACCCCAAACATGTCTGACAAGGAAAACATCTGGATTCCGCGGCTCAAGCAGTATCTTGCCGACGGCCAGATCGACCGCCGCGAATTCGTCCGCTATTGCTCGCTGCTGGGCATGTCGGCAGGTGCTGCCTACATGTGGGCAGGCAAGATCACCGGCCAGCCGTTCGCGCCGCCGGCCCGCGCCGCCGAAATGCCCAAGGGCGGCATCCTCAAGATTTCGATGCGCGTTCCGAAGGTCGAGACGCCGCATACCTTCTCGTGGATCTACGACTCCAACATCACCCGCCAGCAGGTTCGTTATGCAACCCGCACCGGTGTGGACAACGTGACCCGTCCTGACCTGTGTTCCTGGTCGGCATCCGATGACCTCAAGACGTGGACCCTGACAGTCAATGACGTTGACTGGTACAAGGGCGGCAAGCTGACCGCCGAGCAGGTCGCCTGGAATATCAAGCAGTGCCTTGATCCAGCCGTTGGCTCCTCAGTTGTGGGCCTGATGAAGGGCTACATGCTGAAGGAAGTCGACAGCGGCACCAAGGACGACAAGGGCAACCCTGTCATGACCACCGAGTTGTGGGATGCCAATGCCATCGAGGTCAAGGACGACAAGACCTTGGTGCTGAACCTCAAGGAAGCCCAGGTGGCTGTGCCGGAACACATGTTCCACTATCCGTTTGCGATCATGGACCCTGCAGAAGGCGGCAAGTTCGGCGTCGGCTCCAACGGTAACGGCTTCTTCGAGCTCGTCGAGTTCGAGGTCGGCCGCAAGGCCATCATGAAGCGCCGCGAGGGTGCGCCCGGCTACATCGATGAAGTGCACTTCATCGACCTGGGCGACAACACCGCTGCCGAGGCTGCAGCCCTGCAGTCGAAGCAGGTGGACGGCTCCTACGAAGGCAACGTCGAGCAGTACGACCTCTACACCAAGATGGACCACGTGGAGCTATACGCTGCGCTTACTGCCAACACCGGTGTGGCCCGTCTGCGCCTCGACCAGAAGCCTGGTGATGACGCCCGTGTCCGCAAGGCATTCCGCCTTGCAACCGACGTGGCCAAGGCGACTGAAATCGCCGTTGGTCCGCACGGTGCCGTGGCCGAGCATCACCATGTCTGCCCGGTTCATCCGGACTACAAGAAGCTGCCCGAGATGACCCGCAACGTCGAGGAAGCCAAGAAGCTGCTGGCGGAAGCCGGTTATGCCGATGGCCTCGATGTTGAACTCACCTGTAAGCCCGACCCGGCGTGGGAACTGGCTACGGTGGAAGCCATGGTCGAGCAGTGGAAGGAAGCCGGCATCAACTGCAAGATCAACGTGCTGCCGTCCGCCAAGTTCTGGGACGTGTGGGACAAGGTGCCGTTCGGCTTCACCTCGTGGGCGCACCGCCCGCTCGGCTTCATGGTGCTGGGCCTTGCCTACCGCACCGGCGTGCCGTGGAACGAGTCGGCTTACTCAAATGCCGAGTTCGACGAGACGCTCACCAAGGCCGAAGGTACGCTTGACCTTGAAGCCCGCAAGGAGCTGATCGGCAAGCTCGAGACCATCATGCAGGAGGATGGCCCGATCATTCAGCCGCTGTGGCGCAAGATCTTCATTCCGATGGACAAGAAAGTGAAGGGCTTCCAGTTGCACCCGACCCGCTACTTCTTCTGCGAAGAGTACGCCGTCGAAGCCTGATCTGTCAGGCAGAGCAAAAAATCCCGCCCTTCCGGCCACTTGCCGGGAGGGCGTTTTCATTTTGCCGTTTGACGGCAGACCCCCGGATAGTCCTAAATCATATGCAGGCAAACGAGGGCTCAACACATGAATTCCAGACAATCCACCGCCGGCTTCATGGCGATGAAGGGGGCGGGCTACTACTCAAAGGCCACGATTGGCGCCAAGCATGTGATGGACAACGCGGCCGGTCTTGTGCTCGACGCCATCGAGCGCATGGCGCCTGCTGATGACGGCACCATCTTCCGCGCAACCGACATGGGCGCGGCAGACGGCGGCACGTCAGTGGACCTTTGGCGCCGCGTACTGAAGGACGTGCGCAAGCGGGTTCCCTCGCGGCCTATCGAGATGGTCTATACCGATCTTCCGCGCAACGACTTCGCCCAGGTCTTCCGCATGATCCACGGCCAGACCGACATCCAGAGCTACTATCCCGAGATTGATGACCTGTACGTATTCGCCTCGGGCACGTCGTTCCACCAGAACATCTTCCCCGCGCAGACCCTGGACCTCGGCTTCTCGGCAACCGCATCGCACTACATTTCTTCCACGCCGTGCAACATCACCAACCATGTCCACATGGTCGGTGCGACGGGCGCGGAGCGCGAAGCTTTCGAGAAGCAGGGGGCGAATGACTGGGAGACGATGCTGCTGCAGCGTACCCGCGAACTCAAGCCCGGCGGCCGGCTGTGCCTGTTCAACTTCGGCATCGACGAGGAAGGCCGTTACCTCGGCCATACCGGCGGCGTCAGCATGTTCGACGAGTTCAACCGCCACTGGCGCGCGCTGGCCGACGATGGCGTCATTACCGAAGCCGAGTACCTCAACACCAACTTCCCGCAGCATTACCGCACTGTGTCCGAGTTCATTGCGCCGCTCGAGGACTCGTCCAACCCTGTCTACAAGGCCGGGCTCCGGCTCGAGCATATCGAGACCCGCGTGGTGCGTTGCCCGTTCGAACAGGACTTCACCGAGAATCACAAGGACGCCGCCCGGTTCGCGGTCGAGTACCTGCCGACCTTGCGCTCCTGGTCCGAGGCCACCTTCCTTGGCGGGCTCGATGCCTGGCGCGGTTCTGAAGAGCGCCAGGACATCATGGACGAGTTCTATGGCCGCTATCAGAAGGCGGTGGCGGCAGCGCCAAAGGGGCACGCGATGGACTATGTGCACGCCTATCTGATCTGCCGCAAGGAAGGTTGAGACGGCGCAATGACCAAAAAGACCACGACGACGCTCGACATCGAGAAGGCCCGCCGGCTTGCCATGCGGGCGCTGACGAACAACGGTGCCGCGCGCGCCAACGTACGCTATCTGGTCGACCAGATCATCGATAGCGAAATGGTTGGCATGGCCAGTCACGGCTTCTTCTGGCTGCCGGTCTACGTGTCACACCTGAAATGCGGCAAGGTTGACGGCAAGGTGAAGCCCACCGTCACCCGCCTGTCACCGGTGGCGTTCCGCGCTGATGCGCACTCGGGCTTTGCCCATTCTGCCATTGAGGCAGGGTTCAGGAAGCTCGTACCGGCTGCGAAAAAGTACGGAATTGCCGCTCTTTCCGTTACCAACTCCTATAATTGCGGGCGTCTTGCGGGTCACACCGAAAGGCTCGCCCGCGAAGGCCTGCTGGCATTCGGCTTCACCAACGCACCGGCATCGATCGCGCCGCCCGGAGGCAAGAAGGCCGTCATCGGCACCAATCCCGTCTCGATGGCCGCACCGGACGGCAAGGGCGGCGTTGGCTTCGTGGTGGACCAGTCCTCGTCCGTCGTCGCCAAGTCCGAGGTCATGCGCCATGCCGCCCGTGGCGAACCGATCCCGGCCGGCTGGGCGCTGGACGCAGACGGCAACGTGACCACCGATCCGAAGCAGGCCACCACCATGGCGCCTGCTGGCGGCTACAAGGGCTTCAACCAGGGCCTCATGGTCGAAACCATGTCGGCGTTGATGTCTGGCGCCACGCTTGGCTCGGCCATGTCCCCCTTCGCGACGGATGCCGGTGGACCCTGCAACTCCGGCCAGTTCTTCATCGCCATCGACCCGGAAGGCTTCTCCGGCGCACTGTTCGCCGACCGTTTCGCGCAACTCGCCGCCAGCATCGGCGCGCAGGGGAACGCCCGGCTGCCGGGCATCCGCCGGCTGCAATTGCGCGAGAACAGTGCCGCAGCTGGCACTATTGAGGTGGACCGCGAACTGGTAAAGCGGGTGAGAGACCTGACCTGCTGAGCTGTTACGGGAGCACCTGACTGCATGGCCGTAGACTACGAGATCGATTGCGTTGTGGCCGGTGCGGGTGTCATCGGCCTCGCCATTGCCCGCGAACTGGCCCAGGCGGGGCGCGAAGTGCTGATCCTCGAGTCGCAAGAAGCCTTTGGCCGGGGCGTATCCTCGCGTTCAAGCGAAGTCATTCACGCCGGCATGTACTACACGCCTGGGTCGCTGCGCGCGAAGCTGTGCGTCAAAGGCAAGTGGCAGCTCTACGACTTCATGAAGAAGCACAATGTCGCTCACACCAATTGCGGCAAGCTGATCGTGGCCACCTCGGACGAGGAGGTGCCGATACTCGAGACGATCATGCAGAAGGGCGCCACCAACGGCGTCGATGACCTGACGCTGCTCGATCAGACGCAGGCCCTGGCGCTGGAGCCGGCGCTGTCGTGCAAGGCGGCCATTCTGTCGCCGTCCACCGGCATGATGGACTCGGCCGGCATCATGCTGGCGCTGCTGGGCGAGGCCGAGAATGCCGGCGCCTCGCTGGCCGTGCGCGCACCCGCGACCGGAGGGCGCGTCGGCGGCTCGCTAATCGAGATTGACACTGGCGGCGACGAGCCGATGACCATCGGCTGCAACCTGTTCGTCAATTCCACCGGCCTGTATGCCCCGCATGTGGCCGCAAGCCTCGAGGGGCTGGACGCCAGCCACGTACCCACCGCCTATTACGGCAAGGGCAGCTACTTCTCCATCACCGGCAAGGCGCCGTTCACCCGGCTGATCTATCCGTGCCCCATCGTTGGCGGGCTGGGCGTTCACCTCACCATCGACGTCGGCGGGCAGGCCCGCTTCGGTCCGGATGTCGAATGGGTAGACGAACCCGACTATGAGGTCGATCCGCGCCGCGCCGATGAATTCTATGCGCTGGTGCGCAAGTACTGGCCCGGTCTGCAGGATGGCGCCTTGCAGCCGTCCTATGCCGGCGTCAGGCCGAAGATCGTACCACCCGGCATCCAGACCCAGGACTTCCGCATCGACGGTCCGGACCAGCACGGTGTGCCGGGCCTGATCAACCTGTTCGGCATGGAAAGCCCCGGTCTGACATCGTCACTCGCCATTGGCCGCTACGTGATGGATATCGTCCGTTCCATGTGATTTGCCCGATCATTGGGCATGGCACCAGCCAAGTTTAATTATGGGTCCAGAACGTCTGTGCCATTGCGCCGCATGCTTCCGGCGTTTCATACTTCAAAATGCGCGCAATTTGCGCCCTTTGCAATCTGCCTGTTGCAGGTGAGCAGGATCAACACAGGGAGTGTTAGGTATGAAGAAATTGTTCAAGGCGGCAGTTCTGGCTGGCGCCAGCGTCGCTGCAATCGCCATGACTTCGGCCGCTAACGCGGCTGACAAGGTAAATGTCGCCTTCTTCCTCGAGTGGGCTACGCCGAACCAGATCGCCAAGGTCGACAAGGTGTACGACCAGGCCATGGGCGTCGACGTGAACTGGACCGATTTCTCCACCGGTGTCGCCATGACCGAAGCCATGCTGGCCGGCGACATCGATATCGCGTACTCGCAGGGCCTGGCCCCGTTCGTGACCGCAATCCAGCAGGGCGCACCGCTGAAGATGGTCGCCATCGCTGTCGTCTATGAAGCCAACAACTGCTTCATCAAGAACGGTCTCGGCATCGACTCCTCGAACGCCTCCGAACTGGAAGGCAAGACCGTGGCGGTGCCGCTGAACACCATGGCCGACTATTCGTTCCGCCGCTACATGTCCGCGCTCAACGTCGACGTTTCCAAGATCAAGATCGTCGACCAGGCTCCGGCTGACGGCGCCAAGTCGCTGGCTGACGGCGCTGTCGACATGGCCTGTATTTTCGGTGGTGATTCCGCCAAGGCCGCCGGCGAAGTCGGCACGCCCATCATGACCAAGCAACAGAAGATCGACGCCGGCATCGGTTCGTTCGACGTCGTTTCGGTGACCGAAAAGTTTGCAACCGAGAACCCCGAACTGCTGAAGTCATTCCTGCAGGTCACCGAAGAAGCCAACAAGGCATGGACTGGCTCTGACGAGCAGCTTGCCAAGGTGGCCAAGGACGCCGGCATGAGCGTCGAGACCACCAAGAACCAGATGGCCGACTTCATCTTCCCGTCGAGCGCCGAGCAGAAGGAAAAGTACTTCGGCAAGGACGGCGTGGCAGCCCAGGCTGCTGCATCGCTCGGCCTGGTGTTCTCCGGCGACTCTGACGGCTCCGCCATCGCGAAGACGATCGACGGCTCGTTCCTGCCGTAATCGCAACGACGGGTTGGAAGGACCGCGGGTGGCGGTCCTTCCTCCATCACCGTTTGAAATCGTGCGGCCGGCAACGTCATCCGGAGCGGCAAGGCATTCGCCGGCCAGACACGAATTTACCTCCGCCGGGGAGAGCGGCAGTTTGGGGCAGCATGGCAGACCTCGTTTGTGAACACCTCAACATGACCTTCACCAACCCGCAGACGGGCAGTGAGGTTCATGCGTTGAAGGACATCAACTTCACCCTGAAGAAGGGCGAACTGCTATCCGTGCTGGGCCCTTCGGGCTGTGGCAAGACCACGCTGCTGAATATCGTGGCAGGTTTTCTCAACGCGACGTCCGGTGTCGTCAGGCTGGGCGACAAGATCATCGACAGTCCGGGCGTTGAACGGGGCATGGTCTTCCAGCAGGGCGCCCTGTTCGAATGGCTCCCGGTCTCCAAGAACGTCGACTTCGGCTTGCGCATGAAGGGCATGCCGGCAGACCAACGCGCAGCGCTGGTCGAAAAGTGGCTCGACATCGTTGGCCTCAAGGGGTTTGGCAACACGCCGACCTATCAGCTTTCCGGTGGCATGCAGCAGCGCGTGGCGCTTGCCCGCTGCCTTGTCAATGATCCGGAAGTGATCCTCATGGACGAACCGCTGGGCGCGCTGGATGCGCTTACCCGCGAGAAGATGCAGTCGCTGGTGCTGGAACTGTGGAAGGAAACCGGCAAGACCATCATCATCATTACCCACTCGGTCGAGGAAGCGCTGCTGTTGGGCGAACGCCTGTTCGTCATGGCGCCGCGCCCTGGCCGGATCCACAAGGAATACAACCTGCCGTTTGCCGAGCGCGGCCTGACCGAGTCACTGCGCGCAATCAAGCAGGACAAGGCGTTCTCCAAGGTGCGCGAAGAAATTCTGACCATGATCTGGAACATGGAAGAGGAGATCATGGGCCGTGTTTGAGTGGCTTTCCGACAATCGCGCTTCCTTAGCCGCGGTGATTATCATCGCGCTGGTTGTGATGTTCGTGGCCTCCATCGTCATCGGCCGCAGACAGGCCGACCGCACCGCCAAGGATGCGGTATTCGGCGATCCGGAACGCACCAGGGGCGGCTGGTACTGGGCCGTATGCGGCGTTGCGGCGCTGATGCTGATCTGGTTCTATTTTTCATGGGGCATGGGTCGAGCCTTCTTTCCCAGTGCCGCCAACGAACTGTGTCAGGTCGCCAAGATCGAGGAAGTGCTGTCGCCGATCAAGGCGCAGCTTCCCATCGGTTCGCGCTACTACAAGTCGACCTTGCTCGTCAGCCGCAATGCGGACCAGCTCAATGAAGTGGAACAGGCTTTTCCCGCGGAAGCGTTCTCTGCCGAGGAAACTGCCGAACTTAATGCCATCGTTGCAGAGATCCGCAAGCTGATCGCCAACTCGTCCAACCCGGCCAACGTCAAACCGGAACTTCAGGAAGAACTCCACCGCATTGCCGGCGAGATCGAAGGCCTGAGCGACGAACTGCGCAAGGGCTATGCAGGGCTGTCGCCCACGCCCGAGGCTCTGGCGCAGCCGAAGTGGGGCGTGACCCGCGACGAGATACCGATCCTGCCGATGACGGCGCGCGGTGTAATGTTCGACGATGTTGCCTCAAAGGCGGGCGGCGTTACCGATGCCTTCGAAAAGGCCAGAAACGTCATCCCGGCCAACGACGAGATCATCGCCGACGTGAAGGCGCGGCTGGATGCCATCAAGGTAGCCAACGAGACCGGCAGCTTTGAGCCACGCATCGCCAAGCTGCGCGATGACTATGTGAAGGCGGTCGAGCGCATCTATCGCCGCCTCGACGACGGCACCATATTCCCGGCTGACTCGCTGCAGACCATCAATGACGCGATCGTCGGTCTCGACACGGCCGTGGACGATGCCATGGGCGGTCTGGCCTGGACAAAGAAACTGGTGTTGCCCGGCCAGGGCGTCGTCAAGTCTCGCACCCAGTGCACCGAGCAGGGCTCGGCCCGCTGGCTGCCCAAGCCGACCGACGTCGTGGCAACCCTGCTTCGCCTCGCGAACCCGGATGTCCAGGGCGATGGTGGCTACAAGGGCGTTCCGCTGCTGTGGTGGAAATGGCTGCCGATTGCCGACGTGGTCGGCTTCTTCGTGCCGGACTGGATCGCCGACGTCTGGCCGGGCGAGTACTCCCGGCATGGCGCAGACGGCAGCATTACGCCGAATTTCAAGGACAAGCTGCTCGCATTTGCGCGAGGTGATGTAAATCTCGGTGCGATTCCGGTGCTGGATGGCCACCTGTGGGACTCGCTCTTCCGCGTTCTGGTAGCGCTTTTCCTGGGTATCCTGCTGGGTGTGCCGCTCGGGCTGTTCATGGGCGTATCGAAGTTCTTCAAGTCGTTCTTCGACCCGATGATCGAGCTTTACCGCCCCGTTCCGCCGCTCGCCTGGGCACCGCTGATCCTGACCATTTTCGGCATTCAGGACGACGGCAAGATTTTCCTGCTGTTCATGGTGGCGTTTGCGATCATGGTCATCTCGGCGCGCACCGGTGCGTCCGGCACCCAGTTGTCGAAGATCCGTGCCTCGCACTCGCTGGGAGCCTCAACCGGCCAGATCTTGCGCCACGTCATCCTGCCCAACGCGATGCCGGAAATCCTCACAGGGGTGCGGATTGCCATCGGGGTTTGCTGGGGCACGCTGGTTGCGGCTGAAATGCTGGCGGGCACCACCGGTATCGGCTTCATCGAGAACATCGCACGCACTGTCTCCGACTACGAACTGATCTGGGTAACCATCCTGATCATGGGCGTGCTAGGCCTCGTCTTCGACCTGATGATGCGCTGGGTCATCGCCAAGGTCATTCCGTGGCGCGGCAAGGGCTGACGATCAGACAGGCGGACCGTCAGCATCGGATCGGCGCAAGCTAGGCCGGCTTGCCCGACCTCAACCCCATGTCGCGCATGACCTTCTCGACCGCCTCGATGAACTGGTCTGCTGTTGAGTCATCCATGTGCCCCATGGTGGCCACGCGGAAACAGCCTGCCGGCGCTGGACAGCCCTCGCCATCCATGATGACGAAGCCCTGCTGACGCAGCCGTTGGGCAAACGGCGCGTATGCATAGGCCGGATCGGCAGGTGCTGCAAACAGGCTGAGGAAGCCGCAAGCCGCCTCGCCGCCATTGATCGAAGGCTGGAAACCAAGACTTGTCATGCCGGCCAGCAATCGGTCGTGGATGCGCCGGAACCTGGCCAGCCGGACCTCCGGACCGCCCTCGAGATCGAGTTCGCGCAATGCCGCCGAACAGGCGCTGATCGCTTGCGCAGGCGGCGTGCCCGGAAACCGCCCCGTCCGGTGAATGCTGTTCCAAAGTTCGAACAGGTCGAGCGCCGCGGAGGGGGATGAGCTGAGCTTCGCGCCCAGCAGGTCCCGCCGCACGACGATGAACGAGAAGCCGGGCACGCCGCCGAGCGACGCCCATGGAACCGCGATCAGCGCATCGATTTGCCCGGCGGAAAGGTCCAGTGGCAGTGATCCGGTGCCGTGGCGGGCGTCCACGACCACGCTCTTGCCGGTAGCCCTGGCCACCGCAGCCAGCTGCTCAACCGGCGAAACGATGCCCGATGACACGTCGAGTTGCGATGTGACCACGGTGGCGATTTCGGGCGTCGCATCAAGCGCCCGCTGCAGTGCGCGCACGCTTACCGGTTTGCCCTGTTGCACGTTCACAGTCTGGTTCGGCCGCTTCAGGTATTCGAGGATGCCGGCTGTCTCTGCAGCTGCCGGACCCGTGGCCGCGACCAGCGTCTGGCGTTTGCGCCCCGAAGGTGCGAGAGCCCCCAGCACGCTTTCCATCGCCGCCATGCCGGAGAAGTTGACCGGGATGCAGTCGTAGAGGTCGCCAGCGTTCAGCAACTCCAGCACTTGCTCCGTCACCCGCAGCGTCATCGAGATGAACTCGGCATCGCGCACGCTCCAGTCGGCCAGCATGGCGAGCTTCACTTCGCGCGACGTGACCACCGGGCCGGCTGTCATCAGCCACGGCATGTCTTCCTGGCCTTCCGGTCCATTGAAGCTGGGCGAGAAGGCGGTCAGCGTTGGTATGGCCATGTAAGGCTCTCCGCCTGGTGACTGAATTCCGTTGGGATAGTGTTGCTTGCCTAGGCGTTCCTGTTGCGCCTTGTCAATTGTGCAGCGACCAGTCTACCGGTTCCAGTCCTTGTGCGGCGAGCCAGTCGTTCGCCTGCCGGAACGGGCGTGCTGCCACAAACCGGTGGCTAGGGCCGCTGCCGCGCGACAGCGGCGAGGGGTGTGCCGTCTCAATGACGCAATGCCGGCTGCGGTCAAGTTTCCTGCCTGCTGCATGGGCGTGGTTGCCCCACAACATGAAGACCACCGGCCTTTCGCCAGCATTGAGCACGTCAAGCACTTCGCGCGCCAACGCCTCCCAGCCCAGCCCCTTGTGGGAGTTGGCCTTGCCGGCTTCCACGGTGAGCACCGTGTTCAACAGCAAGACGCCGTGGCATGCCCATCGCGTCAGGTCGCCGTGTGCCGGGGTCGGCAGACCGGTGTCGCAAGCCAACGCCTCGAACACCGTGCGCAGCGACATTGGCAGCCGGCGGCCATCCGTGGCCATCGAGAAAGCTAACCCGTGCGCATCGCCAGGCGTGGGGTAGGGGTCCTGGCCGAGGATCGCCACGCGCACCCTGTCCGGCGGCGTCAGTTCCAGTGCCCTGAACACATCTGCAGGCGGCGGCAGAACGTGCACGCCCTGCGACACCCTGGCATCGGCCTGCCGCGCAACCTCTCTGGCCCGGCCCGACCGGAAGAAGTTGAGCCTGCCCCAGCCTGTGGAGCCCACGGCTTCAACGGCGTCGACGTAGCATCCTGGCGGTTGTGTCATGACGGCCTCCGATTGCCGCTTCCCGGCCAGTTCTTGCGAACGGCTCACAACCTGTAGCGCCTTGCCTGCTAACATGCTATGCGACTGAAGCGAGGCCCTGCCGTGGGGAACTGGATACACGTTGTGAGAGGGAAATTAACGGAATGAAACCTGTAGTAATCATGGTCGGTGCTGACAAGGGCGGCGTTGGCAAGACCACTATTGCGCGCGCCCTGCTTGACCATCTTCACCGCAACAACGTCTTGGCGCGTGCCTTCGACACGGAGAACCCGCGCGGTACCCTGCAGCGGTTCTATCCCAACATCACCGAGATCATCGACCTGCACAACGTCGCCGACCAGATGAAGGTGCTCGATACTCTGGAAACCGCCAAGGTGCCGGTGACTGTCGTCGACCTTAAGGCCGGCAACCTGTCCTACGCGCTCGACACCTTCGAAAAGATCGGCGTGCTTCAGGCCGCCCGCGACGGCATGTTCGAGATGGGCCTGATTCACGTCGTTGGCCCGGCCATCGCCTCGCTCGACGAATTGCAGGAAGTGACGCCCTACGTGCAGGGCATCGACTACTATGTCGCCCGAAATTTCATCAATGAAACCAACTTCTTCGAGTGGGACGAGAAGACTTATCAGCGGTACTTCCAGAACGTCAACGAAGCCCGCGAGATCGAGATTCCGAAGCTCAACGAAATGGCTGCGGAACAGGTTGACCTAGCGAACGTCACCTACAAGAACTTCATCGACAACAAGGACGCCGACGGCAAGCCGGCCAACTTCTCGTTCGTGCTTCGCGGCTACGTGAAGAAGTGGTGCGACGACCTCGACGCCGAGTTCGGCCAGCTCCGCCTGATCCAGATGCTCACCGGCGCCGGTGGCGGCAGCACGGGCGGCGGTTCCGGCGCCTCCAAGGCCAAGGCCAAGTAAGCAGGTGGAGAGGCAGGCTTCGGCCGGTTTTCCCGCAGCTTGCCGGCACGGCGCAGTTGACTGCAGTGTGAGTTTGCGGACCGGTCGACCCGGTCTTCACCTGCGCTTGGCAGGCGCGCCAGATCGAGGTGGCGCGGCCTTGAAACGGCCAGCCGCCGCACAAATGTTCGTTAGGCAAATCCGGCTTTGATTCGTTCTTCGCCTGGCCTGCCGGACTCGAGGCCGGATGGCCCATCGACAGGAAGACGCTTGTGAGCGATCGCGTTGCAACACGAATGACCGTGGTGTGCTCGGACGAGTCCCGCAACGGCAAGACGCTGACCGCCCGTCTGCTCACCGATCACCTGTTGCTCACGGGCCGCGACCCCCATGTATTTGATTGCGACGATCCGCGTGGCCACATCAACCGGTTCTTTCCGTCGCGATCCACGTTGATCGACATCGATCGCACGCCGGGCCAGATACGCCTGTTCGACACCGTACTTGCGAGTCCGGGACGTGATTATGTCGTGGACCTGCCGGCCAACGCGCTCGATGGTTTTTTCACCGTTGTCGACGATCTCGACTTCATCAATGCAGCCCACGATGCCGGCCTCGAAATGGTCATTGCATTCGTGCTCGACAAGTCGCTCACCTCGCTGATGACCGCGCGCGATCTGCATGGCGCATTCTCGACTGAACTTTTCTATCTCATTCGCAACGGGTTCATCGGCAACCCCATCGTTACCCGGCAGGCGCGCGAGGTGTTTGAGGAGATCGAGCCGGATGCGGAACTGTTCATTCCGCTGGTCGACCGCGAGGCGCTGGCTGTTGCGGAAGAGCCGCCGTTCTCGTTTAGCCGCTTCCTCAGCGAAGGCTATGCCGGGCTGTCGCCGATGGTCCGGCTCAGGTTGCGCTCGTTTCTGTCTGACGTGATGGGGCAACTCCAGAGCCGCGATCTGGCGCTGGACCTTGGTTCGCTCAAGGAAATGGGATTGATCTGACCCGCTGAGGCGTCAGCGCAGGCTAATCAACATGCCGCCGGCATCCAGCGATGCATCGAGGCCTGTCTGCTCGCCCCACAGGACCAGCCTTACGTTGTGCTCGTTGACCAGCACGAGATTTTGTCCGCCGCCCTTGATCGCAACGACCGATGCCTGGGCGGTAACATAGGTGCCGGCGATGTCCTCGAGACGGTTGAGGTTGTAGACTTCGCCACGCATGTTGGCGAAGGAGGCGCCGATGGTCAGGCCGACGCGCAAGCCGTTGATGTCAAGCATCGCTTCCTGGCCGTTGTAGAACAGCCGTCCGTCACCGCGCGACACGCCAACAAGAAAGCCGAGCTTGCCGATGGTCATCTCGATGATGGCGTTGCCGGCTGCTGGCTGCCCGCCCAGCGAGTCGTCGGAGGCGACAACCGGGTTCATGGTGACAAGCCCGGCGGCAATTGCTACGAGGGCTGCGGCAAGCGCGCGGATGGGGCGGAAAGTCATGCGATTGGTTCCTCGGATCAATGCGGAAATGGCATCTCGATGATTTGCGATACCCGCGAATTGCGGCCAAGTGACGACAAATGTCCAGCGAACTAATGCCGGAGAAATCGTCTGAAATCTATCCTAAAGTCAAGCAAAACCAACTATGGCTGCCATGTCTGGCCAGCCCTCGTAAAGCATGCGCGCGGCTACGTAGCATAGCACTGCCAGCCCTGCCCACGAGATGAGTGGATAGCGGGTCAGCACCTTGACGATGATCGAGGCCGCAAAGCCCATCAGCGCGATGGCCAGGGCCAGGCCGAATACCAGCAGGGTAGTGTTCTCGCGAGCAATTGCCGCCACAGCCAGCACGTTGTCTATTGACATGGACACGTCGGCAACGGTGATCGACAGCAACGCCTGACCGATGGTGCGCCGCGGCGCCCCCTTGTAACCGCCTTCCTCTGCCTCTTCCTGAGCTTCCGCGGCACGCTCGGCAATCTGGTCGCGAATTTCGCCGAGCAGCCGCCAGCATACCCACACCAGCAGCAGGCCGCCGAGGAACAGCAGTCCCTGGATTTCTAGCAGGTAGGTGGCGAAGATTGCAAAGATGATGCGCAACACCGCGGCCGCGGCCATACCGAAGATGATCGCCCGCTTGCGCAGCTCCGGTGCAAGCCCCGCAGCCGCCATGCCGATGATCAGGGCATTGTCGCCCGACAGCACGATGTCTGCGAGGACGATCTGCAGGAAGTTCCATGCATGCCCCAGTTCCATGTGGTCAGAGCCCTCGCTTCGCACCTGCCTTTTGCCTTGGCACATTGCTAGGCCAACGGAGCATTCCGGCACAAGCACCAATCACTGGTGGAAGCTTCGTACCAGTGCTAAGGACGATGATAATCAGTCAATCTTGCCGGAGCTGGAGATGGCCTGGACAATGCTGCCCGAGTGGGCGCCCCACAAACGCACCTGGATGGCATGGCCGAACAATCCCGACCTGTTCGACTTCGTCGGTTCGCCGAAAGAGGCCTATGCAGCGTGGGCTGGTGCCGCCAATACGGTCGGCCGCTTCGAACCTGTAGTGATGGTGGTGCCGCCTGGCGAGCATGATGCCGCCCGTGCGTATCTGGATCCGTCCGTCTCGATTTTCGAGCGCGAACTGGGCGACAGCTGGATGCGCGACATCGGGCCGACATTCGTGGTCAACGAGACCGGCGATCTGGGCGCCGTCGACTGGCAGTTCAACGGCTGGGGCGGGCGCATCTTCCCCGAGCGATCGGCCGATGCGCTCATCGCCCGCTTCGTCGCCGAAAGAGCAGGCGCCACCCGCATCCCGTCAAAACTCGTCAATGAGGGTGGCGGCATCCACGTCGACGGGCAGGGCACCATCCTGCTTACCGAAACGGTACAGCTGAACCCCAACCGCAACCCGAGCTGGACGCGCGAGGAAATCGAGGCCGAATTCCATGGGAAACTTGGCACCCGCAAGGCGATCTGGCTACCGCGCGGCGAGGTGGCAGACACGCTTGAAGCCGGCACCGATGGTCACGTGGACACGCTGGCGGTATTCGTGAAACCCGGCGTCGTGCTCGTCCATGGCCAGCCGGACCCGGCTCATCCGGACTACGAGACGATGAAGGAAATCGAGGCCATCATGCGGGCCGAGACCGATGCCAACGGCAACCGCATGGAGGTAATCGTGCTGGATGCGCCGGCTGAACGCCATCATCAGGGCGATCCCCTGTCGTGCTCCTATATCAACTTCTCTTTCGTCAATGGCGGCGTCGTGCTGTGCGCCTTCGATGATCCGCAGGACCAGGTGACAGAGGGTGTATTCCGCCGCCTGTTCAATGACCGGGAAGTGGTATCGGTGCCGGCAATCGATATCTTCAAGGGCGGCGGCGGGGTGCACTGCATCACCCAGCAGGAGCCGCTGTGCAAGAGCAATGGAGGCTGACCAGTCATGCGCAAGGTAATAGTCGCAGCCACGCAGATGGCCTGCACGGATGTGGTGAAGGAGAACGTCGAGCGCGGCGAGAAGCTGGTGCGCGAAGCTCACGGCAAGGGCTCCAACATCGCCCTGCTGCAGGAACTGTTCGAGGGCTACTATTTCTGCCAGGACGAACTGCCGGAGTTCTACAAACGCGCGCTGCCGGCCAAGGACCATCCCACGATCGCCCATTTCCAGTCGGTGGCGAAGGAACTGGGCATGGTGTTGCCGGTCTCGTTCTACGAAGAGGCAGGCAATGCCCGCTTCAACTCCATCGCCATCATCGACGCCGACGGCAAGAACCTCGGCATCTACCGGAAATCCCACATTCCGCACGGGAGCGGCTACCAGGAGAAGTACTACTTTTCGCCCGGTGATACCGGCTTCAAGGTCTGGGATACCGCCTTCGGGCGCATCGGCGTCGGCATCTGCTGGGACCAGTGGTTCCCCGAAACAGCCCGCTCGATGGCGCTGATGGGCGCGGAACTGCTGTTCTTCCCGACTGCCATCGGTTCTGAACTGCTTGATCCGTCGTGGGATTCCGCCGGACACTGGCAGCGCGTGCAGCAGGGTCACGCCGGCGCCAACCTGATGCCGCTGATCGCGTCGAACCGTATCGGCACCGAGCCTGGCCGCAAGGGCACGGAAATGACGTTCTACGGATCGTCCTTCATCGCGGATTTCACCGGCGACAAGGTAGCGGAAGCCGACCGCACGTCGCAAACCGTGCTCACCCACACCTTCGACCTCGATGACCTTAAGGAAAAACGCAGCTACTGGGGCATATTCAGGGACCGGCGGCCTGAAGTTTACGACCGCATCATCTCGCTGGACGGCCAGGCATCGGTGTTCGGCAAGTAACCCGCGCGCCCATTGACGGCAAAGGCATGCGCAGAACGTCGCCGGGCGGACCCGTCCCCCCGCGCACTGAAACAGGGTTGGGATCCGCCCAGCTGCATCTTCCGGATCGGGGGAGACCGGGAAGATATTCTGTCACTTCGCTCAATGGTGCGTCTTGATCGCGATCTTCTTTGACTTCCGCTGAGCTTCCGGCGCCTTCGGCAGCGTGACCTTCAGCACGCCGTTGTTGAACACCGCGTCGATCTTATCCTCGTCGATGGGGCAGTTGAGGCGAATGGATCGCTCGAACATGCCGTAGCTGCGCTCCACCACGTGGAAATCCTTTTCCTTCTTTTCGGATTCAGACTTCTTCTCGCCCTTCACCGTGAGCATGTCGCCAGAAAGCGATATCTCGATATCCTTTTCGTTTACACCGGGCAGTTCGACATTCAACTCGAACTCCTTGTCGGTCTCCGAAAGGTCTGCGCGTGGCGTCAGCTTGCCATTGCCGGTAGCAAACGGCAGATGCGCGCCGCGCGTAAAGTCCTCAAAAACCCGGTCAATCTCCCGGTGCAGGTTGGAGAACATGTCGTCTCCTTTCGCGCCGGTGCCCCAGAGTTTTGGCAAGAGCGGATTTGCCATCGGAAAATTCCTCCTCTTACTGACTAAAGCCTATCCGTAAAGGGATGAATAACGTCTTGAGAGAAGCCCTGCTTTGACCAAAGTCAATTGCCGGTTTTTTGTTCGAGGAATGCATTCTTGCCGGGAGCGGCATCCAGCAGCAGCCGAGTATATGGATGCGCCGGGCTGGCATAGACCTTAGCGGTCAAGCCCTGCTCGACCACTTGGCCCTTTTGCATGACCATGATGCGGTCGCAGATCTGGGCTGCCACCCGCAGATCGTGGGTGATGAACAGCATCGCCAGGTCGAAGCGCTTGCGCACGTCGTCCAGCAGCTTCAGCACCTGCGCCTGCACCGACACGTCAAGCGCCGACACCGCTTCATCGGCAATCAGCACCTTGGGCTCCATCGCCAGCGCACGGGCGATGCAGATGCGTTGGCGCTGGCCGCCCGAGAACTGGTGCGGGAAGCGATCCAGCGCCGCGGCGGACAGTCCAACGATTTCCATCAGGCTGCCGGCCCGCTTGAGCGCCTCCGCCTCGGACAGGCCGAAGTTCATCGGCCCCTCGACAATCGACTGACCTACCGTGCGGCGTGGGTTGAGCGAGCGGTAGGGGTCCTGAAACACCACCTGAACGTCATGCCGGTACGCACGAAGCGCCGCCTGGGACATCGTGGCAATGTTGGTGCCGTCGATTAGCACTTCGCCGCTGGTCGGGTCGATCAGCCGCACGATGCAGCGCGCCACCGTCGACTTGCCGGACCCCGACTCGCCCACCACGCCCAGCGTCTCGCCGCGCCTGACCTCGAGTTCCACGTTCTTTGCCGCATGCACAACCCGGCCACGCCCGAACCAGCCGGACGCGCCATACACCTTCTCGAGCGCGTGGGCGGCCAGGATGGGCTCGCCTTCGGTGATCGGCTTGCGCTTGGGCGGGGTCATGCTCGGCACCGAGCCGATCAGCATCTTGGTATAGGGCTCGCGTGGGCGTTTCAGCACCTGCTCGGCGGTGCCCTGTTCGACCACCTGACCTTGCTGCATAACCACGACCCTGTCCGCCACCTCGGCCACAACGCCGAAATCGTGGGTGATGAACATCACGCCGGTACCGTGGCGCACCTGGATGTCCTTGATCAGCTCGAGGATTTGCGCCTGCGTGGTCACGTCTAGCGCAGTGGTCGGCTCGTCGGCGATCAGCAGTGCCGGCTCCAGCGCAAGCGCCATGGCAATCATAATGCGCTGCCGCTGTCCGCCTGAAAGCTGGTGCGGGAAGCTGTCCACCATCTGCTCCACGTCGGGCAGGTTGACGTCCTTCATCACCTCGATCACGCGGTCGCGGATCTCGGCAGCAAACATCTGGGTGTGGATTTCCAGCATCTCGCCAATCTGGTCGCCCACCCGCATCACCGGGTTCAGCGCCGTCATCGGTTCCTGGAAGATCATCGCCATCTTCACGCCGCGAAGCTCGCGCAACTCGGCATCAGACTTCTTCAGCAGGTCCTCGCCCTGCAGCAGCGTCTCGCCGGCCACCGGCGTCAGGTCCTTGCGCGGAATCAGCCCCATAACCGTCTGCGCCGTTACCGATTTGCCGGAACCGGACTCGCCCACCACGCACACGATTTCTCCACGGCCGACCGTGAACGACACGTCCTCCACCGCATATTTGCGGTCAGCGCCCTTCGGCAGCGTCACCGAAAGGCCGCGGACTTCGAGCACCGGTGGATGTGCGGTTGTCGCCTCGGCCATCACATCTTCCTCGCAATGCGTGGATCGAGCGTGTCGCGCAGGCCGTCACCCACCGTGTTGACCGCCAGCACCGTCAGCGCCAGTGCGATACCGGGATAGAAAATGATCCACGGCGTCAGCTGGAAGTAGGTGCGCCCCTCGGACATGATGTTCCCCCAACTGGGTATTTCCGGCGGAATGCCGGCCCCGAGGAAGCCGAGAATGGCCTCGGTCAGCATGGCCGAGCCGCAAATGTATGTGGCCTGCACGATCAGCGGAGCAATGGTGTTGGGCAGGATGTGCCGCCACAGGATCGGGATTAGCCGGGTGCCAGAGGCAATCGCAGCCTCAACGTAAGGTTCCTCGCGCACCGAAAGCACGACTGAGCGCACCAGCCTGACGACGCGGGGAATTTCGGGGATCACGATGGCGATGACCACGGTCACCAGTGTTGCCCCGGAAAGCGAGATCAGCGCGATGGCCAGCAGGATGCCGGGAATGGCCATCAAGCCGTCCATTACCCGCATCATGATGGCGTCCAGCCAGCGCAGATAGCCCGAAACAAGACCGATCAGGAGGCCGAGCACCACGGCGATGACCGCCACGGCAAGCCCCACCACTAGCGAGATGCGCGCGCCGTGCACCACACGGGCAAGGACGTCGCGGCCAAGGAAGTCGGTGCCGAACCAGAACTCCGCAGACGGCGACTTGAGCCGCTTGATGGGGTTCAGCGCAACCGGATCAACCGTGAACAGCGGACCCACGATGGCGATGACCACGATCACCGCCAGCAGCAGCCCACCCCAGAACACCGACGGGTGCCGCCACATGATCGCGACAAGGCTGACGTCCTTGCGCGACGACAAGGTGGTGTCGGCGGACTCTGAAAAATCGACCTGTCCAGGATTGCCAGCCATCAGTACCTGATCCTCGGGTCGAATACGGTGTAGGCAAGGTCGATTAGCAGGTTGATCAGGATGTAGATGAAGCTGAACAACAGGATCAAGCCCTGGATGATGGGGTAGTCGCGCTTGAGCACTGCATCCAGCACCAGCCTGCCGAGGCCGGGGATGTTGTAGACGCTTTCCGTCACCACCACACCGCCGATCAGCAGCGCGATGCCAAGCCCGATCACCGTAACGATGGGAACTGCTGCATTGCGCACAGCATGCTTCATCAACACCTTGAACTCGCTCTGACCCTTGGCGCGGGCCGTGCGCACATAGTCTTCCTGCAGCACCTCCATCACCGATGCGCGCGTCATGCGGGCAATCAGCGCGATGTAGATCACCGACAGGGTAATGGTCGGCAACGTGATGTGGCGCAGGAACGGCCACAGGCCGTCCGTGAACGGCGACTTGTAGCCCTGCACCGGCAGCAGTTTGAGCTGGATCGACAGCACGTAGATGAGGATATAGCCGAGCACGAACACGGGGATGGAGAAGCCCGCAACCGAAAACAGCATGACTCCGCGGTCGATCAGGCTGCCCTGCTTCCAGGCCGCCAGCGTGCCTAGCGGAATGGCCACCGCCACCGTGAACACGATGGTCGTCAACGTCAGCAGCAAGGTCGGTTCAAGCCGCTGCGCAATCAGCGTTGTGACCGGCAGGTTGGTGAAGATCGAAATTCCGAGATCGCCTTGCAGCAACTGGCCCAGCCACTTGGTGAATTGCACCACGATGGGTTCGTTCAGCCCCAGGTTCTCGCGGATGCGGGCAATGTCCTCGGCCGTCGCATAGTCGCCGGCAATCACCGCAGCCGGGTCGCCCGGCGACAGCCGCAACATCAGGAACACGAACAGCGCCACGACCCCCATGACCGGCACAGTCGCGAGTATCCGCTTGAAAATGTAAGCCAGCATCGGCTGCCCTTGTAGGGTTTGGTGAGCCGGAACGCCCCGGCGTCAGGAGACTGAAGGAAGGCGGCAGCAGACAGCTGCCGCCTCCATTTCTGTTGCAGGTCTTACTCGACCGACATGTTCCAGAAGAACTGGACCGGAGACTTTATCAGGCCCTTCACGTTCTTGCGGTATGCCACCGGCACGAAGAACTGGCCAAGGTGACCCGAAGCGCCAATGGCCGAGAGCCGTTCCTGAACCTTTTCCGCAGCCGCCTTCTTCTCTTCAGCCGAAGTTGCGTTGGCGAATGCCTTGCGCGCAGCTTCAAGCTCTTCGTCGCTGGCCCAGCCGAACCAGCCCTTGTCCGGATTGCCCGAGAATGCGATTGCCATCGGATCGATCACGTCGGCACCGATCCACCAAGTGTGGAACATGTTCCAGCCGCCGTCGGCAACCGGATCACGCTTGGCGCGGCGCGACGTCAGCGTTGACCAGTCCATGGCTTGCACTTCCACCTTGAAGCCGGTGTTGCGCAGCTTTTCTGCCGTGATCAGCGAGAAGCTTGAGAGCAGCGGAATGTCGGTCGGCTGCATGATGACCACGGGCGTGCCGTCATAGCCGGCGGCTTCCAGCGCTGCCTTTGCCTTTTCGATATCGCCGGTCGCCATCACCTCGGAGCCCTTGTCGTTCTCCAGCGGCGTGCCGCACGGGTAGACCGAATAGCAGGTCTTCCAGAACTTCTGGTCGCCCACGGCGCCGGTCATATAGTCTTCTTGCTTCATGGCCATGATGGCCGCACGGCGAATCTCTGCCTTGTCGAATGGCGGCAGCAGATGGTTGAAGCGGGCAAAGCCGATATTGCCGAGCGGGTCGTTGATTTCCACCGTCAGGCCGTCATTGGCTTCCAGCAGCGGCATCAGGTCGTTGGCCGGCTGCTCGAAGAAATCAACCTCGCCATTGATCAGTGCGTTCATCGCCGTGGTCTGGTCGGGGAAGTAGGTCCACTCAACCCGGTCAACCTTGGCGATCTTGCCACCGGAGGCCGCGTTGGGTTCTTCGGAGCGGGGCTTGTAGTCGGCGAACTTCTTGTAGACCACCTTCGAACCAGGCACCCACTCTTCTTTCACGAACACGAACGGGCCGGAGCCGGTGTAGTCTTCGATCTGCTTGAACGGATCGGTCTCCGCCACCCGCTTGGGCATGATGAACGGCACGTTGGATGAAATCTTGCCGATCGACTCCAGCACCAGGCCATAAGGCTCCTTCAGCTTGAACTGGAAGGTCGAGGCATCAACCGCCGTCATTTCTTCCATCACGCCCATCAGTTGCTGGCCCATGCCGTCGCGTGCGCCCCAGCGCTTCAGCGAGGCGATCACGTCTTCGGACGTGACGTCGGCGCCATCATGGAACTTCAGCCCGTCGCGCAGCTTGAAAGTCCAGGTTTTCTTGTCATCGGACACTTCGTACGTGTCCACCATCTGCGGTTGCGGTTCGAACTTTTCGTTCATCGCGAACAACGTGTCGTAGATCAGGTACCCGTGATTGCGGGAAATGTAGGCCGTGGTCCAGATCGGATCGAGGTTCTTCAGGTCAGCGTGCGGGATGACCCGCAAGACGGACTCGGCATTTGCTTGCAGGGCCGGTGCGGCAAACGTGGCCGCAAGCGCCACCGACGCCGCCATCACACTACGTCTTGTCCAGCGAAACATTCTCAACCTCCTCTTGGTTTCCCGGCCCGTCGAGCAGACCTTCGACCTTAGTTTAAGGTGAGCATGTGTCGCCGAGTCAACGCAAACCTGCGGAAATATCCTGTGTGGGCGCCATGCTGCACTGCGCTTGTGCAGTTGCGCGTTGGTGTTGTTCACTAACCCATCAGTTTCATCGACACCGAAAGGACTTCCGGATGACCGGCAAACCGCTTTGGCAAATGAGTGCAGTTGATCTTGCCGCCAACATCATGGGCGGAGAAGTGTCGTGCGAGGAAGCCGTGACGGCAACGGTTGAACGCATGCGGTCCGTCAATCCGAAGTTGAATGCCGTGGTGGACGACCTCGGCGATGACGCAATTGCCCAGGCCAGGCAGCACGATGACATCCTGGCCAGGTCTGGCCCGCTTGGCCCGTTGCACGGGGTGCCGGTCACCATCAAGGAAAACGTCGACCAGAAGGGCAGGGCAACGCCCAACGGGGTGGAGGCCTATGCCGGCGTCATCGCGCCGGACGACGCACCGCTGGTGAAGAACCTGAAGGCCGCAGGCGCCATCGTCATCGGCCGCACCAACACGCCGGAATTCTCGTTCCGCGCCACCACCACCAACGCCCTGCATGGCCGCACCTTCAATCCGTGGAACGACAGCGCGTCGTCCGGCGGATCGTCAGGTGGCGCCTCTACCGCCGTCATGTCCGGCATGGGCGCCATCGCCCACGGCAACGACATCGGCGGCTCGCTGCGTTACCCTGCTGCCGCAACCGGGTCTGCCACGGTCAAGCCGGGCCTTGGCCGGGTGCCCGCCTGGAACCCGTCCCAGAAGGCCGAGCGCGGCCTGCTCGCCCAGGTAATGTCGGTGCAGGGCGTAATCTGCCGCGAAGTGCGCGACGTGCGCGCCGGCATGAAGGCGCTCATCCGGTATGACCCGCATGATCCGTGGATGGTGCCGATGGGCTGGGTCAGCCCTCGCCCTGACGGAAAGATCAAGGTCGCCTTCACCAAGAACACCTATGAATTCGACCTTCACCCCGCCGTCGAGAAGGCGCTGGATACCGCCCGCGATTGCCTTGCCGATGCCGGGTACGAGGTGATCGAGGCCGACATGCCGGAGCTTCGCGAGGCGGGCCGCGACGGCGGCAAGGCGCTGTTCGGCGAGGTCAATGCCCTGCTGCGCGGCGAGATCCAGAAGCACGGCACCGATGAGCTGAAATCCATCTTCGCCAACTACGATGCCTACTTCGGCCCGCCGGAAGGTGCGGACCTGCTGTTGTTGATGGCAAAACGCAATCATTATCACCGGCAATTCAACCTGTTTTTCGAGAAGTACCCGCTGGTTCTCACGCCATTCCTGCCCGCTCCCACCTATGACTGGGACCGCGATGCACAAGGCATGGACGGCGTCGTCGAGACGCTGGGCGCAGGCATGTACTCGGTGGCCTTCAACTATACCGGCTTGCCGGCGGGCAACATTCCGGCCAATTACAATGACGGCTTGCCGGTAGGCGTGCAGATCGTCGGCCCGCGCTTCCGCGAAGACATGATACTCGACGCGCTGGAGGAGATCGAGTCCCGCGTTGGCGTCATGGCCGAACGCCTGTTTGCACGCGAGGCCTGAGGCAGCAGGCATGAGCAAACCCCGCATCGCTGTGGCCGGCTTCCAGCACGAGACAAACACCTTCGCGCCCATCCTGACGCCGTACGGGACCTTCGAGGCAGGCGGCGCATGGCCTGCGCTCTGCACCGGACAGGACGTCATCGACACCCTGTCGGGTCTGAACCTGCCGATGGGCGGGTTCATCGACGAGGGCGACGATTTCGACCTGGTGCCGATCCTCTGGACCTTCGCGGAGCCGGGCGGCTATGTCACCGATGATGCCTTCGACCGCATTTCCAACATGATCGTCGACGGCATCGCCTCGGCAGGCACCATCGACGGCATCTATCTCGACCTGCACGGCGCGATGGTGACCCAGAGCCATGAGGACGGCGAGGCAGAACTGCTGCGCCGCATCCGCAATGTGACTGGCGATGATCTGCCCATCGCGGTCAGCCTCGACCTGCACGGGAACCTGTCGCGAGACTTCTTCGAGCGCGCCTCGTGCGTCGCCATCTACCGCACCTATCCGCACGTCGACATGGCCCACACCGGTGCCCGCGCCCGCAAGCTGCTGGGAGAGCAACTCGAACGCGGCGAGCCCTTTGCGAAAGCCTGGCGCCAACTTGATTACATTATCCCCATCCAGGCCCAGTCCACCCGGCGCGAGC
This sequence comes from Alphaproteobacteria bacterium, assembly GCA_024642465.1. GTDB lineage: Bacteria > Pseudomonadota > Alphaproteobacteria > Rhizobiales > Aestuariivirgaceae > Anderseniella. The sequence continues at coordinate 153,187 of JAHEBA010000001.1, forward strand.
CTGGTGGACGGCTGTATGGCATGCTCCCCGGTCTTGCCGGAGATGGCGTCTCGTCGGTGGATTTCGTGTTCGGCTTTCCGCCGGCAGACGTGGCCGATTGCGGCTGCTCTGTCTTTGCCTACGGCACGGACCAGGCCGCGGTCGACACCGCTGCCGACGCCATGTTGTCCGCACTTCATGCAGCCGAAGACGAACTTCACAACCCGTTGACGCCAGCGCCTGAAGCAGTGGCCAAGGCGAAGCAAATCGCGGCATCGGCCGCAAGGCCCGTTGTCATCTGCGACCCGCAGGACAATCCCGGCGCTGGCGCCACCGGCGACACCACCGGTCTGCTCGCGGCACTTGTGGAAGGCGGTGCGCAAGACGCCATCATCGGCATGCTGTGGGATGCTGCAACCGCCGCGCAGGCCCATGCAGCCGGGCGGGGGGCGGAGATCGACGTGCACATAGGCGGCAGATTTCCCGAGCTTGGTACCGGTCCGTATGCGGCGCGGGTCCGCGTGGAGCGGCTGTCCGACGGCGACTTCATCTTTACCGGCCCCATGTACGGCAAGGCCCACGCCCATCTTGGCCCCATGGCCGCGCTAAAGATCCTCGACCGTGACTGCGGCGTGACCGTGGTGGTCGGTTCCAACCGTACCCAGAACGCCGACCAGGCGATCTTCACCCACCTTGGCCTCAACCCGCCGGACCACAAGGTCGTCGGCGTCAAGTCGGCGGTCCACTTCCTCGCCGATTACGAGCCGATTGCCAAGACGGTGATCTTCGCCGAAAGCCCCGGCGCCAACCCGTGCCAGCTCGACTCGATTCCGTTCACCCGACTGAGGCAAGGCGTACGGCTTGGGCCGAACGGCCCAGCCTTCCGGCGCTAAGGTTTCTTCGCCCACACAGGAGGCATGAATGAGTGTCGAAGATCGCATCAGGGAATTGGGCATCACGTTGCCGGACTTTGATGACGGCAGCTATTACGGCCAGAACTATGGCCGGATGAAACCGCACCACATTGTCGGCAAAGTGCTCTACCTGTCGGGGCACACGCCGGTGCAGAACGGCAAGGTTCTCCACCCCGGACGGGTCGGCGGCGCGGTGACGTCGGAGCAGGGGTACCAGGCCGCGCGGATGACAGGCATCAACATGATCGGCGGTATGAAGCACGCCCTGGGTGATCTGGCGCGGGTTAAGGGCCTGATCCGCTGCCTGTGCTTCGTTGCCTGCGAGCCCGACTTCAATGACGTTCACCTGGTTTCAAGCGGTTGCAGCGACGTGCTGGCCGAGGTGTTCGGCGAGACGGCGGGCGTGGGCGGACGGGCGACCATCGGCGTGCAGTCGCTGTGTGACCAGATGTGCTTCGAAACCTGGGCGGAAGTTGAAATCCACTAGCCCCCGCTTGATCGCCTGATCACTCCACCACGTTCCTGAGCGTTCCCACGCCGGAGACCGTGATCTCGATCTCGTCGCCTGAGTTGAGAAACTTGGGCGGCGAGAAGCTGCCGCCTGCGCCTTCCGGCGAGCCGGTGGCGATAAGGTCGCCAGGGTTCAGCGGCGTGAAATCGGAGATATAGGCGATCAGTTTGTCCAGCGGGAAGATCATCTGACCAACGTCTGTCTGCTGCCGCACCTCGTCATTGACCCTGGTTGTTAGCTTCATCTTGCTGACGTCCTCGATTTCGTCCGCCGTGACGATCCACGGCCCGCAACCGCCGGACCGGGCGAAGTTCTTGCCCGCGTGCAGCGAGTGTTTCTGCCAGCCACGCACCGAGCCGTCGTCAAGTATCGTGAAGCCCGCAATGTGCTCCATTGCCCGCTCGCGTGGAATGTGCCGGCCGCCCTGGCCGATCACCAGCGTGATCTCGCCTTCATAGTCGAACGTCTCCGCCGCCTTGCCGCGCGGACGCTCGAGCTTTTCTTCATGCCCGACAATGGCGTCATGGTGCTTGGCAAACAGGATGATGTGGTCGGGTTCGGGCGGCACGCCTTCTGCCGGATACTTCTTGCGATAGTTGATGCCGACGCAGGTCACCTTGTTGTCTACGGCCAGTGGCGGCATCAGGCGCACCTCGTCCAGCCGGATCATCGGCGGGCGGCCGCTTACGTCCCGTTCGAGATCCTCCAGCCCATCCGGCACCAGGACCGATTGCAGGTCCGGATACTTCTGCAGGAAGCCGTCGGTAGGTTCGATGATGCCGTCGTCCTTGACCACGCCGTAGCCGGTGCGCGCATTGGTCCTGAACCTTACGATCTTCATGTGAAAGCTTCCTCCCGCCGCCGCACGATGGCGCTCAGCGTGTCGTTGTAGGGCGTGGCAATGCCAAGCTGGCGTCCCAGCACCGGCACCATGCCGTTGATGGCGTCGATCTCCGACGGACGCCTTGCCATGTGATCGAGCAGCATGGAGGGCCGCGCATTCGGCATGTTGGCACCAAAGGCAGTGACATAGGCAACCGGGTCATCGAAGCTGAAATTGATCTGCATCGCCATGCCGCAGGCATACGCTTCCTTCGTGCAGCCGGTGGCGATTTCCCACCAGGCCGGGTTGCCCATCAACTCGCCGATGACACAGTCGAAAACCGAGCACGGCGCGGAGAAGGTGACGTTGCACAGGAACTTCTCCCAGATAAGCTGGTTGATGTCCTCGAATGCCTTGGCATTGAAACCGGCTTGCTGCCACACCGCCTCTACCCGCGAAAGCCGGTCCGTGAGGCCACCATTCATTTCGCCCAGCCGGATCAGCTTCATGGCGTTGTGGTGGGCATGGCCCGGCCCCTTCATCGACGCGCCGAACCCGTCTGCCACGCCCAGCAACACGTTGCCGGTGGGCATGAACCGCGCAATCCGTTCACCCGAACCCAACCCGTTCTGGATGGTCAGCACCAGCGAGTCCGGTCCCATCACCGGGGCAATGGCCTCGGCTGCCGGGCCGACGCCGGTGGCCTTGGTGGCAATGATGTAGAGATCGCATTGGCCTGCTTCGGCCACATCGCGAACCGCCTTGATGGTACTGACGGTGCGGTCGCCGCTGGCGCCTTCCACCCGCAAGCCATCGCGGGCGATCGCGTCGAGATGCTCGGTCCAGGTATCGATGGCCCAAACTTCGTTGCCGGCATCTGCGAGCAGGCCCGCATAGACAGACCCCATCGCTCCGGTGCCAACCACTGCAATCTTCATTCTGCCCTCATCGCCTCTTCCGGAAGCCGGATATCGAATTGCTGCCGTACCGCCGCCTGTACATCTACGCTCATGTGAACCGGGAAATGTGAGGCGAGCAAGCGCCTTGCCCTCTCTTTGGCAACGCTGCGGATGTCCTGTGACCCGGCCTCGGTCCACTCTGCAGGCGAGCGCCGGTCCGCCACCTGCGGATAGACGAAGTCGCTCGACATGCGGGCAAGCGTTGCGGGCTGGCCGAGGAAGTGGCCTTCGCCTGCCACCACTTCAGCGATGCTGTCCAGCGCCAGCGTGTCGGATGATACCTCAACCGCGCTGAGCGATTTCAGGATCGAGCCCAGCATGTCGTTGTCGATGACATAGGCCTCGAAGGATGCCGCCATCAGCCCGGCCTGCATGCCGGCCGCCTGGGTGATGAAGTTGCATCCGGCCTGTGCGGCGAGCGACACATTGAGCGCCTTCTCGTAGCCGGCCTGCGCATCCGCCAGCTTGCTGTCCGTCGCGCCCGCAATGGTGGAGCAGGGCAGGCCATAGTGCCGCGCCATCTGCACGCAGGCCGCCGTCAGCACCGCCTGCTCGCCGCTGCCGCCCGACATCCCGCCGGTGCGCATGTCCGTGATCATCGGGCGCGGTCCGAACACCAGCCGTGCCTGCGGGTTTGCCAGCCAGCCGATCACCATGCCGGCCAGTGTCTCCGCGATGGTCTGCGCCACGCAACCCGCCATGGTGACGGGGCTCGACGCTCCCATCTGGCCGAACGTGTTGACCATCACTGGGATGCCCAGTTCCACCGCCTTGAGCAGCACTTCGCACGAGTCAGGGTCGAACCGCAGCGGCGGCACCACATGGTTGACGTTGAGCGACAGGAATGGCCTTGCCGTGAAGGCGTCTGGCGAACCTGCAACGAGGTTGCACATCTCGGCGATTGAACTGACGTGGAGAGGCGTGGAAGCAGACACGCAGACGTGTTTCGAGGTACCGGCGAGGCAGGCGAACGCCGTGTTTATCTCAAGTGACATGGGATCGGGCATGTCGCGCGCCACCAGCGAGCGCGAAAAGAAATGTACGTGCTCCAGCGCGTCCACCAGCCGTGCCGCGTCGTAAAGGTCGCGCAAGGTGGAGTTCCGGTAGGCGCCAGTTTCAATGTCGACGATCGACGGCGCGGCCCCGCCTGAGCCCACGTGTACACGGGCTCCTGACAATATCAGGTCGTGCCCCGCCTGCTGCCCGCAGAGCACAACTTCGCGGAGCATGCCGGCAATGCACCAGTCTACGAGATCAGGCGGAAGCAGCAGCCGGCCGCTTGCGGACACCGACCCTCCGGCGTCGCAGACAAGCTTGAGCACGCTGCCCGGGGCGTCCGACAATCCCATGTTGGCCAGTATTTCCAGCGCTGCCTCGTGCACTGCCTTTAAGGCGTCAGCCGCCAGCGGTGCATAGCGACCTCCCTCCGCCTGCAGCCTGGGGCCGCCTGCAGAGCCGGTCCTGTCACGGCTGCGGCGGGGCCGGCTACCGGCACGTTCACGAACTGCATCCTCGCTCATGTCTGTCACAATTGCCGCTTTGCCGGGGGCTTGCAAACAACTTGGTTTGGGTCTCAGGCAGCATTGCAGTTTGGTCAGGTCTTGCGCCGCGCCTGCCGCCACTCTACTGAGCATTCATGCGCACTGACTCTGCCCACATGGTTCCCGGCCTTGCCCTCAAGGGTTCGCTCTCCATCGCCTTCGCGGCGGGGTTGTGGGGGTTGTACTGGATTCCACTCCGCCACCTTGACGAGGCCGGCATCGGGCCGCTGTGGGCGTCCTGCCTCACCATGGCATGCGCCTTGCCGTTTGCATTTCTTGCTGCGTGGAAGTTCTCGTCCCGCCCCGCCCGCGGTGACCTGCCGTGGATCGCCCTGTTCGGCGCCGGCATCGGGCTGTCTGCACCACTCTACTTTACCGCCGTTACCAGCACGGACGTCATTCGCGCGATCTTCCTGTTCTACATGCTGCCAATCTGGACCACGCTGATCGACCGGGCGATATTCGGAATCCGGCTGGACATCGCTCGTGCATTTGCAGTGCTGATAGCGTTTGTGGGCCTGTGGTTGCTACTGGGCGGCGACGGCGGACTTCCATTGCCGCGCAATGCCGGCGACTGGTCAGCCATCGGCGCAGGGTTCTGCTGGGGCATGACATTGTCGCTGGTGCGCGCACGACCGGCCATCGATCCACACCTGAGCACCCTGTCGGCAATTGCCGGCGCAGTGGTGATGTCGGCGCTGGTGGCGCTGGTGGCAGGCGCAAGCCTTCCACCCTCGGGCGCCATGACGGCAGGCCTTAGCCTGGCAATGGTCGCTTTCGGTGCATTCGCCATGTGGCCGTCCGTGATTGGCCAGCTCTGGGGAGCGCGGCTGGTGCCGGCCACGCGCGCAGCGCTGCTCACCATGACGGAGCTCCTTGTCGCCACCGTTTCTGCCGCCTTGCTTATTGGCACGACGCTGACCAGCGTCCAGCTCATCGGCGGCCTTGTCATCATCGCCGCCGTGCTTGTCGATGTGCTCGGCGTCAAGGACGTCGGCTAGGCTCTTGCTATTGGCCATTACGGCTGCCCCCTCGGGCCCACCGGAGCCGCCATAACTCATTCACATCTGCGCGACCGCTGCAAAGAACTTATTGTTCTTTTAAACGAATGATACTATATGAGGGAGCATTCGTTCGATTTAACGAACAAGCTGGAGGTCAGCCGCGATGCGCTATTATCCCGTCTTTTTCGACCTGGAAGGCCGCTGCGTGGTCATCGTGGGCGGTGGTCCCGAAGCCTCCCAGAAACTGCGGCTAATGGCCAAGACGCCGGCGCGTGTGGTTGTCGTGGCACCGCATGCCTGCAAGGAACTTTGCACTGAAATCGATGCGGCCAACGCTATCTGGCTCGCCCGTGAATTCGATGCCGATGATCTTCACGGCGCGGCGCTGACCTTCGCCTGCGGGTTGGACGAGGCAACCGAGAA
>JAHEBA010000185.1 GCA_024642465.1 Alphaproteobacteria bacterium
GGTCATAAGCGGACGTAGCTGTTGCTCCATTCCGCGTTAACAGGCCTAAAAGCCGGCGGCCGAACTTGTGGAGCTGGAAACACGGCTCAATTCATAATCGTCATACCCGATAACATCAGGTGCAATGTTGAACACAGCTTGCAGGAAACCTACTCCGCGGCAACTGCCTTCATCGCTGCCTGAGCGCAATGGCAAGAGGCACCAACCGGCAGATCGGAGCGGGCTGTAGCCAGCTTCAGGCGCTGTGCGATTAATTTCGCCTCTGCCGTGCCGCCACCACCACGTTGCCGGAGGCATTCGTCAAGACCTTTGAGACTCCAGATATTGTCAGGGTGGATGCAGGCGCGGGGCAAGTCGCCAGCAAGGCCGAGATCCTCGCGATAGGCCTGTTCCGCAAGCTCGACCCGGCCCTGCTCAAGTGCCAATGCGCCAAGCGCGTGGCGCACGGGCTGGATCCAACCCCAAGGCTCGTCATAGGCCAGCGCATCCTCCAGCTCAATTGCCTTTTGGAGATGAGTGAAAGCCTTATCGTGATTGCCTTTCCGGTACTCCAGTTCGCCGTCCAGCATCTGTTCGGCAACATCGAGCAGGTCAATGCATCGGTTGTTATGGAGATAGCGGCTCTCAGGCACCTTTGCGCGCGCCTCCATGAATTTTGCCCGCTCGGCCTCTGATTTTGCCACTTCGCCCACCGCAGCGTGCGCCACTGCTTTGGCGTAGTGCAGTGAGGCAGTGGTATGGCAGTAGAGGCGCTGATCTTCAGGCAGCGGTTCAGCAATGATGTCGCGCCAGCGGCCAAAGCGGATCTGCACATGGGTTTTCATGGAGATATAGCTCTCCAGGAAATCTGCCATGGGCGGGCTTTCCATCTTCATCAACTCCACTGGAATTTCCCTAATCATCTCCTCCGCTGCAGCCATCGCTGGCTCGTACTGGCCGAGGAACATCGCGCCATATATGGCGAAATGGTAATTGTGGACGCGGTATGCAGTGTAGAAGTTCATCCTTCCCTGCTTTTCGGCGACCTTCAGGTCGGCCTCGATCCCCTTTTGGTTCCAATGCAGTGCGTCGCGGTATTCTCCGCATTGAATGTCGATGTGGGTCGGCATGTGAACCAGGTGGCCAGCGTCCGGCACTAATTCGCGCAGCCTATCACTGGCCATGAGAGCCTTTTCCGGAGTTGGCGACATTTCCATTAGATGGACATAGAGGTGGAGAATGCCGGGGTGAACCCGGCCTGCGGGCGTATCGACAAATTTCTCCAGCACCTTTTGCGCCTCGACCGTGCCAGCCCCCTCAGCGACCGTATTGTTCCAGATGTCCCACATCTTCCATGGGGTCTGGTTCAGTATCGCTTCGGCATAAACAGTGGCGACCTCGATGTCTTCAGGATGGGCTTCGTAAGCCTTCTTCATAGCGGTTGCGAAGTCATCGTTCCACGGTGCCTGCTCCTCGATCGGCTCGCGCTGAGGATACCGGGCTGTCAGGGCCTCGATCAGGGCGCGCTCGACCGGAGTAACTTTATCGACCAGCGCAAGCGCGGCTTGTGTGCTGTCATAGGCGGTGCCGAGAGCGCTGGACTTGGTGTCCGGGTCCATCATCCACCACTCAAAATTATAATTCGGGCCAGCGGCGTAGGCGACGCCCCAATGGGCCATTGCGCATTGGGGATCGTGCTCTAAGGCCTTTTGGAAACATTCGATCGCCAGTTCATGATTATACGAGTACGTCCAGACCAGGCCGCGGTCGAACCAGAGCTGAGCATCGGAAGAACTCGTGATGATTTTCCGCGAGTAGACGTCGATGTCGAAGTATTCCATGACACGTTTCTCCCTGAATGCTGTGGTGTTCGGCTTCCTTACCAATGTGAATGCCGTTACTGGCAGTTCTTTGCTGCAGTCCCGCCTTTAGGGTGGCGCTCAGGACTATTGCGGTCAAGCGGCAAGTCAGCTTCTACATCGGCTGGCATTGCTTTTACGGGGAGCCTTTGCTCTACCTCCTGAAAGTTGCCTTCTCTTAGAGCGACCGAAGTAGTCTGGAATTTTGCAAAACAAGTTCTCCTAGAAACCGAGAACGGCAGCCATCACGACAGCAAGGGCAGCTACTGAAACTAGCTTGCCTGTCCAGTTGAGCTTGGCTCTTGGCTGGATTGGGCCACTGCTACCGGCGTTCGGAACGTAGACGCTGGTGAACTCATCAATCAGATCGAAGCGGGGCATCTTTTGTCTCCTCCTGGGACGTCCGGTTCATTGTCCGGCCGGCTGTTGATGAGGAAAGGGTAGAGGAGCCACCGTCAAAGCAGCGCGAGTGAAGCGTTTGGGGCAGCGTGAAAAGCGCCTGACTCGGCGTGAAAAAGCCGTCTATCATTCACGGGTAGCGTAGCGACGCACATTGCAGGAGTGCTCCTTACGGTGACGGACGACGATCACCTTACAGTCAGCATCGAGCTTCTGGGCGGCCTTGAAGTGAAAGGCCCCGACGGCGCTGTCGTTGATATATCCGGGATTAAGCCAAGGGCACTGCTTGCCATCCTTGCCTTGTCGCCAGGCATGTCGGAAAGCCGGGAGAAGCTTGCCAACCTGCTGTGGGGTGACCGGGGTGACGAGCAGGCCAGAGGTAGCCTTCGCCAGGCTCTGGCAAGCCTGAAGCGAGACCTCGGTTCATTAGGCGATATTCTCGATGTCGAGCGAGACCGGATCAGCCTCAACCGGCGTCGCTTGTCGGTAGATGCTATCTGTTTTCAGCAGCTCATGACCGCGGGCAAAGCGCTTGAGGCACTGGACCTATACGATGGGCCGTTGCTTCAGGGTCTGTCGGTTTCGGACCAGTCGTTCGAGGACTGGCTGTCACGCGAGCGCCAGCGGTTCAACGAGCTGGCGATTGATGTTCATGAGACAAGCATCAAAGAACTGGCAGGTCGGGATCGCATAAAGCTTGCACGCCAGTTGCTCGAACTTGATCCCCTTCGCGAAGCGTCCCATCGCATACTTATTGAAGCCCTTGCTGCTGCCGGTGAACGAGACCTCGCGCTAAGGCAGTATGAATTCTGCAGTGACATGCTGCAAAGTGAGCTGGGCGTGAAGCCAGAGCCCCAAACGACCGAACTGTTCGATCGTCTTGCCCAAACCGGTGAGGGACGTCCGGCGGACAAACAAAACAATGAAACAGGTGCTCCAAAAAGTTCAGCCGAGCAGACCTCTCTGGCTGTACTGCCTTTCACCAATCTGTCTGGCAATTCGGACCAGGATTTCTTTGCGGCGGGCATTACGGAGGACCTCCTCGCAGAACTCGCACGCTATCGACATGTCAAAGTCGTCGGGCACCGGACTTTTGGAGCTGTCTCTTCGCCACCATCGGATTTGGCTGAGTTTGGAAGACATCACGGCCTCGACTTTGTAATCGAGGGAAGCGTCCGTTGGTCAACGAACCGGGTCAGGGTGTCAGTACGGTTAGTGGACAGCCATTCCGGAGCGCACGTGTGGGCTGATCATTTTGATCGCGAACTGGACGACATTCTTACTGTGCAAGATGAGATTGTAGGAGCAGTCGTATCTCGTCTGACATTCAACCTGGAAGGGGCTGCAGGAGACCAGCGTCAACGTGACCCGACCACCTCAGGGACATCATACACCTTGTTCTTGCGAGGCAGAGCAGCTTGGCGGGATGGCGAAGAAAAGAAAGCGCTTCAGCTTATCAAAAAGGCCACGGAGATTGATCCGGAGTATTCGCGGGCACATGCCTATGCTGCGTGGTTTTATGCCTATGGAGCGTTTAGCCAGGCAACCGGCTTAAACATCGAGGAAACAGATCGACAAGCGCGTGCCGGTATTGAACGTGCACTGTCTCTCGATCGGAGCGATCCGTTTGTCCTCCATCGAGCTTCAATGGTTTACCTGCTCTTGGGAGAACCCATTACAGGGCTGCGTTATGCTGAGGCAGCAGCCAGACAAAATCCTCGTGATGCAGAGATTCTGGTTGTTCATGGATTTTGTCTTGTCTGTTGCGGAGAAGCTCAGCGCGGCGTTGCTATGCTGGAAAAGGCCATTGCGCTCGAACCGTACGCTCCGCCCAGCTTCTATGCCACTTTGAGCGACTGTCGGTATTTTGTCGGCGACTATGCAGGCAGCTTGGAGGCTCTAGATCAGATACTCGATGCAGCTTCCTATTTGCAGCTTTGCCGAGTCCCGGCTTTGGCGCAAATGGGCCGACTGTCAGAGGCCAAGGTAATCAT
>JAHEBA010000065.1 GCA_024642465.1 Alphaproteobacteria bacterium
CCTGATCAAGCGCGCCGCCTCCTACAAGGAGGTCGAGCGCATCTTCGTGCACCCGCCAATCAAGAAGGCGCTGTGTGACTGGGCCGGCAACAAGGGAGCATGGCTCGCCAAGGTGCGCCCGCTCTACGGCCACAACTACCACTTCCACATCCGGATGGGTTGCCCGAAGGGCTCGCCCAAGTGCAAGCCGCAAGGCGCGGCCCGGCCCAAGGACGGCACCGGTTGTGGCACCGAACTGGCCTACTGGTACTCCGACAAGCCCTGGGGCAAGCCGAAGAAGACGGCCACGGCGCCGAGCAAGAAAAAGACCGCCTCGGGCGTTCCCATCCCACGCCCCAAGCCGGTGCCACGCCAGAACCTTGCCTGGCTGCCGAGCGAGTGCCGGGCGCTCATAGCGATCAAGTAATCCGCAATAGTTCTGTCGCAATGAATGGCAAAACTCATTGCGCTGCAACCAATTGACTCGTTGCCTTCCGGAAGGATGCCCACAATGAACCCCATCGACCTTTTCTCCGCCCCCGGCCGTTTCTGGCGGGGCAACCTTCACACCCACTCCACCCTGTCAGACGGCGCGCTGGAACCGGAGCGCGTCATCAACGCCTATCGTGGAGCGGGCTATGACTTCATGTGCCTGTCAGACCACTTCTGGAAGATCTACGACTGGCCGATAGCGGACACCCGCAACCTGCGCCGCAACGACTTCACCACCATCATCGGCGCCGAACTGCACGCGCCCAAGACTTCCGTGGGCGAGCTCTGGCACATCGTTGCCAACGGCCTGCCGCTTGATTTCGAACCGCTGATGGATGGCGAGGACGGCCTGGCGCTGGCAAGGCGCGCGGCAAAGGCAGGCGCCTTTGTTTCCATTGCCCACCCCGAGTGGTCGCAATTGTCGATGGTCGACGGCAACGACCTGTCGTTCGCCCATTCGGTCGAAGTCTACAATCACGGCTGCGCAGTGGAGAACAACCGCGGCGGCGGCTTCTACCTGATGGACCAGTTGCTCAACCAGGGCCACCGGCTCACCTCCATCGCCACTGACGACGCCCACTTCCGGGACCATGACCACGACGCCTTCGGTGGCTGGGTCATGGTCAAGGCCGATAGCAACGATCCGGACGCGCTCGTCGAGGCGCTCAAGTCAGGTGCTTACTATTCGTCCCAAGGGCCGCAGATCTACAGCCTAGACCTCAAGGGCCGCGAGCTCACCGTCGAATGCTCGCCGGTCAATGCCATTACCGTGCTTGGCGGCACGTCCCGCACAGTGTCCACTACCGGACGGTCAATTACCCGCACCACCCTGAACCTCGCCAAGCTCGACAATGACTGGCTCGCCTGCCCGCCGTCGAAGTGGCTGCGCGTGGTCATCCGCGACGAGCACGGCAAGGCTGCCTGGACCAACCCGATCTGGTTGGAAGACGTCGGCTTGGCATGACCGGGTCTTGAGACCTGCCCATCCGCTTGCTATGTAGGCAATCGAACGACAGGGGCGCACGGGACGTGTTCCCGCGCTGAGAAGCACCCTTCGAACCTGATCCGGATAATGCCGGCGAAGGAAGTCGTCCGCTGCGCCCCCCGTATTTTGCCGCACCGGGCCATCTCTTTCGCAAGGCAGGGAAGCACGGAATGAGCATTGACCACGGCGCAGCACTGGCGCGGATGCGCGAGCGGGCACCGCTCGTCCAGAACATCACCAACTTCGTCGCCATGACCACCATGGCCAACGTGCTGCTGGCGGCAGGCGCCTCACCCGCCATGGTGCACGCGAGGGAAGAGGTCGAGGAGTTCGGCAAGCTGATCGGCGCACTGACCCTCAATATCGGCACGCTGACGCCCGTCTGGGTCGAGTCCATGATGCTGGCTGCACGCACCGCCAATGCCAACGGCAGGCCCTGGGTGCTGGACCCGGTTGGCGCCGGCGCCACCAGTTACCGCACCGGCGTGGCCCGCGACCTTGCCGCCCTCAAGCCCACCATCATTCGCGGCAACGCATCGGAAATCATGGCGCTGGCAGGCGAAGCCGCATCGGCAAAGGGCGTCGACGCCGGAGATGCCGTGTCTGCCGCAGAAGGCGCTGCCCGCCGCCTGGCCCCGGCCACGCAGGCCGTCATCGCCGTAACCGGCCCCGTCGACCTCGTCATCGCGCCCGATGGCCGCCGCGCCGAAATCGCCAATGGCCACCCGCTGATGCCGCGCATCACCGCGCTCGGCTGCGCGTTGACCGGCATCGTCGCGGCCTTCGCGGCCACCACCGACGATCCCTTCGAGGCAACGGTCTCGGCTCTCGCCTATTATGGCATCGCAGGCGAACGCGCCGCGCTCACCACTCGCCACCCCGGCACCTTCTACGTCGCCTTCCTAGATGCCCTCCACGCGCTTGATCCCGAAACGGTCGACGCTGCAGCCACGGTAACCTTGTCATGAAGCCCGCAATCGACCTGTCGCTCTATCTCGTCGCCGGACCTGCCGACTGTGCCAACGCAGACCTCGTTGCCACCGTGCGAGAGGCTGTTGCCGGTGGCGTCACCGTTGTGCAACTGCGCGACAAGAAAGCGTCTGACGAAGACTTCGTGGCGTTGGGGCGGCAGCTGAAACAGCTGCTGGCCGGCACCGGTGTGCCGCTCGTCATCAATGACCGCGTCCACCTGGTCGAGCAGATCGGCGCGGACGGCATCCACGTCGGCGTCAAGGACATGCCGGCACGCGAGGTCCGCAAACTCGTCGGCGACGGCCTCTTCATAGGCACGTCGATCAACCCGGCCGACCCGGCCACCCTGCCCGACCCGGCCTTCGTCGATCATGTCGGCATCGGCCCCGTCTTCGCCACCGCTACCAAGCCCGATCACGACGCGCCCATCGGCTTCGACGGCCTTGCCCGGCTGATCGCACAGGCCAGGGTTCCAGCTGTCGCCATCGGCGGCATCAAGCACGGTCATGCGGCTAAAGCCCTGAAGGCAGGCGCACACGGCATCTGCGTCGTCTCGGCAATCGCGGGTGCGGCCGACCCGCGCGACGCCGCCCGCCGCCTGAAAGCTGAAACTGAGGAGGCCCGCTCATGATCCCGAACATCCTCTCCATCGCAGGCTCCGACCCGTCCGGCGGCGCCGGCATCCAGGCTGATATCAAGTCCATCTCCGCCAATGGCGGCTATGCGATGGCAGCACTTACCGCGCTCACCGCTCAGAACACCCAAGGCGTCACCGGCATCGAACTGGTGCCGCCCGCCTTTGTCGGCCAACAGATCGACGCCGTGTTCGCCGACATCGAAGTCCACGCCGTCAAGATCGGCATGATCGCTACAGCGGAAATTGCCGAAGCGGTGGCCGACGCGCTCGCCCGCAACAAGGCGGTCAACGTTGTGCTGGACCCGGTCATGGTCGCCAAGGGCGGCGACCGGTTGCTGCGCGAAGACGCCGTTGCCGCGCTGAAAGCCCGCCTGCTTCCGCTCGCCATGCTCATCACCCCCAACCTGCCGGAAGCGGCGGAGTTGACCGGCGACCCGGAAATCACCGCGCGCGACGAGATGCCCGAGTTGGCCCGGAAGCTCGTCTGGCTCGGCGCAAAGGGTGTCATGCTCAAGGGCGGCCACCTGGACGGCGAAGACAGCCCTGACTATCTGCTACCCCCCAATGGCCGAGGCATCTGGCTCGAAGGCAAGCGAACGCCGACAAAAAACACCCACGGCACCGGCTGCACGTTGTCCTCGGCGCTGGCGACACAAATTGCGCTCACCGGAGATGCGGAAAAGGCGGCCCGCACCGCCAAGGCATATGTGGCGCAAGCCATCGCTGCCGCGGACAGGCTTCATGTCGGCCACGGCCACGGACCCACCCACCACTTCCACGCAACCCAGAAAGGCTGAACCCATGGACTACGGCTCTTCCCTTCACGGCCTGCTGCGCGCTGAAGCGGGCCTCGCCTGGACGGCTTATGTCGAGCACGCCTTCGTGCGCGGCCTCGAAGACGGTACGCTGCCGCGGGCATCTTTCCTCCACTACCTGCAGCAGGATTACGTCTACCTGATCCACTACACCCGCGCCTGGGCGCTGGCAGCCGCCAAGTCAACCGATATCGACGAGATGCGCGAGTTCGCCGGTGCAGCACTCGCCCTCATCGACGGCGAGATGCAGCTTCACATCGAAACCTGCGAAGCGGTGGGCATATCTAAAGTCGCTCTCGCCGCCACCCGCGAGGAGCCAGAGAACCTCGCCTATACCCGCTTCGTGATGGATGCGGGCCAGCGCGGCGACCTGCTTGAGCTGCTGGCAGCGCTTATCCCCTGCGCGCTGGGCTATGGCGAGATCGGAGCGCGCCTGATGGCTGCGACCGAAGGAAAGCGTGAAAACCGCCCTTACAAGGACTGGATCGAGACCTATGGCGGCGAAGACTACCAGGGCTTCGCGCAATCCGCCGCCAGCCGTTTCCAGCAGGTCGCCGAACGCACGTTGGGGACTGACTTCAAGGCATCGCCGCGCTGGCAACGCGTGAGCGATACCTTCACCACCGCCTGCCGGCTGGAAACGGCGTTCTGGTCCATGGGCCTGCGTGGCGAGATGCACCCCGACTTCTGCGTCTGACTTGTCCATCCGTCGAACTGGATTGGGCGCGCGCTGCATGCTATGCCGCGCCATTCCCTTCTGACTGACCGACGGAGTGCTTTGAGCCATGGCAACGACCCGCACCGAAACCGATACTTTTGGCCCCATCGAGGTGGACGCGTCGAAGTACTGGGGCGCGCAGGCGCAGCGCTCGCTCGGCAACTTCAAGATTGGCTGGGAAAAGCAGCCGCAGCCCATCGTCCGCGCGCTCGGTATCGTCAAGCGCGCTGCCGCCGAAACCAACATCGCGCTCGGCAAGATGGACGCGAAGCTTGGCAAGACCATTATCGCCGCCGCGCAGGAAGTGATCGACGGCAAGCTCGATGGCCACTTCCCGCTCGTGGTATGGCAGACCGGCTCCGGCACCCAGTCGAACATGAACGCCAACGAGGTCATCTCCAACCGCGCAATCGAGATGCTGGGCGGCGAACAGGGTTCCAAGAAGCCCGTCCACCCCAACGACCATGTCAACATGTCCCAGTCGTCCAACGACACCTTCCCGACCGCTATGCACGTGGCCTGCGCCGAGGAAGTCGTACACCAGCTGATCCCGGCGCTGAAGCATCTGCACAAGGCGATCGATGCCAAGGCGAAGGCCTGGGCCGACATCATCAAGATCGGCCGAACCCATACGCAGGACGCCACGCCCCTGACGCTGGGCCAGGAGTTCTCCGGCTACGCAAAGCAGATCGAGAACGGCATCGCCCGCATCGAGATGACCCTGCCCGCACTGATGGAACTGGCCCAGGGCGGCACCGCTGTCGGCACCGGCCTCGCCTCGCCAGCAGGGTTTGCCGAGAAAGTCGCGGCGAAGATTGCCGAGATCACCGGCCTGCCCTTCACCTCCGCGCCCAACAAGTTCGAGGCGCTGGCGGCCCACGACGCCATGGTCATGACCCACGGCGCCATCAACACGGTCGCCATGTCCTGCTTCAAGATCGCCAACGACATCCGCTTCCTGGGCTCAGGCCCGCGCGCCGGCCTGGGCGAACTGGCCCTGCCGGAAAATGAGCCCGGCTCGTCGATCATGCCCGGCAAGGTCAACCCGACCCAGTGCGAGGCCATGACTCAGGTCTGTGCCCACATCCACGGCAATAACGCAGCCATCGGCTTCGCCGGATCACAGGGCCACTTCGAACTCAACGTGTTCAACCCAATGATGGCCTACAATTTCCTTCAGTCCGTGCGCCTGCTGGCGGACGCCGCCGTGTCCTTCACCGACAACTGCGTGGTGGGCATCGAGCCTCGCCTGGACAACATCGCGCAGGGCCTCGCCAACTCGCTGATGCTGGTCACGCCGCTGAAGGAAAAGTACGGCTACGACCGCGCCGCGAAGATCGCGAAGACAGCCCACAAGAACGGCACCACGCTTCGCGAGGAAGCCATTGCCGACGGCATCCAGGCGGAGGACTTCGACGCCATCGTGGTCCCGGCCAAGATGATCGGCCCGGACCCGGCTTAAGCAATGCCAGGAAAAGTGGAGGCCGGTTTTCCGTCCGGCATAGCGCAAAAATGACCAGCGACGTCGCAAACCTGCGCCAGTTCCGCAAAGCGAAGGCCCGCGCCGAAAAGGACGCGAAAGCCGAGGAGAATCGCGTGAAATTCGGACGCACGAAAGCTGAGAAACAGCTGCAAAAGGCTGAGAAAGAAAAGACCCGCCACCAGCTCGACGGCCACAAGCTGACGGACGATGAATAATCCCTCCGGCCCTGTGAAGCGAAGTGTCACCATTGCCGGCCACCGAACCTCGCTGTCGCTGGAGCCGGAGTTCTGGGACGCGCTCAACCAGCTCGCTGCCGCCCGCAACCTGTCGCTGGCCGGCCTCGTCGCCGCAATCGACGAAGCCCGCGGGCAGACCAACCTGTCGTCTGCCTTGCGCGTTGAAATCCTGCGCGCCACCCGTGCGGGCGAAATCTGACACCGCTTGACGGACCGCGCGCATCCGGCGAGGCTGAAGCCATGCCCTACCCCGACATCACCCGCGCCACGCAGACGATCCACAATCCGGCCGACCCGCGTCACTTCATGCGGCTGAAACCGGCATCGCGCAAGGTCACGATAAGCCTTGGAGACAAGCTGATTGCCCTGACCAACCGCGCCTTGCGTCTGGTTGAGGTGAGCAACGACGTCTACGACCCGGCCTTCTACATTCCGATGGATGACGTGACCGCGAAGCTGCACCCGGTGCCGGATCGCACCACCCATTGCCCGCTCAAGGGCGACGCAGTCTACTTCTCGGTGGACGGCTGGAAGCCAGCCGACGGCAGCGATTACCTCGCATGGTCATATGCCCGGACCTTTGATTTCGCCCACGAGCTTCAGGGCCTGGTTGCCTTCAACCCGGCCCATGTGAGCGTTACCGAGTCGCCCTGACCGGCGCTGCCCCGCCGCAGTCCATTCGCCAGATCGGCACCTTGCCGAAGCCCTTGAGTTCCACGGTGCCGGCGCGTTCAAACTTGTGGTCTTCCTGCAGCGCCACCTTGATGTCGCCCGTAACCACGACGCAGCCCGGCGTGCCCACATGCTCGAGCCGTGCGGCCAGGTTCACAGCAGCTCCCCACACGTCGTAGGAATACTTGGATTTGCCGACCACGCCCGCCATGATCGGGCCGGACGCCATGCCGATCCGCATTTCCAGCTCCACCCCGTGCCGCTCACCTACCTCATGGGCCAGCCTGAACATGTCCGAGGCCAGTGCAGTCATCGCACGCTCCGCGTCATAGTGCGGGCTCGGCACCCCGGCCACGGCCATGTAGGCGTCACCGATGGTCTTGATCTTCTCCACGCCATGCAGCACGGCATATTCGTCGAACGCCCTGAACAGGTCGTCGAGCAACGACACGACCCGCACCGCACCCAGCCGGTTCGACATTTCCACGAACCCAACGATATCCGAAAACAGCACCACCACGTGCTCGTGTGCCTCGGCGATGGTCTCGCCCTCGTTCGCCATAAGCCGCTCGGCAATGGCGTCCGGCATCATCGACTTCATAAGCTCCTGCAGCCGCCCTTGCGCCTGCCGGGCGAGATAGAACGCGTAATAGACCACCACGAACATGATGGTCATGACCGACACGATCGCGGTGACGAAGATCTGGCGCATGAAGTCCGGGTCGTCGTGAATGCCCGGCGCCGGCCCTGGCCACGCCATCCAGCTGTAGATGATGATGGCGCCGGCCAGCACGCAGATGACCGCCACCAGCCTGACCCTTTCAAGCCCGAGAATGGCGAAGGAGACCGCCGCCGTTGCGATGAGGTTCAGCATCACGCCAGACTCGCGCCCGAGCAGACTGGTGAACCAGCCCACGAACACGAACACGACCAGGGAAAGCCACAACCCTGCAGCTATGCGGCCGAACCGGTGGAACAGCGGGGTGACCGATGCACAGGCCGCCAGCGCCACGTTGCCCCACACCAGCGGCTGCAGCGACGAATAGTGATGAAGCGCATAGGTCACCGCAAATCCCAGTGACGATATCGACACCAGGTAGCCGGTGACGTTGGCCACAATCAGACCGAGCCTGTCCTGGCCGTACCAGCCTTCAGTGCCAAGCGTCACAAGGCGCTCGACCCATGAGCCCCGGAACTGCGATCTGATGTCCTCGCGCATCGCGCTGGTCCTCGCTACTGCCCCCGCACGATTGCCGCGCCGCCGGGCGCGGAGACCGGACTGGACTATAGCGCCGGCAGCGTGGCAGGCAAAGCGCGCTCAGCCCAGCGCATCCGCCGCCACCGTGCCTTCGGCAATCGCAAGCTGAACGGTGCGCGGCGCCAGGCAATCGCCGATCACGTGAACTTCGGCAAACCGTACCCGCAGCGCATCTTCCAGCGTGGCGTTGACCTGGTTGCCGCGCCAGTCGACGAACAGTTCCACGTCCTCGATCACGCATTCGGCGCGCGTATAGATGTTACGCGTCAACACCCGGCCCGGCTCGAACCCGGTGACTTTCTCCATAGGCCTGAACACCACGTCCCGGTTGAGCAGGAAGCGATAGAGCTGGGTGCGAACCGTGCCGTTGATGTGCTCGGCAATGGCCATGTCTCCTGACACGATTGTTACCTTCACCCCTGCCTCGGCCAGCACTTCAGCCGCTGCCAAACCGTTGCGCCCGCCGCCTTCCTCGGCAACCACCGCATGGCGCGCCCCGCGTCCCGCCGCACCACCGACCACGTCTGCTGCGGTGGCAAGCCTGATACCGCTGGCGTCGGCTCCCGGCAGTGCGCGCGGCTCAAGCGGTACCGACCCCGTCGCAAGGATCACCGCGTCTGCGTCAATCCCGGCCAGATCGTCCTCGCCGACCGGAGAATTGTGGCGGACCTGCACTTGCGCCTCGGCCAGCTCCCGCTCCAGCCACTCAACCGCCGCGATATACTCCCGCGCGAACGGCGAGGCAGACCATTGCCGCAACTGCCCGCCAAGCTGGCCGGTGGCTTCGTACACAACGGCCTGGTGCCCGTTCGCCGCTGCACGCCGTGCGGCCTCCATGCCGGCCGGACCGCCACCGATGACCGCTATCCGCATTGGCCGCGCCGTGCGCGTTGCGCCCCCGGCCTCCTGCTCACGGGCAGCTTCCGGGTTCTGGAAGCAACGGATGACCTTGCCGCTGGTGGCGCGCGCAATGCACACATTGGCCCCGACGCAGCGGCGGATGCGTTCATAGCTGCCCGACCTGATCTTGCTGACGATGTCCGGATCGGCAATGTGGGCCCGCGTCATGCCCACCATGTCGGCTTCGCCCCGCGCCAGTATCTGCTCGGCCATGGCAGGGTCGGTCACGCGGCCTGTCACAAAGACGGGAATGTTCACAGCCTTGCGGATGGTCGCGGCCAACGGGGCGAATAGCCCGTGCGGCGCCGGGCTTGCCGGCCAGTGCTCCCAGCGCATGATGCGGTCATTGTTGGTGCCCGCAGCCACGTTGATGTAGTCCAGCGCCCCGCTTTCGGCCAGCATGCCGGCAATCTCGGCCAGCGCCTCGTTGTCCAGCCCGCCGTCGATCTTTTCATCGCCCGGCATGCGGATGCCGACGATCATGTCAGGCCCGGTTGCCCCGCGGGCCGCGCTGATCGCTTCGAGCGCAAACCGCACCCGGTTGCGCACGCTGCCGCCATACTCGTCGCTGCGCTGGTTGCTGACCGGCGAGAAGAATGATCCCGGCAGATAGCCGAAAGCAGCCAGCAACTCCACCCCGTCGAGGCCTGCCTCACGAACCATCCCTGCGCCCCGGCCATAGGCAGAAATCACGCTGGCAATGTCCTGCCGGTTCATCTCCTTTGGCATCACCTTGAGAATGTCCGACGCCACCGGCGACGGCGCCCATAGCGGTTGGCCGATGTCGCCATAGTCGCCTGTGGCGGTGGCGTGCGCCATCTGCAGCAGGAACATGCCGCCGTGCTCGTGCACTGCGTCCGCCAGCTTTCGCAGAGTGGGTACCACGCCGTCGCGGGTCAGGTCGAGGCCGCGTCCGCTGGAAGGGTGGCCGGTATGGTGAAAGCCGCTGGCGCCGCTCATCTGCAGGCCGGCGCCACCGCAAGCCCGGCGCGCGTGATAGGCGATATAGCCGTCCGTTGCCTTGCCATCGCTTTCGAGGCCCGGAATGTGGGCCGTCATCAGCACCCGGTTTCGGATCGTCTTCGGCCCCACCTGCAGGGGCGACAGCAGACGCTTGAACTGATCCTGCATGGCTGTGTGTTCCTCAGCTGTTACCTGTGCTCTTCCACGTTCGCCTCAATCAGCGCCCAGTTATAGGTTGAAAGCGCCTCGATCTGGTCGGCCCAGCCGATATGCCGGCCACCCTGGCGCTTGTCGAACACTGCAAGGCGGGTAAAGCCACCTTCGTCGAATGCGCGCAAGGCCGTCTCCAGGGTGTCGGTCGGAATGAGCTTCGGCCGGTCTTCCAGTTCCGGCGGGTTGGCCAGTTCTTCGGGCGTCAAGGCTTTCAGGAAATCGCGCACGGTCCAAGTGCGCACGATGCGAAGGTGTGCGCCTTCGCCCAGGAAGACACCGCGCTGCGACAGCTGCCACAGGAAGAAGCTCTTGCCCATGAACGCCTGCATCACCATCGAGGCAATCGAAACCGACAGCAGGATGGCAATGGTCAGCTCATAGCCGCCGGTCAGCTCGAACACGATCACCGCGGTCGAGATCGGCGCACCCAGCACCGCGCCTGCAACCGCGCCCATGCCGATCAGCGCGTAGACCCCGTAGCTTGAGGCATAGGCCGGGAATGCCGTTGCAGCGATGATCCCGAATGCACCACCAGCCATGGCTCCGATGTAGAGCGACGGCGAAAACACCCCGCCGCCGAACCGGCTGGCGAGCGAAATGGCGGTCGCCACCGTCTTGGCAATCAGCAGCACGAACAGCCAGCCCAACCCGTAGTTTTCCCTCAGCGCCAGGTTGGTCGCCTCGTAACCCACGCCCAGCACCTCCGGCACCGCCAGCGCCATGCACCCGACGGCCAGCCCGCCCAGCGCCGGCCGCAGCCACAGTGGCAAGGTCGCCCGCCGCGCGGTCCAGTCCGCCGACATGATGGACAGCTGGAAGCATACCGCAACCAGACCGCACACCAGTCCCAGCAAGGCGAAAGCCGGAAATTCCCAGTAGGAGGCAATGTGCTGCTCGCTCAGGATGAAAGCCGGGAAGTCGCCCAGCCAGACACGCGTGATCAGGGTCGCAGCCACAGCCGCCATCACCGTAGGTACGAAGGCCGACAGGGCGAAGTGGCCGAGGATCACCTCGTGCGCGAACAGCACTCCGGCAATCGGCGCATTGAAGCTCGCCGAGACGGCAGCCGCTGCACCTGAGGCAAGCAGCACACGCCGCGCCGCCGGGCTCAGGCTGAACTGGCGGTCCAGAAAGGCAGCGACCGTGGCGCCCAGGTGCACCGCCGGGCCTTCGCGGCCAACGCTGGCGCCCGAGCCTATGGAGATGGCGGACACCACCGCAGACGTCAGGCCGGTCCTGAGCGAGATGTTGGAGTTGTACAGGGCACCGGCCTCGATCACGTCGGCAATGCCGTGGGCGCGGCGCGTCGGCATCAGCTTCCACAGGATCAGTCCGACCACCAGCCCGCCTGCGGCCGGTGCTGCCACCACCAGCCATGGTGCGCGCATGGCCGCGAGCGTGGCCACCACGTTCTCGTGGGTGTTGCCCAGCCACAGCCACTGGATATAACCGATGGAAAGCCGGAAGCCGAGAATGGCGATCGCTGCCGCCACGCCGATCATCAGAGCCAGCAGCCACACCAGCGGATGCTTCGCAGCCCAGAAGGCGCGCAGCCGCGGCAGGACGACGTCGCCCAGCACCGCAAACAACCTGTCCCTGAGTTCGCCCATCGGCGAGCCCCGCCTTCATGCGTTTCACGCAAGCCCCATCTGTACACGACTGTGCACCCATGCGGCTGCGCGTTGCAACCCTCGCGGTTACTTCCGCGGGATGCCGATCCTGTGGCCGACCTGCGGCGGCACGGGGCACGCCTTGTGCGCTTCCTGCATCGCGCCGATCTTCGCCAGCATCCAGTCCGGAAACGGCGCCGACTTCTTCAGGTTCAGGTCCACGTGCAGGCAGATGGCTTCCAGCACACAAGCCAGCCAGCCCTCCTCGGCGTGGAACATCTCCTGCACGTAGTGCATGCGCTTGGCGTCGTAGTCGAGCATCTGCACCGTCACCTTCACCCGGTCGCCAGCGTGCAGTTCCCGCACATACGTCGTGTGGGTCTCCAGCGTGAAGAACGACGCACCCGATTTCAGGTACTCCTCGCCCAGTCCGACAAGCTCGAACGCCTCGTCGCAGGTGCGGTCGAACAGCACAGCGTAATAGGCCATGTTGAAGTGGCCGTTATAGTCGATCCACTGATCCTCAACCTGTTTGATCGAGCCAACGAAGGGCGCGCCATAGATGGACATGTCGTAATGCTCTCCCTGCCGGATAGATGATGCATGCGGGCTTGCACGCCGGTATAGTCCATTCCATACAACAGACAAAGCCCCGCTTCGGGGGCGCACCACACGAGGGTCGATAGATGCCGGCCAACCCCGCCGAACGCCGCAATTCCGTTCAACAAGCCATTGCAGAGATTGCAGAATTCATGGGCGACCGGCTGTCCACGTCGCAGGCCGTTCGCGACCAGCACGGCAAGGACACCACCTGGAACCCAGGCCATTCGCCCGATGCCGTCGCCTTCGTCAACAATACGGAGGAAGTGCAGAAAATCGTGCGGATCTGCAACCGCTACGAAGTGCCCGTCATTCCGCACGGCACCGGCACTTCGCTGGAAGGCCACATCACCGCGCCGTTCGGCGGCATCACCATAGACTTGATGAACATGAACCAGGTGCTCGAAGTGAACACCATGGACTTCGACGTCCGCGTGCAGCCCGGCGTCACCCGCAAGCAGCTCAACGAATACATCCGCGACCAGGGCCTGTTCTTTCCCATCGACCCCGGCGCCGACGCCTCGCTCGGCGGCATGACCGCCACCCGCGCCTCCGGCACCAACGCGGTGCGCTACGGCACCATGCGCGACAACGTGCTGTCGCTCACCGCCGTCATGCCGGATGGCGAGATCGTGCGCACTGCGCGGCGCGCCAAGAAGTCCTCCGCCGGCTACGACCTCACCCGGTTGATGGTCGGCTCGGAAGGCACCCTTAGCGTGATCACCGAAATCTGCCTCAAGCTCTACGGCATTCCCGAGTCGATTGCGGCCGGCGTGTGCCCCTTCCCCTCCATCGAGGCAGCCTGCACCGCCGCGATCACTGCCATCCAGTCCGGCATCCCGATTGCCCGGGTGGAGCTGGTGGACGAGGAGAATCTGAAAGCATTCAACGCATATTCCAAGCTTGGGCTGGCGGAAAAGCCGACATTGTTCGTGGAATTTCACGGCACAAAAGCCTACACCCGTGAACAGGTCGAACAGTTCGACGAAATCGCGTCGGAACTTGGCGGCGGGCCGTTCGAGTGGGCCACCAAGGAAGAAGACCGCAACAAGCTATGGCAGGCCCGCCATGACGGCTGGTGGGCCATCAAGGCGGCCATGCCCGGCAAGGAAGCGCTGGGTACCGACGTGTGCGTGCCCATCTCGAGGCTCGCCGAATGCGTCGAGGAAACGCGCAAGGACCTGGAGGACAACGGCCTATATGGCCCGATCCTCGGCCACGTGGGCGACGGCAACTTTCACGTGGTGCTGTTCTGCAACCGCAACGACCCGGAAGAGGTAAAGAAGACCGAGGAATTCCTCTATCGTCTCGCCATGCGCGCGATCGCCATGGACGGCACTTGCACCGGCGAGCACGGCATCGGCTCCGGCAAGCGCAAGTTCCTCGAGGCCGAGCATGGCCCCGCCGTGGCGGTGATGCGGACCATCAAGCAGGCAATCGACCCTAAAAACATCATGAATCCCGGCAAGATATTCCCCGGTTGAACCAGTGAACTGATGCGGCCCGCCCAGTGAGCATTCTGAAATCACCGCTGACGATCTTCGGCATCCTGCTCATCATTGTCGCAGGCGTGCTCGGGCTGGCGCCGTACTTCGTCAACTGGAACGAGCACAAGGCGGAGTTCCAGCGCCAGGCGAGCCTCTTGACGGGCCGCACCGTCACCATCGACGGACAGATCAGCGTCCGCCTGTTCCCGTGGCCCAGCCTGACCGCCGACAATGTGCGCATTTCCAACCCGCCGGGCTCGCTGTTGCAAGACTTCGCCCAGGTGGAACGGGTTGAAGCCGAGATCGCGGCCCCTGCCCTGCTGTCGGGCCAGATCGAGTTCCGCAAGGTGCGGCTGCTCAGGCCCGTTCTGGCGCTTGAACGGCTGGCTTCCGGCGGCACCTCCTGGAACATCAACCCCGCCCGATCGCTCAAGGGCCTGCCGGGTGCCGACCAGATCGCCGTGGCCGGGATCGACATCGTCGATGGCCAGGTGTTTCTCGGCGATGGCCGGCGTGGCGGCCTGTCCGAAGTGGCAGGGGTGAACGGCAGGCTGTCCGCTCCCGCGCTCGACGGCCCGTGGCGCATCCAGCTTGACGCCGCGCAGGTAGGCACGCCGTTTGCCTTGTCCGCCTCCACCGGCAAATACCGGCCCGGCAAACCGCTCAACATCGCCGTCTCCATCATCCCCAAGGACGATACCGGCTTCATCTGGTCATTCGACGGCGAGACACTGCGCGAAGACGGCAATGTGACCGGCAAACTGACGGTTGCTCCTGCCGTATTCGCCGGCGGCAAGGCCAACCCTCTGAACTCCCTCTGGCAGGTTCGCGTCACCAGCGAGCTGACGGCCGACTTCGACCGGGTCTCCCTGCGCAAGATCGAAGTGGTCCCCGCCACCGATCTGGCCGGTGGCAACCTGGTCGCCGGTGAGGCAGACATTGCGCTTGGCCAGCGCCTCGATGTCGACGCCCGGCTCGCAGCCGCCAGTCTCGACATTGACCAGCTTCTCGGCCGCAACCTGCTGCGCTCGGCCATCGCCAGAACGGACGCGCAGGGCGCAGGCGAAAGCCCGGTGACCGGCGGCGCTGCGGCTCTTCTGGACAGCTTGTCTGTAGTGCTGCAGGCACTGCCGGCGGAAACACGCATACGATTCGAGACCGCCATCACCAGCATGATCATCGGCGGCGAAACGCTTACCCGCGTTCGACTTGCCGGTCAGGCCTCGCCTGAGGCTCTGCGCATCACCGAGGCATCAGGTGGCATGCCAGGCCAGACCCGCGCCGGCTTCACCGGTGTTCTACTGCCCGCCGCAAATGCCATAAAGCCGCAACTGGCGGGCGATCTTTCCCTGGAATCCGTTTCAGTCCGCGACCTTGCAACATGGGCGCTGCCCGACAGCGCCGAGGCGATTAACCGGGTCTGGTCCGGCGCACGCGGACGCGCACTGCTTGAGGCAAAGCTTGGCCTCACGCCGGATACGATACGCCTTACCGGCA
>JAHEBA010000066.1 GCA_024642465.1 Alphaproteobacteria bacterium
TATCAAGACCAATTATGCTAATCTCATTCATGGATGGCTCCTTCCTGGCGGTTCCTTAAACACCGCAACTTTGGCACATCGCGATGCCGGTGGAGGAGCCGTCCACAGCATCACTTCCTGCGTCACGCTGCCCGGTTCGACATGCAGGACCTCGGCCCCCATCGTCGTCAAGGCGTTCTGGCGGGCGAGGCTTTCGCGAACCCGCTCCTGGTAATTTTCGGTTTGGGCCGTGAATGCCGTCATTCGGTTTCACCGGTATTTCGCTGCGGTGATGAACTCCCGGAACGTCTCGCACCAGACCACGACAGTATCGTATTGATTGATATCGATGCCTGCCGGCACCTCCAGCACGAAGCCGTTGAAGGTCTTCACATCGCCAACGCGGGCGGCAGATTGCTTCACCGCCTCGAACTGCTGCTCGTCTTCCACGAACCCCGCAGTGAGATAGAGCTTGTAGTCCGGACCGGGTGCCAGCTTGCCGCTGTGGGCAATCTTGTGCGAGCTCACGCTGACCTCGCCTTCACCCCAATGCAGAAAGTCGCTGCCTTTCAACTCTCGGCGGAAGTTCCCGGTGAACGCGGCAGACTGGCTGACAGCGGCGATTTCAGACTCATCAGGCGCCGGCGGGGCAATCAGGATGGGCAGCGTGTAGATGCCCAACGCAAACCCGGCAGCGCCGAAGCCCAGATGGCTGATCAGGAGCAGCAGCTTCTTCATCGCGGTTACCTCCGTCGGATGATTATCACCGGAACCGCTGAAACAGGAAAGGGCGGCCCGCCGGGAGCCGCCCTTATCCAAAGCTTCTTGAAGAAAGCCTGCTTATGCGGCTTCAGCTTCTTCCTGGTTCTGGGTCGGACCGGAGTCCTGGCCGCGAGCCGACGGATCGCGGTCGACAAGCTCGATCACGGCCATCGGGGCAGAGTCGCCATAGCGGAAACCGGCCTTGAGCACACGGGTGTAACCGCCGTTGCGCTCCTTGTAGCGGGCGCCGAGCACGTCGAACAGCTTCTTGACCTGGGCCTCGTCGCGAATGCGCGACATTGCCTGGCGGCGGGCATGCAGGTCGCCGCGCTTGGCGAGCGTGATCAGCTTCTCGGCAATCGGACGCAGGTCCTTTGCCTTGGGCAGCGTGGTGACGATTTGCTCGTGCTTGATAAGCGCTGCCGCCATGTTGGCGAACATTGCCTTGCGATGCGAGGCAGTGCGGTTCAGCTTTCTTCCGCTCTTTGCGTGGCGCATTGGCCTTCTCCTTGAAACACCCTTGAGGGGCAGCCTCCCGGCCGTCCCGGCAGTTGAACTCAGTAGTGGGTTTCGAACTTCTTGGCCAGTTCCTCGATGTTCTCGGGCGGCCAGTTCTCGATTTCCATGCCGAGGTGCAGACCCATCTGGGCCAGCACTTCCTTGATCTCGTTCAGCGACTTGCGGCCGAAGTTCGGGGTGCGAAGCATTTCGCCCTCAGTCTTCTGGATCAGGTCGCCGATATAGACGATGTTGTCGTTCTTCAGGCAGTTCGCCGAACGCACCGACAGTTCCAGCTCGTCTACCTTCTTCAGCAGAGCGGCGTTGAACTCCAGTTCCGGCTTCTCTTCCTCGGAGACGACCTGCGTCGGCTCTTCGAAGTTGATGAACACCTGAAGCTGGTCCTGAAGGATGCGGGCAGCATAGGCCACCGCGTCTTCCGGCGTCATCGAGCCGTCGGTGTCAACGGTCAGGATCAGCTTGTCGTAGTCGAGCACCTGGCCCTCGCGGGTGTTCTCGACCTTGTAGGACACGCGCTTGACCGGCGAATACAGGCTGTCCACCGGGATCAGGCCGATGGGCGCATCTTCCGGACGATTGCGCTCGGCCGGGACGTAGCCCTTGCCGGTGTTGACGGTGAATTCCATGCGAATCTCGGCGCCCTCGTCCAGCGTGCAGATCGGCAGCGTCGGATTGAGGATGGTGATGTCGCCGGTTTCCTCGATGTCACCGGCGGTCACGACACCCGGACCCAGCTTGCGCAGCATCAGGCGCTTGGGGCCTTCGCCCTGCATGCCAACGGCGATTTCCTTGATGTTGAGGATGATGTCGGTGACATCTTCCCGCACGCCGGCGATGGACGAGAACTCGTGCAGCACGCCGTCGATGTGTACGGAGGTGACAGCAGCACCCTGCAGCGACGACAGCAGCACGCGGCGAAGCGAGTTGCCAAGCGTCATGCCGAAACCGCGTTCGAGCGGTTCGGCGACCAGGGTCGCGGAGCGGCGGCGGTCACGGCCAGCGCTCACGTCCAGCTTCATGGGCTTGATCAGATCCTGCCAGTTTTTCGTGTTCACTGTATCGACCTCTATGCAGTTGCGGGCACCTCGGCCGTGAGGCGGCGGGTGCCCTGAATTTGTTTTCGTTGCGGCAGCCGGGACACACAGGCTGCCGGAAGCTAGTCCGGCGTTGCCGGCGTCAGACGCGGCGGCGTTTCGGCGGGCGAACGCCGTTGTGCGGGATCGGGGTCACGTCACGGATCGAGGTGACCTGCAGACCGCACGACTGAAGTGCGCGCAGTGCCGACTCACGACCCGAGCCAGGTCCGCACACTTCGACTTCCACCGTCTTCATGCCGTGTTCCATGGCAGCCTTGCCGGCCTGCTCGGCAGCAACCTGCGCAGCATACGGCGTCGACTTGCGCGAACCCTTGAACTTCATCTTGCCGGCGGACGACCAGGCAATGGCGTTGCCCTGCACGTCGGTGATGGTGATCATGGTGTTGTTGAACGTGGAATTCACATGCGCCACGCCGGAAGTGATGTTCTTGCGTTCCTTGCGGCGCATGCGGGTCGTATCTTTGGCCATCGAAAATGCTTTCCGTGAAATCGAAACTGGTTACTTCTTCTTGCCGGCGATTGCCTTAGCAGGACCCTTGCGGGTGCGGGCATTGGTGTGGGTGCGCTGACCGCGAACCGGCAGGCCGCGGCGATGGCGCAGGCCACGATAGCAGCCAAGGTCCATCAGGCGCTTGATGTTCATCGCCGTCTCGCGGCGCAGGTCGCCTTCAACCATGAAGTCACGGTCGATCGTCTCGCGGATCTGGATGACTTCGGCGTCGGTCAGTTCATTGACACGGCGCTCCGGTGCGATGTTGACCGCGGCGCAGATGTCCTTGGCGAACTTCGGACCAATGCCGTGAATGTACTGCAGCGCGATCAGCACGCGCTTGTTCGTCGGAATGTTTACGCCAGCAATACGGGCCACGACGCTTTTCTCCTGCAAACGGCCTGCCTGACATCAGTGCCAGTCGATCGGCCTTCAAATGAACCTATAGGACGGTTTGGTGGTGCCTAACGGCAACAAGGCTCACCCCAAGCAGGCAAAATGCCACTTGCGGTCAGCCTTCAAGCAACCGGATTGCGGCAGGTTCTATGCCGGATTCCCCGGCTCGTCAACCATTTACCCGCATTACCGGCAAGGCACCGCCTACCGTTCCAGAACCTCCATGATCTGGCGGGTCACGTCATCCATGTCCGCCATGCCATTCACAATGCGCAGGCTGCCCTTCGCAGAGTAATAATCGATCAGCGGTGCTGTCTGTGCATGATACACATCGAGCCGCTTCTTCAGCGCTTCAGCATTGTCGTCCGCGCGGGGGCCGCCCGCCGTTTCCGAGGCGCGCTTCTCGATCCGGCCAAGCAGGATCGCATCGTCAACCTCGAGCTGGACAACAGCGTCGAGCTGCTTGCCCTTTTCCTTCAGCATCACGTCAAGCGCCTCTGCCTGGGCCACATTGCGCGGAAAACCGTCAAGAATGAAGCCATTGGCGCAATCTGCGTCCTCGATGCGGTCGGAAATGATGCCGACAACCACTTCATCCGGCACCAGCTCGCCGCGGGCCATGATCTCCTTGGCCTTGAGACCAACCGGCGTACCGGCTGCCACGGCGGCGCGCAGCATGTCGCCGGTCGAAAGCTGCTTCATGCCCTTTGCATCCTCGATGCGCTGGGCCTGGGTTCCCTTGCCCGCTCCGGGGGGTCCAAGAAGAATGATGTTCATCTGCGCGACCCCCTCAACTTGGTCTTCTTCATCAACCCTTCGTACTGTTGCGCCAGCAGATGGCTCTGGACCTGCGTCACGGTGTCCATCGTGACCGACACGATAATCAGCAGCGAAGTACCGCCGAAGTAGAACGGAATGTGCGCGTAGGACGTGAGAATCTCGGGCAAAAGACAGATGGCGGCGAGATAAAGGGCACCAATGACGGTAATGCGAGTCAGCACATAATCGATGTACTCGGCGGTGCGTTCACCGGGACGGATGCCGGGAATGAAGCCGCCATACTTCTTCAGGTTGTCCGCCGTCTCCTTGGGGTTGAACATGATCGCCGTGTAGAAGAAGGCGAAGAAGATGATCAACGCGATATAGATCGCAAGGAACAGCGGCTGGCCGCGGCCAAGCAGGGCATTCACGGTGTTGAGCCAGTCCGGGCCCTGCCCCTGGCTGAAGTTCGACACGGTGATCGGCAGCAGCAGCAGCGAGGAGGCAAAGATCGGCGGAATGACGCCGGCCGTGTTCAGCTTCAGCGGCAGGTGCGACGGGTCCACGCTTTGCACCTGGTTGCCCACCTGGCGCTTGGGATATTTCACCAGCAGCCGGCGCTGGGCGCGCTCCATGAACACGATCACGGCGATAGTCACCAGTGCGAGGATGATGATGCCGATGATCAGGAAGGTCGACATCTGGCCGGTGCGGCCCAGCTCGAGCACTGCCGCAATGGCAGACGGCAGACCGGCAATGATGCCCGCGAAGATGATCAGCGAAATGCCGTTGCCGATGCCGCGCGCCGTGATCTGCTCGCCAAGCCACATCAGGAATACGGTGCCGCCGGTCAGCGTGATCACCGTGGAAATACGGAAATACCAGCCCGGATCGATGACCACGTTACCCTGGCTCTCCAGACCGACGGCAATGCCGTAAGCCTGCAACGCCGCCAGAATGACGGTGCCGTAGCGGGTATACTGGTTGATCTTCTTGCGGCCCTGCTCGCCTTCCTTCTTGAGCTGCTCAAGATGGGGGCTGACCGTCGTCATCAACTGGATGATGATCGAGGCCGAGATGTAGGGCATGATGTTGAGGGCGAAAATCGCCATGCGGCCAAGCGCGCCGCCGGCCAGACCGTTGATCCAGCCGAGGATGCCGGTCGAATTCTGTTGCACCAGCCGCGCAAGCTCCGCGGCGTCCACGCCCGGCACCGGAATGTAGGTGCCAAGCCGGTAGACGACCAGAGCGGCCAGGGTAAACCAGATGCGCTTCTTGAGATCTTCCGCCTTGGCGAAGGACGACCAGCTCAGATTGGCGGCGAGTTGTTCTACGGCTGAAGCCATTCCCAGATCCTTGTCGGTTTGACCGCTGTTACGCTCAGCGGTACCCCCTTATATCGGCCCACTGCCCCGGCATCGCAACCGTTACGGTCGGGGGTGGCTTCCTGACCGCTCAATCAGGCGTCCTTGCCTTCGCCTTCAGCCTTCTTCGCGGCCGCCGCAATGATGGTCAGCTTCCCGCCAGCCTTCTCGATGGCAGCAGCAGCCGCCTTCGTTGCGTGATTCACGTGAAGATTGAGCTTGGCCTTGAGTTCGCCCTGACCCAGCAAGCGGACACCATCGAGCGGCTTCGACAGCACGCCGGCAGCGATCAGCGCAGCCAAGTCAACCGGCTTCTTGGCGTCCAGCTTGCCGGCGTCAACCGCAGCCTGCAGGCGTGCAAGGTTGACTTCGTTGAACGACAGCTGGTTCGGCTTGTTGAAGCCGCGCTTGGGCAGACGGCGGTAGATCGGCATCTGGCCGCCCTCGAAGCCCAGCTTCGGACCGCCCGAACGTGCGCCGTGACCCTTGTGGCCACGGCCTGCGGTCTTGCCCTTGCCGGAGCCGATGCCACGGCCAACACGCGTGCGCTCCTTGCGGGCGCCCTGGTTGTCAGAAATCTCGTTGAGCTTCATGGGTCTTGCTTCTCTTGTCTGATCCCGCCCCGCGCCACGACGACGCTAGCCGGAAAACTGTTGTCAGTCGACGATGCGCACCAGGTGCGCAACCTTGGCGATCATGCCGCGCACCGCCGGAGTGTCTTCCAGCGTACGCGTGCGGTGCATCTTGTTAAGCCCCAGGCCGATGAGCGTGGCGCGCTGATCGCCCGGACGGCGCAGCGGAGAGCCGATCTGCTCAACGGTGATGGTCTTCTTGTTCTCGGCCATGTCAGTCCTCGTTCATACCTTGCAGGCAACAGCGTAGTTTGCGCCCGCCCGTGTTACTCGGCAGAAATATCGCCATCCGTGCGGCGTGCGATGATGTCCGAAACCTTCTTGCCGCGACGGGCAGCCACCGAACGCGGGCTCGTCTCGTGCTTTAGGGCGTCGAACGTCGCGCGCACCATGTTGTACGGGTTGGACGTGCCGATCGACTTGGCAACGACGTCCTGCATGCCGACGCTTTCGAACACGGCGCGCATCGGGCCGCCAGCGATGATGCCGGTACCGGCAGGAGCCGAGCGGAGCACCACGCGGCCAGCGCCGTGACGGCCGGCAACGTCATGATGCAGCGTGCGGCCTTCGCGCAACGGCACGCGGATCATGTCGCGCTTTGCACTTTCGGTCGCCTTGCGGATGGCTTCCGGCACTTCGCGAGCCTTGCCATGACCAAAGCCGACGCGGCCCTTCTGGTCGCCCACAACGACGAGCGCGGCAAAACCGAAACGGCGGCCGCCCTTCACCACCTTGGCAACGCGGTTGATGTGAACCAGCTTGTCGACAAACTCGCTATCCTGTTCGCGTTCCCGGTCCCGTTGGCGGCGTGGTTCTCTAGCCATGAAATTGCACCTGTTTCAATTCGTAAGAGTTAGAACTTGAGGCCCGCTTCGCGCGCCGCTTCAGCCAGCGACTTGACGCGGCCATGATAGAGGTAGCTGCCGCGGTCGAACACGACGGTATCGACGCCGGCCTTCTTGGCCCGCTCGGCCACCAGCTTGCCAACGGCGGCAGCAGCCGCGGTGTCGGCACCGGTCTTGAGGTCCTTGCGGACATCCTTTTCCAGCGTCGATGCGGCGGCCAGCGTCACACCCTTGACGTCATCGATGACCTGCACCGAGATGTTCTTGTGCGAGCGGAACACGCTGAGGCGCGGACGGCCGTTGTTACGGGCCTTCAGCTCGTTGCGGATGCGCTGCTTGCGGCGCTCGGCGACAGTAAGTTTTTCAGACATGGGACGAAAGCCTTCCAGCTTGAACTTCCAGCGTTACTTCTTCTTGCCTTCCTTGCGGAAGATGGTTTCCTCGGCATACTTAATGCCCTTGCCCTTGTAGGGCTCCGGCGGACGCCAGCCGCGGATTTCGGCCGCAACCTGGCCGACGCGCTGCTTGTCGATGCCGGAAATCTCGATTTCGGTCGGCTTCGGCGTCTTGATCTCGATGCCCTGCGGGATCGGGTACACGACGTCATGGCTGTAGCCGAGGTTCAGCTGCAGGCCCTGGCCCTGAACCGCGGCGCGGTAACCCACGCCGTTGATCTCGAGCTTGCGGGTGAAGCCCTCGGTCACGCCGGTGATCAGGTTGGAAACCAGGGTGCGGGACATGCCCCACGCCGAACGCGCAGGCTTGGTCTGGTCGACCGGGCTCACGGTAACCTGACCATCCTCGAGCTTGACGTCCACGAGGTCGACCAGCTGCGTCTGCAACTCGCCCTTCGGACCCTTGACCTTCACGGTCTGGCCATCGATGGTCACCGTCACGCCATTCGGCACTGCGACCGGCTTTTTGCCAATACGAGACATGGTATTCCTTGCCTCCGTTCCTCAAATTCGGGCACCAGCCTGACCGGCGCCTCATCTCACTACAGCGACACGTTCATCCCGCACCTTAGAAAACGGTGCAGAGAACCTCGCCACCAACATTTTGCTCACGGGCATCGCTGTCCGACATCACGCCCTTGGACGTCGACATGATGGCGACACCAAGACCGTTGTAGATCGTGGGCAGGTCCGTAACCGATGCGTACACGCGGCGGCCCGGCTTGGACACCCGCTTGATCTCGCGGATCACCGGTTCACCGTCGAAGTACTTCAGTTCCACCTCGAGTTCAGCCTGGCCATTGCCCTGCTGGGTAACGCGGAAGCTGCGGATGTAACCTTCGGACTGCAACACCTCGAGCACGCGTTCGCGCAGGCGCGATGACGGGCTCACCACAGTGGACTTGCCCCGCTGCTGCGCATTGCGGATGCGGGTCAGCATATCGCCGATTGGATCCGTGACACTCATTCTCGTTCTCTCCTGAAAACCTTGGCCGGGCGCGGGCTTACCAGCTCGACTTAACCACACCGGGGATCAGCCCCTGGTTGGCCAGTTCGCGCAGGGCAATACGGGACATCGCCAGCTTGCGGTAATATGCACGCGGGCGGCCGGACACCTCACAGCGGTTCCGCACGCGGTTGGCGGCGGAGTTGCGCGGCAGTTCGGCCAGCTTCAGCCGGGCTGCAAAACGCTCTTCCATCGGAAGCGACTTGTCGTTCGCAATGGCGCGAAGCTGCGAGCGCTTACTCGCATACTGCTTCACCAGCTTCTTGCGGCGGTTGTTCTTCTCGATTGCACTCTTCTTGGCCATGAGTCTTTCCGTTCCTTAAGTCTCAGATCACCGCTCACGCAGCCTGTTGCTGGCTGGTCCGCTTGCGGAACGGGAAGTTGAACAGCGCGAGCAGTTCACGGGCTTCGTCGTCCGTCGAGGCGGTGGTGCAGATCACGATGTCCATGCCCCACATGCGGTCAATCTTGTCGTAGTCGATTTCCGGGAACACGATGTGCTCCTTCAGGCCGGTCGCGTAGTTGCCGCGTCCGTCAAAGCTCTGGTCCGACAGGCCGCGGAAGTCGCGAACCCGCGGCAGCGCGATGTTGATGTAGCGGTCAAGAAACTCGTACATCCGAGTCTTGCGCAAGGTAACCTTGGCGCCGATGTCCATGCCTTCGCGCAGCTTGAACGTCGCGATGGACTTGCGGGCCTTGGTGATGGCCGGGCGCTGGCCGGAGATCTTTGACAGATCTTCGGCGGCAACCTTGACCAGCTTGGAGTCGCCCACGGCTTCGCCCACGCCCATGTTGAGCACGATCTTGTCGAGCTGCGGCACCTGCATCGGGTTGGTGTAACCGAACTTCTCGATCAGCTTGGCGCGGACTTCGTTGTCGTAGTGCGTCTTCAGACGCGGCACATATACATCAGCCATCGATCACCTCCCCGGAGCGCCGTGCGACCCGGACCTTCTTGCCGTCGTCAAGCTTCTTGTAGCCGACACGGGTTGCCTTGCCGTCCTTCGGATCGATGTGTGCGAGGTTCGACACGTGGATCGACATTTCCTTGGACACGATGCCGCCTTCCTGGCCGGCAGTCTGCTTCTGGTGACGGCGCGCGACATTAACACCGCTCACGAGCGCGCGGTTGTCCTTGGGTATGACGGCGAGTACGTCGCCGGTCTTGCCCTTGTCCTTGCCGGTCAGGACGACGACGCGGTCGCCCTTCTTGATTTTGAGCTTCACAGCCATCACAGCACCTCCGGTGCAAGCGAAATGATCTTCATGTGGTTGCGGCCGCGCAGTTCACGCGGAACGGGGCCAAAGATACGGGTCCCGATCGGCTCGCCCTGGTTGTTGATCAGGACCGCAGCGTTGCGGTCGAAACGGATCGCGGAACCGTCGACGCGCTTGATGTCCTTTGCGGTGCGAACCACGACAGCCTTCATCACGGCGCCCTTCTTCACGCGACCGCGCGGAATGGCGTCCTTGATCGACACGACGATGATGTCGCCCACGCGCGCATACTTGCGCTTCGAGCCACCCAGCACCTTGATGCACTGGACGCGGCGAGCGCCGGAATTATCGGCGACGTCGAGATTTGTTTCTACCTGGATCATGGCTTTATCCGTTCTTGTTCCAACCCGTACGCCCCCTCACCCGATTTGCGGTGGCCGGCGGCGTGGCAGCTAGTCATTCTGTTCCCGTCAGACCTTCTCGACGAACATCCAGGTCTTGTTCTTCGACAGCGGGCGGCATTCCTCGATGCGCACGATGTCGCCAGACTTGGCCACGTTGTTCTCGTCGTGTGCGTGGTACTTCTTGGTACGGCGCACGGTCTTCTTCATCACCGGGTGCGTGAAGCGGCGCTCGACCAGAACCACGATGGTCTTGTCGTTCTTGTCGCTGACCACAACACCTTGAAGTACACGCTTGGGCATCTCTTCAACTCTCCAAATCAGTTCGCGGCAGCGGCTTTGGCGCGAGCGCTCTGAGCCGTCTTGATGCGGGCAATGTCACGGCGGACCTGACGAACCCGCGCGGTGTTCTCGATCTGACCGGCAGCCTTCTGGAAGCGCAGGTTGAACTGCTCCTTCTTCAGCTTGAGCAGCTCGTCCTTGAGCTGGTCGTCGGTCATCTGTGTCACTTCACTGGCCTTCATCGCCTTCGTCCTCAATAAACCTGTAGGGCCTGCTTATTCGCCGAGGCGCGCAACGAAGCGCGTCTTGATCGGCAACTTTGCTGCTGCAAGCCGGAATGCTTCCTGCGCCACGTCGCGCGGCACGCCATCAACTTCAAACATGATGCGGCCGGGATGGACGCGGGCGCACCAGTACTCAACCGACCCCTTGCCCTTACCCATGCGGACTTCGGTCGGCTTCTTCGAAACCGGCAGGTCCGGGAACACCCGGATCCACACGCGGCCGGCACGCTTCATGTGGCGTGTCATGGCGCGGCGGGCCGCTTCGATCTGGCGTGCGGTCACGCGGGCCGGCTCCTGGGCCTTGAGGCCGAAGGTGCCGAAGTTCAGCTCGTAGCCGCCCTTGGCATTGCCGCTGATGCGGCCCTTGTGCGCCTTGCGGAACTTTGTGCGTTTTGGCTGCAACATTGTTCTATTCCTGCTTGTTCCGTTCTGTTCTCACCAGCGTCGGGTTCGAGTGCGCGCCGGCTCAGGCGCGGGCACCGTCGCGGTCACGCTCGCGGCGCGGGCGCGGACCCCCGCCTTCCTGCATTTCCTGGACGCGCTTGTCCTGCGCCATCGGATCGTGCTCGAGGATCTCACCCTTGAAGATCCAGACCTTGATGCCGTTGGTGCCATAGGCGGTGTGCGCGGTGGCGGTGCCGTAGTCGACATCGGCGCGCAGCGTATGCAGCGGCACACGGCCTTCGCGGTACCATTCGGTACGGGCAATTTCAGCACCGCCCAAACGGCCCGAGCAGGTGATGCGGATCCCTTCGGCACCCATGCGCATGGCAGACTGCACGGCGCGCTTCATGGCGCGGCGGAAAGCAATGCGGCGTTCCAGCTGCTGGGCGATGTTGTCTGCCACCAGGTTGGCGTCGATTTCCGGCTTGCGCACTTCAACGATGTTCAGGTGCACTTCCGAGTCCGTCATCTTCGATACGGCGCGGCGCAGGTTCTCGATGTCGGCGCCCTTCTTGCCGATCACCACGCCCGGACGGGCGGAGTAGATCGTCACGCGGCACTTCTTGTGCGGGCGCTCGATGATGATGCGGCTGATGCCGGCCTGCTTCAGGTTCTCGCGCAGGTACTCACGGATGCGGAAGTCTTCGTGCAGAAGCTTCGCATACTCGGCACCGTCAGCGAACCAGCGGCTGTCCCAGGTGCGGTTCACGCCGAGGCGGAAACCGATCGGATTGACTTTCTGACCCATCAGGCGGCCTCCTCGACCTGGCGAACCACAATGGTGATTTCGCTGAAAAACTTCTCGATGCGGCCGACGCGGCCACGGGCGCGCGGGGTCCACCGCTTCATCACCAGGTTCTTGCCGACATAGGCTTCGGCAACCACCAGACCGTTGATGTCCAGGTCGTGGTTGTTTTCGGCGTTGGCAATGGCAGATTCCAGCGTCTTCTTCACTTCCGCAGCAATGCGGCGGCGCGAGAACGTTAGGTCAGCGAGGGCGGTCTCAACCTTCTTGCCGCGAATGATCGAGGCAACTTCGTTGAGCTTGCGCGGGGAGACACGGAGGTTGCGCGTTACGGCGCGTGCCTCGTTGTCCGCCAGGGCGCGTTGTCTGGACGCTTTACCCATTGGTCCTTACCTCTTCGACTTCTTGTCGGCCTGGTGGCCGTAATAGGTGCGGGTCGGAGCGAATTCGCCCAGCTTGTGACCGACCATGTCTTCCGACACCAGCACCGGAACGTGCTTGTTACCGTTGTGGACCGCGAACGTCAGACCGACGAACTGCGGCAGGATGGTCGAGCGGCGGCTCCACGTCTTGATGGCCTGGTTACGGCCACTCTCGCGCGCAGTCTCCGCCTTTTTCAGCAGATACCCGTCAACAAACGGGCCCTTATGCAGTGAACGAGCCATTCAACCAGTTTCCTTACTTCTTGCGCAGGTGGCGCGAGCGGACAATGAACTTGTCCGACGACTTGTTGGTGCGGGTCTTCTTGCCCTTGGTCGGCTTGCCCCATGGGGTAACCGGGTGACGGCCGCCGGAGGTACGGCCTTCGCCGCCGCCGTGCGGGTGATCGATCGGGTTCATGGCAACGCCGCGGACGACCGGGCGCTTGCCACGCCAGCGCGAACGGCCAGCCTTGCCGTCATTGGTGTTCATGTGGTCCTGGTTGGACACGGCACCAACGGTAGCGCGGCAGTCGGACGACACCATGCGGGTTTCACCGGACTTCAGCCGCAGCAGCGCCATCGAACGGTCGCGGCCGACGAGCTGCGCGTAGGCACCGGCCGAACGGGCGATCTGACCACCCTTGCCCGGCTTCATCTCCACGTTGTGGATGATGGTGCCGACCGGCATGGACGACAGCGGCATGCAGTTGCCCGGCTTGACGTCTACGCCAGCAGTGCCGGTCACGACGGTATCGCCAGCATTGAGGCGCTGCGGTGCCAGGATGTACGACAGGTCGCCGTTCTCGTACTTGATCAGCGCAATGAAGGCGGTGCGGTTCGGGTCATACTCGATACGCTCAACCGTCGCCGATCCTTCGCGCGTACGCTTGAAGTCGACCGTGCGGTAGGTCCGCTTGTGACCGCCGCCGCGGCTGTACGAAGTCTGACGGCCGTGGTTATTGCGGCCACCGCTCTTCGTCAGGCCCTCGGTCAGCGTCTTGACCGGCTTGCCCTTCCACAGGCCCGAGCGGTCAACGATCACCAGCTGGCGCTGACCCGGCGTGTTGGGTTTGAAGGTTTTAAGTGCCATCGTTCTTGGTCCCGATCACTCAGTTCACTCAGAGGCTCGCCGTCACGTCGATGGACTGGCCATCTTCAAGCGTGACAATTGCCTTCTTCACATCGCTCTGCTGACCGCGGATACCACGGAAGCGCTTGGTCTTGCCCTTGCGCACAATGGTGTTGACGGCCTTCACCTTCACCGAGAACAGCTCTTCGACTGCCTTCTTGATCTCGGGCTTGGAAGCACCCAGCGCCACATTGAACACAACCTGGTTGGCTTCACTCAGAAGAGTTGCCTTTTCGGTAATGGCGGGCGAGCGGATGATGTCGTAGTTCTTTTCCATGCTCATTTGAACCGCGCCTCCAGCGCTTCAACGGCAGCCTTCGTCAGCACCAACTTCTGGCGGCGCAGGATGTCGTAGACGTTGATGCCCTGCACCGGCAGCACGTCGACGTTGATCATGTTGCTTGCTGCCTTGGCGAAGTTCTCGTTCACCTGCGCACCATCAATCACCAGGACGTTGCTCAGGCCCAGCTTTTCGAAGGCACCGGCAAGTTCCTTGGTCTTCGGGGTCTTGGCTTCGGTGTTTTCGATCACCACCAGCTCATTGGCCTTGACCTTGGAAGACAGCGCATGGCGCAGGGCCAGGGCGCGAACCTTCTTGGGCAGGTCGATGGCGTGGCTGCGGACAACCGGGCCATGCGCCTTGCCGCCGCCGATGAAAATGCCGGAGCGCTTGGAGCCATGACGGGCACCGCCACCGCCCTTCTGGCGGCCGAACTTGGCGCCAGTGCGGGAGATTTCCGAACGGCCCTTGGTCTTGTGCGTGCCGGCGCGGCGCTTAGCAAGTTGCCAGGTCACCATGCGGTGCAGGATGTCGGCGCGCGGCTCAAGACCGAAAATCTCGTCAGCGAGATCGACGGTACCGGCCTTCTTGGCGTCGAGGGTTTGAACATCGGTCTTCATTATTCGTTGCCTCCTTCGCCACCGGCATTGTCACCGGCGTCGGTGGCCTTGGATGCTTCCAGAGCCTTGCGCTGCTCTTCGGCGTGTTCGGCTGCGATGCGCTCGGCCTCGGCAGCAGCCTCAGCGGCTGCCTGGGCTTCGGCTTCGGCCGCCAGCTTTGCAGCTTCCGCAGCAGCAGAACGCAGGGCAGCAGGCAGAATGGCGTTTTCCGACATCGGCTTCTTCACGGCGTCGCGCAGCATGACCCAGCCGCCCTTGGCGCCCGGAACCGCACCCTTCACCATGATCAGGCCGCGATCGGTATCGGTCTTGACCACCTGCAGGTTCTGCACGGTGACGCGCTCGTTACCGAGATGACCGGCCATCTTCTTGCCCTTGAACACCTTGCCCGGGTCCTGGCACTGGCCGGTAGAACCGTGCGAGCGGTGGCTGATCGACACGCCGTGCGAGGCGCGCAGACCACCGAAATTATGGCGCTTCATGGCACCGGCGAAACCCTTGCCGATCGAAGTGCCGGCAGCGTCCACGAACTGGCCGGCATGGAAGTGATCAGCGATGATCTCCTCCCCGACCGGAACCAGGTTGTCCGGGCTCACGCGGAACTCGACGACCTTGCGCTTGGGCTCAACCTTGGCGACAGCGAACTGGCCGCGGTCAGCCTTGGTCAGCCGCTTGGCCTTCGCCAGACCGACGCCAACCTGCATGGCCGTGTAGCCGTTCTTCTCAACCGTCTTGTGGCCAACCACCTGACAGTTGTCCAGCTTCAGCACCGTCACCGGAATGTGTTCACCGGCTTCGGTGAATATCCGGGTCATGCCCAGCTTCTGTACAATCACTCCTGAACGCATCTGTTCAGACTCCCGTTCAATCCGCTCTGGGGTCAGAGCTTGATCTCAACATCCACACCTGCAGCCAGGTCGAGCTTCATCAGCGCATCGACCGTCTGCGGGGTCGGATCAACGATATCGAGGATCCGGCGGTGCGTACGCATCTCGAACTGCTCGCGGCTCTTCTTGTCGACGTGCGGCGAGCGGTTCACCGTGAAGCGCTCGATGCGGGTCGGCAGCGGCACAGGGCCACGAACCTGGGCGCCGGTGCGCTTTGCCGTGTTCACGATCTCGCGGGCCGAACCATCGAGAACGCGATGGTCGAAGGCTTCGAGACGGATGCGAATGTTCTGTTTTTGCATCTACTTGGATCCGTAAGTTGAAGTGCTCCCGGAAGACCCGGGAGCACCCCGTTGTATTCTTCGCCTTACTCGATGATGGAGGAGACGACGCCGGCGCCGACGGTGCGGCCCCCTTCGCGGATGGCGAAGCGCAGCTTCTCTTCCATCGCGATCGGCGTGATCAGCTCAACCTCGAACGACACG
>JAHEBA010000186.1 GCA_024642465.1 Alphaproteobacteria bacterium
CTCAAGATGCTCCGCAAGTCCGAAAAACGATCGATGTTCCATCGCCCTGCCTCCACATCACGACAGGACAAGTGAATCACAAAACCCCAAATCCGGACAGGTTTTTGCGGGTGTCCAGCTGGGTTGCCGGCACTTGCCGACTATTACGAGAGGCTGAAGTCCCGACCTGCCTATCGTGAACACGTGATGGTTTCCTACGACGAACTCAGAGCCCGAGGCTAAGCGCCCAGTTTTAACTTTCCAGGACAGTGTCTCATGTACCCCCGAAGGCTGCCTTTTCTGAAGTAGCCAGAAGAGTCCGCCTAGTGCCAGTAGGCGACAAAGGCCCTGTTAAAAGGACCTTATTGAACAGCCTTGCTAAGACCTTCAGCCAGAAGAGCATTGTGTTCCTGCAATTTGAAGAGGACTACATCGCCCTGCAAAACGCTCGGAATGAACGCCGGGGCGAATGAATTCAGAAACTCAACGTGCCTTCTTGCAGCTTCAGCATCCCCATCATGGATACAACAGGCAATCATCAGGGCTCGGCGGATTGGAGCACGCGGATGTTTCTGAATGGCCAAAGCCGCCCATTTGCGTGTTTCTTCGAAATCACCATCTGCGAACCCGGCCTGAGCCAGCGCCAAGTATGCAACGCCGAGCCAGACTTCATTGTCGCGCGGACTTAGTCGCAACCCCAGCGCAGCATGTTCGCGGGCCTCTTTGGTAAAGCCGATCAATGACTCACACCAAGCCATTGTGAATAGGTTCATGGCATAGTTTGGATTGAGCTCGAAGGCACGACGGAAGTCGTCAAGCGCGCTGTCGTAATCGCCCCGGAAATGCTGAATTAATCCGCGAGACATATGAGCTCGCGGATCATTCGAATCGATCTCGAAAAATCTTTCCATTGCGGCCCAGCCAAGCTCGAGTCCCCGATCCGGATCAGGCCCCCAGCGGTACAGGTATGCTTCGCCATAGGCCCACCCGAGAATCCACAACGCATGAGTACAGCGCGGATCTTGTGTGAGTGCATCTTGGGCGGTTGCTATGGCTTGTTGGTACAGGTCTGCATCACCTGAACGGACCGCATCATAAAACAGAGCCTGTGCTTTCAGCGCCACATCGTAACCAGAAAACCTGGCAGCTTTCCCCGAATGCACACGGGTCAATTCGGCCATCTCGATCTGTGGCGCAATAGCACCGGCTACGTTTTGTGTGATTTCTTCCTGAAGGCTGAAGATATCCTCCAACTCACGATCGTAACGCTCAGCCCAGACATGAGTACCATTGGTGCTGTCTATGAGCTGAGCAGTGATCCGCACCCTGTTCGCAGCGCGACGGATGCTGCCCTCGAGTATGTAGTGGACACCGAGGTCGCGACCGACCTGCTTAAGGTCCACAGACTTGCTCTTGTATGAAAAGGTAGAGTTGCGTGCGGTCACGAAGAGGCTGGGAAAACGAGAGAGTTCGGTAATGATGTCCTCGGTAACGCCGTCGGCAAAATACTCCTGTTCCGGATCGGCGGACATGTTGTCAAATGGCAGCACTGCGATCGACGGCTTTTCTGGCAACGTGAGATTGGCTGGCTTTGGCGATGCGGCATTGCCAAGAACGCGATAAAGTCTCACGGGCTCGGCAATGTTCTTCAATGTCCGTTGTCCCAGATCCTCGAAGGCCACAGGCAGCTTGCCCTTTGCTTGTTGGTATATGGCCTCAGAAACACAAATGCTGTCAGCATCGGCCTCGGTCTCAATTCGAGCAG
This sequence comes from Alphaproteobacteria bacterium, assembly GCA_024642465.1. Taxonomy (GTDB): domain Bacteria; phylum Pseudomonadota; class Alphaproteobacteria; order Rhizobiales; family Aestuariivirgaceae; genus Anderseniella. The sequence goes on from JAHEBA010000186.1 coordinate 1,745, forward strand.
CGAGATTGACCCCGTCTCCGTAGATGTCTCCATCCTCGACGATGATGTCGCCAAGGTTGAGCCCGATACGAAACTTGAAAAGGCGATCTTCTGGCACGTCTTTCTGGTGCCCCGAAACGGCGTCCAGCCATTCCACTGCGCAGCTCAATGCGTTGACTGCGCTCGGAAACTCCACCAGCAGCCCATCGCCCATAAGCTTCACCGTGCGACCACCATGCGTGGCGATTAGCGGGTCCAGCACTGTCTGGCGCAGATCAGAAAAACGTTGGAGTGTTCCAGCCTCGTCCATACCCATAAGACGGCTGTAGCCTACGAGGTCGGCGGCAAGTATGGCGGCAAGTCGTCTTTCCACAAGCGGTCTCCCTGCCCAAGAAACCTACCAGCAGTATGCTGCAAATTCCAACATGAGCTGTGGGCTATCTATGTCCGCTGGGGGTCAACTCGGATGATTTCGGTCGCCGCTGAGAGTGTCTGCTGTGGTTCCTAAATCGAACTATCTGCCGGACAGCCCAAACTGGCTGCTTCGTGCCAAACTTGCCGTTAGGCTCTTTTGGCACGTCCTCAAATGACATCGCAAACTTGGCACATCGCGATGCCGGTGGAGGGACCGTTCAAAGCATAAGGGATTCGAAGTCGAGCTTATCGGAACTGGCGCAAGACGCAGACTCTGATGCCTTCCTCTCGCCCCTTCAGCCGCAGGTCCCGCCGTTCGAATACTGTAGCGTCCAATTCTGCTGCCTCAATGGTTGCATCGCTTACTAAGGCCTCGCCAGGACCTGCTGCAGAAGCCAAACGAGCAGCCACGTTCATTACATCACCCAGCGCGGTTATTTCGGACCTGCCATCTTTGGTGCCAACTGCGCCCATGAACGCTAAACCCGTATGAACACCCACGCCCACGGAAAAGCTTCTACCTTGCGGCCCGTCGCATGACAGCGCCGTAAGCAAATTTGCAGATGCATCGACTGCTACTCGCGAGTATTCGGGTCCAGCAAAGCCTGGCACAAAGAGAGCGATAACTTCATCACCAACAAATTTGTCTATAAAAGCATCTGATTTGATCAAAATATCCGAAGCGGTTGCGAAAAAATGATTCATATGGCTCGCAAATTCGGTTGGACTAAGGCTTTCTGCAAGGCCAGTTGAACCACGCACGTCTACAAACAAAGCCGTCAACTTTATCTCAACTCCGCCCATAAAAGACTTAGTGAAGTCTTCACATATACTACAAAAATTTGGGTTTAAATTCGATGGACGTCTGGAGAAAAACCATCTCGCAATCGGAGATCCAAGCCCTTTGAAAGGTGCATGGCAGAATCTGCAGCGAGGGTGACCAGGCAACCGACTCAGGATGCGTCGGTCTCGCCTTTCATCGTCAATTTCGCCCAGCGTGAGCAGCTCTCGCCATCTTGACTCGGCGCTATCTGCGTTTTCCGCCATTGTCGATGCTCGATCACCTTTAGATTAGGGAAAATAATACCATACTCGCTCACCGCAGACATCGTTCTTACTCTTGGGCTTCCTACCCTCGAAAGCGGACATCATCAGCGGTGGGCCAGAGTGTCCGCTTTGTGCCAAGAACTGAAATTTAGCATAGTAGCCTCAGGTACCTGCTGCTGCTATCTTCGTTTTGGAGGGCGATGAAATGGAGCGCAGGCTTGCAGCCATTTTGGCCGCCGATATGGTCGGGTATTCACGCCTGATGGAAGCGGACGAAGAGGGCATCATTGCTCGGCAAAAAGTTTTGCGCAAGGAATTGATCGACCCTCAAATAACCCTTCATAGGGGCCGAATAGTCAAAACCACCGGAGACGGCATGCTCATCGAGTTTGCCTCGGCACAGGACGCCGTGCGCTGCGCAATCGAGATCCAGACGGATGTATCGCGACGGGAAGCCGGCCGGACAGAAGAAAGCAGAATACACTATCGAATTGGCATCAACCTCGGCGATATCGTGGTCGAGGAGAACGATATCTATGGCGATGGGGTTAATGTAGCGGCGCGATTGGAAGCGTTAGCCGAGCCTGGCAGTGTGTGTATTTCGGACACGGTGCATCAATTGGTAATGGACCGCATCGGAGAGCCGTTCAGGGACCTGGGAAGGCAACGCGTCAAAAACATCTCTCGGCCGATACGAGTATGGCAATGGTCGGCCGGCGCCCAGCCAGAAGAAGATGTTCCTGAAAGTGCTCTCCAGCAAAGGGTTCGTTATTGCACATCTGCTGATGGTGTTCATCTTGCCTATGCAACGATCGGCAAGGGCTTTCAGGTTCTCAAAGCTCCAAACTGGCTGAACCACATTGAAT
>JAHEBA010000187.1 GCA_024642465.1 Alphaproteobacteria bacterium
GTCCGAGGCCGAGAATGCGCTTGAGGTGGGCGAAGAGCATCTCGACCTTCTTTCGGAGCTTCATCGAGATTTCGTATTGCTTGGTTTTGGCGATGTCGCGCGCGACCTGGCGCGCGTCTTCATGTTCCTCGCGGGTGATGGATCTGGTATCGGCGTTCGGGCAGCATTTCTGTTTCGACGGGCAGGCCTGGCAGGTCAGTTTCAAGGCGCGGTATTTGGCCCGACCTTCACTGGTCGGCCCCCGGTTCGGGTCGGAATAGTTCCGGCGGAACTGCTTGAGTTCCTGACCCTCCGGGCAGATATATTGGTCGTTCTCGGCGTCCCAGTCGAAGTCCGACCGGCTCCAGGTGCCATCGTTGCGGCCAGACTTGTCGAACACCGGAATGTGCGGGGCGATCTTGCGATCGACCAGCCAGCCCAGCATCGGCCTGGTGCCATACGCAGTGTCGGCGATCAGGCGTTCGGGATGCAGGTCGAACCTGGTCTTCACCCGATCGAGCATGGTCTTCGTCGAGCCGACCTCGGCCTGCCGGATCGATCTTGTCGCCTCGACATCGACGATGACACCATGATCCGTGTCGATCAGGTAGTTGTCGGAATAGCTGAAGAATGCCGGTCCCTTGCGCGCCGCCGTCCACTGGCTGGCGGGGTCGGAATGCGAAGTGAACTTTGGCTGCACTTCGCTGGCGGCACCGAACGCTGCCTCATCCAGCGTGTCGAGATACTCGCGAACCGCACGGGGCGCATCGGCCGGGTCGATCCGCGTCGCGTCCCAGTCCTCCTTCGGTGTCGAGTTCTGCTTGTTCGCGTCCGCCTCGATCAGGCTGGCATCGACCGCCATGCGCTGGCCACTGACCAGGCCCTCTTCGATGCACCGCGCGACGGTCGTCTCGAACAGGTGGCGTAGCAGTTCGCTCTCACGGAACCGGCCGTGTCTGTTCTTCGAAAACGTCGAGTGATCCGGGATCTGGTCACTCAGATCAAGACGGCAGAACCAGCGATATGCCAGGTTGAGATGAACCTCTTCACACAGGCGGCGTTCGGACCGGATGCCAAAGCAGTAGCCTACCAAAAGCATGCGGATCAGCAGCTCGGGATCGACGGAGGGACGGCCGGTGTGGCTGTAGAAACCGGCAAGATGGGTGCGGATGCTGCTCAGGTCGACAAACCGATCAATGGACCGAAGCAGGTGATCTTGGGGAACATGATCCTCCAACGAGAACTCGTAGAAAAGTGCTGCCTGCGCTTCCTGTCTCGGTCCCAACATTGCTCAATTCTCCCGCTGGTCAGAAGAATTGAATCAGCAACTTGCCCATCGATCAAGCACGAGTTTTTCAACAAAATACGCCCCCTTCAACTATCGAAGCCTCCGAAGTATGGACTGGACTTTGTTCACGCGGCAAGCATGTGTGTACGGACAGGTAGGTGAGGTCCTTCTGCAATTTTCGCCCGGTTTTTCGGGCCTGTCTCAGTGCGAGGCTGTGGATGGGCCGCGGTCTCAATTGGAGACATACATGACTGATAACAGACCTCAAACCAAACGCGCGCAGTTGCTGAAGCTCGTGAACCGCAAGTCAGGCGTGTCAATCGACGCGATACAACGTAAGTTGGAGTGGCAGCCCCATACGATCCGCGCGGAAATCTCGCGCCTGCGCAAACAAGGGCTTGTCGTCACCTGTGCACCCTCAAAAAAGGGGCCGGTCTATCGGGCGCATGTGCCGGAGCGGGCCTGATGACAGCAAAACTGGACGCCGCGATCGAAGATGTCGGGGCCCGGGATCACTCACGCTGCCTGGATGAATGGATCGCCATGACAGGTACGGCGTCAGGGTCGCGCTTGTCTCTGAGGTTCCTGCGCAAGGCATTGATCTTTGAACTGCAATGCAAGGAGTTGGGTGGGCATTCCTCGGCAATCCGGCGGCAGTTCAGAGTCCGCGCGGCGTCTGCGGCTGTGCCGGCACAGGCGCTTTCACCCGGCACGCAGCTTGTGCGGGAGTGGAATGGGCGGGTTTATCGGGTGAAAGTCGCGGTGGATGGTTTTGAGATGGACGGCCAGAGCTATTCTTCCCTGAGTGCGGTTGCAAAACGGATCACCGGAGCCGAGTGGAGCGGGCCGCGGTTCTTTGGGCTGAAAAAGAGCAAACCATGAAACGAATCCGTTGCGCCATCTACACCCGCAAGAGCTCAGAAGACGGGCTGGAGCAGGATTTCAACTCGCTGGACGCTCAGCGGGAAGCGTGTGAGGCCTATATCGCCAGTCAGAGGCATGAGGGCTGGGCGATGCTTCCGGATCATTATGATGACGGCGGGATCTCTGGCGGGCATCTTGAGCGCCCGGCGTTGCTGCGGCTGATGCTGGCGGTGGATGCAAAGCAGGTCGATCAGATAGTCGTTTACAAGATTGACCGGCTGACCCGATCATTAGCCGACTTTGCGAAACTGGTGGATCGGCTGGATCAGGCGGAGGCGTCATTTGTGTCTGTCACCCAGTCCTTTAATACGGCCACCAGCATGGGCCGGCTGACGCTGAATGTGCTGCTCAGCTTTGCTCAGTTTGAGCGCGAGGTCACAGCGGAACGAATCCGCGACAAGATCGCAGCGTCCAAACGCAAGGGGCTGTGGATGGGCGGGAATGTTCCGCTGGGCTATGAGCCGGATGGGCGGACTTTGCAGATTAATCCGGATGAAGCCGAAGTCGTTAGCAAAATCTATGATCTCTATGATGACTGGGGGGCCATGAACATGGTGCGTGAAGCCGCTGCCCGGCTGGACCTGCGCTCGAAATCCAGGCGCACGCCGGACGGCAACCTGCGCGGAGGCAACCTGATGTCCCGCGGACAACTACACCACATCCTGACAAACCCAATCTATGCCGGACGCATCCGGCATAAAGGAAAGGTGTTCCAGGGGCAGCATCCCGCAATCATTGATCCGACGCGATGGGATGCATTGCAGGAACGGCTGAGCGGTGGTGCTGCGAAAGCACGTCGATCAAAGCAGCACCGCGATCCGTCACCCCTTGCCGGAAAGATTGTGGATGAGACCGGGGAGCGGCTCACCCCGAGCCATACAAAGAAAGGCGACAAGCGGTATCGGTACTATATCTCGCAGAAGCTGGTGACGGGTGTTGCCCGTGCGGATGAGAAGCAGCGGACATGGCGTATCCCTGCCGGGCAGCTGGAGGGCGCAATTGCCAGCGCGGTGCAGAAACGGATCACGCAGCTTTCTGAGGCCACTAACGTCCACCAGTTTCCCGGAACCGAAACACCGGTGCCAGATGCGAAAGTGGCACTGGACGTGGTCGAACGGGTTCGAGTTGCGCCGGGCCAATTGGTGGTCGACCTGAAGGCTGGCGACGTACAAAGACTCATTGGCCCAAAATTGGATTGCGACCCTGATGGACTCATTCTCGATCTGCCATTCACCGAGCGCAGGCGCGGGGTCGAGATGAAACTGGTCGTTGGCAACGATGCCGCTGAAGTCGACGAAATACTCCTCGCGAATATCATCCGGGCCAACCAATGGTATCAACGCCTCAAGGAGGGCCAGAGTTTTGATGCCATTGCTGACGAAGCGGGCACTTCCAAACGCCGGGTTCAACAGGTCATAGATCTGGCATTTCTCGCGCCGGATATTGTTCGTGATATCACCGGAGGTATCCAGCCGATGGGTCTGACCTCGGACTGGTGCCTGCGTCACGACCTGCCTTCCGACTGGCAGGCGCAACGCTGGCGCATCGCTACTCTCTGAATTCCCGGTTTCGCGTATCGCGGAAATCGCCTGTCCAGACCAATGAGCTGTCTGGGGCCACAAACCCGTAGGTCCTGAGTCTGCCCAGATCAACCTCTGCCACAACCCTCGGAAACCACGCAGCTATTAAGTCGCCCTTCTGGTATCAATGGTTTTGTGAAAATAGCTGGCTGTGCTGCCAGTCCCGAGCTATCCGGTCTCAGCTAGAAATTCCCTGATAACAGGGAATTTACAGGGAAAATATGCAATTTTTGGCTGAATGTGGGTGATATTGGCGTTCTTTGTCTG
>JAHEBA010000067.1 GCA_024642465.1 Alphaproteobacteria bacterium
CACACCCCTGGGAGACGCACCATGACCCATCCGACCAAGACATATCTCGCCTGGCTTGCCGACATGCATCGCACCGGCCGCATGGACCGCCGGCAATTTCTCGGACGCGCCGCTGCCGCCGGCCTGACAGCGCCCGCCATCACCGGGTTGCTCAGCACGAGCGTGTTGGCTGCCGGCCCAAAGAAGGGCGGCCGCATGGTGCTTGCCACCCGTCACGGCGCCACCAATGACAGCCTCGACCCGGCCCTGCTGACCCACGGCGGACACTGGGCGATGACCTATGCCATTGCCAGCACCCTGACCGAAACGCTGCCCAGCGGCGAGACCGTGCCGAGCCTCGCGGAGGGCTGGGACGCAAGTGCCGACGCCGAGGTGTGGACCTTCAAGCTGCGCAGCGGCGTGACCTTCCACAGCGGCAAGCCGCTGACGGCCGACGACGTCATTGCGTCGATCAACTATCACCGCGGCGCAGACTCCAAGTCCTTCGTCAAGCCGATTGCGGACGAGATCGTCGAGATCAAGGCCGACGGCCCGCTCAACGTGGTGTTCACGCTGAAGGCCGGCAATGCGGACTTCCCGACCTCGTTGAGCTCGGCAGGCTTTGCCATCTATGCCGCCAAGGACGGCACCATCGACTTCGCCGGCTTCGACGGTACCGGCGCCTATGTGATGAAGACCTTCGAGCCGGGCGTGCGCGCCGAGATGGTCAAGAACCCCAACTACTGGCGCACCGACCGCGGCCACGCGGATGCAGTCGAGTTGCTGACCATCGCCGATGCCACGGCCCGCACCAACGCACTGATCAACGGATCGGTGGATGCCGTCGACCAGGTCGACGTGAAGACCGTCGAACTGTTGTCCAGGAACCAGAACATCGTCATCGAGGAAACCACCGGGCCACTGCACTACACCTTCCCGATGCGCACCGACACGGCGCCGTTCGACGACAACAATGTCCGCATGGCGTTGAAGCACGCCATCAACCGGCAGGAACTGCTGGACAAGGTGCTGCGCGGTCACGGCTCGATCGGCAACGACAATCCGATCGGCCCGTCCTACCGTTACCATGCCGAGGACATTCCGCAGCGCGAGTACGATCCGGAAAAGGCGAAGTGGTATCTCCAGCAGGCCGGCGTCAGCAGCCTCAAGGTCGACCTCAGCGCGGCCGAAGCGGCCTATACCGGCGCGGTGGACGCCTCTGTCCTGTTCCAGGCACAAGCCGCACCGGCCGGCATCGAGATCAACGTGGTGCGCGAATCCAATGACGGCTACTGGGACAACATCTGGATGAACAAGCCGTTCTGTGCCTGCTACTGGGGCGGCTACACCACCGAGAGCGAAATGTTCACCACCGGGTATTCGCCGGGTGCAGCGTGGAACGACACCTTCTGGACCCAGGAGAAGTTCGAGGAACTGCGCACCGCCGCCAAGGCCGAACTTGACACCGCCAAGCGCGCCGACATGTATCGCGAGATGCAGATGATCGTGCGCGACGAAGGCGGCGCCATCGTGCCGCTGTTCGCCAACAACGTCTATGCGCGCAGCACCAAGCTGGCCCATGGCGATCTCGAAAGCACCTCCACCTTCGATGGCGCCCGCATCGCCGAACGCTGGTGGGTTGCCTGACGCCAACGCCTGGCTGCCGGGCACCTTCGCGGGTGTCCGGCAACTCGACTCCGCTTGCCGCGATGGCTTGACACGGTAATACGGTGTTGTAAGCCCGCCGCCTCGAGAACTTTCCACACAAGCCAGGATACTTGCGCATGAGCTACGCGATCTATGTCGGCCGCAACCTGACAGCAGAAGGCCATGCGTGGCTGGCCGGGTACGGCGACGAGCCATCCAGCCACTGGCTGGAGATCGTGCCGCGCACGACGCATCAGCCCGGCGCCACCTTCCGGGGTGGCGTTGGCCACACGGCGGACCTTCCGGGGGTCCGGATTGATGTACCACAGGTGGAAACAACATTCCGGCACCTGCGCGTCAGCTATTCCTATTACAAGGGGGTGCCGGCCCCGATCACCAATGGCGGGCTGAACGAGCACGGCGTGGCGGTGCGCGACGTGTGGTCGCCATCGCGCGAAGAACTCGTGGCCATGACGCCAAGGGACCAGAGGGGCCTCAACTATTCCGATCTCGCCCGCGTCTGCCTCGATCGCGCCATGTCGGCGCGCCACGGCGTGGAGTTGATGGGCGAGTTGATTGCCGGACACGGCGAGGCCAGCTATGGCGGCAACTCGCACCTGATCGCCGACAGCAACGAGGCCTGGGTGGTCATCCAGTTCGCCGGCGGCAAGGGACTGTGGGCAGCCCATCGGCTTGGCCCGGACAGCATCCGCGCCTCCCGGCCAGGCTACATCCACGACATTCCGGTCAACGAGCCCGGCCATCCGGACTTCATGTACAGTGAAAACCTGGTCAGTTTTGCCCGCGAGATGGGCTGGTACGAGGATGGCCCGTTCGACGTGAACGCCGTCTATGGCGACGGCAAGGGACGCTGGGAAGGCGTGGCCTGGATCGAAGACGAAATGCGCGAGCGTGCCGCAAGGCCGGAAAAGATCGGGCTCGCCGACATGATCTGGGCCATCCGCACCGGCAAGCTCACCGGCGACTCTGCCGGTTACGGCCAGGTGGTTCCGCTGACGGAGCCTGAAAACACCTCATTGCGGATGATGTGGCACGCCCCCATCGGGTCAGTCGCAGCGCCCTTCGCCCCCGTGTTCATGGGGCAGGACAACGTGCCGCCCGATTTCGCCAAGCACCGGTACCTGACGACAGGCGAGGATCACCGGTTCATGGATCCGCGCCGTGACCAGAGCTTCGGCCCAGACGTCGTATCGCAAGTGAACCAGGCTGTGGAGGGGACACGGTGCGCGGTGCACGAGTGCAAGCGGCTGCTGTACCTCATGCTGCAGGACGCAGACAGGTTCGTGCCGGAAGTCACACGGGCGCTGGAGGACAGCGAAACGCGACTGACGGTGGAAACCGCGCGCATGCTCAAGCTGGCAGAGGCGCTAAGCCGTGCCGGCAACGACGCAGACGCGCGTCACCTGCTCGACTACTTCTCCAATACCGAATTGACGCGCAGCCTTGACCTCGTGATCGCGTTGTCAGCCAGCATCGAGGCGCGCCTCAGAACATCAGGCACATTGTGCGCCGATGCCCCGCTGAAGGGCCTGCCGCAGGTCTGGTAGCCGCTCACATCCACTGACTGCGAGTTACACAAGTCCTAGCTCGCCAGAATGTTGCGGAACTGCCATGGATCGCTTTCATCGATGTCTTCGTTGAAGCGATCCCAGCGCGAAGAGATTGGCGTCCAGTCGGTATAGTGACCTTCGACCGGCCCCAGATAGGGCTTCTGCACTTCCAGGCAGCACACGTGGTCCATCTCGTCCGTCTCGACGATGCCTGCTTGTGGGTTCTCCAGCGCCCACACCATGCCCGCCAGCACGGCTGAGGTGACTTGCAGGCCGGTCGCGTTCTGGTACGGCGCCAGTTTGCGCGCCTCCTCCATCGACAGCCGCGAGCCATACCAGTAGGCGTTCTTCTGGTGGCCGAACAGCAGCACGCCCAGTTCGTCCTTGCCCTCTATGATCTCGTTCTCGTCCAGCACCTTGTGCTCGGTCTGGGGTTTTCCAGCGCCAAAGCACTCGTGCAGGGACAAGACCGCCATGTTGCAGGGGTGGTAGGCATAGTGGCAGGTGGGACGATACGCCGGCGCCTCGCTGTCACCGACGGTATAGTAGTCGGCGATCGATATGGCCTCGTTGTGGGTGACGAGGAAGCCATATTGCGGACCGGGCGTCGGGCACCAGGTATGCACCTTGGTCAGTGCACCGGGATAGTCGATGTAGATCGCGGCCTTGCATCCCTTGTCGTGAGCGTGGGCATTGTCCGGCATCCAGTTTTCGTGAGTGCCCCAGCCAAGTTCGGCGGGTTGGAAACCTTCGGAGAGGAAGCCTTCGACTGACCAGGTGTTGACGAACACGTTGGCAGGCTTGGGGTATGCTGGCGCCTGCGTGTCGCGCTCGGCGATGTGGATGCCCTTCACGCCGAGATCCATCATGAGCCTTGCCCAGTCCTCCCGCGAGCCAAGCGCGTCATGCTCATGACCTGTATCAGCGGCAATGTTCAGCAGTGCCTCCTTGACAAACCACGACACCATGCCCGGATTGGCGCCGCAGCACGACACCGCCGTCGTGCCACCGGGGCTTGCGCGCTTTTCTGCCCGCACCGCCTCGCGCAAGGCATAGTTGGACCGTTCAGCCGGGCTCGCATCCGGATTGAAGTAGAAGCCCGGCCAAGGCTCGACCACCGTGTCGATGTACAAGACGCCCAATTCACGGCAGTACTTCATGATGTCGAGCGAGCCCGTATCGACAGACAGGTTCACGCAGAAGCCACCCTCAGTGCCCTTAAACAGCTCGCCCAGAACGGCCCTGTAGTTGTCGCGCGTCAGGCCGAGATGATGAAAAGTCACCCCACGCTGGCGTAGGAAATTCGCATGCGCATCCGACGGATCGACGACATAAATTTTCTTCGCGTCGTAGTCGAAGTGCCGCTCGATGAGGGGCAGCGTGCCGCGGCCAATCGAGCCGAACCCCACGATGACGATGGGTCCCTTGATTTTCGCGTAGACCGGGTAAGACATCAGGCACTCCTTCATGTCAGGCGTGGACGGTGATCTCCGCCATTGCAGCGAGAAATTTCGCGACTTCGGCTTCGGTGTTGTAGTGGCACAGCGACACGCGCACACACGAATCAAGCCCGAGTGGCTTCAGCACGTTGCCGGAATAGTGGTCGTCCTTGCGGGTGTGGGTGCGGATGCCCTGGACGTTCAGCTTCTCGACGATGTCCACCGCCTTGACGCCATCGACGGTCAGCGACACCAGGCCCTCGCGCGCCGGATTGTCGACGCCGCCGATGATGCTGACGCCAGGCATTTCAGCGAGGCCCTTGAGATTGCCGGTGCCGTGCAGCATGGCGTTGGTGAGCATCTGCTCGTGGTCGTGGATCGCCCTGCCCGCCGCCTCGATGCGCGCGCGCTCGTCGGCGTTGTCGGTGAACTGTCCACCAAGCCAGATCAGGTAGTCGATCACGTCAGTAAAGGTGGCATAGGAACCGGTGTCGCGGGTGCCGAACTCCCAGTTCGCGGCGGGTCCGTCGATCAACCGCTCGCGCGGCAACTGCGTCAGCCGGTCAGACGCCCAGCCCACGCCATAGCCGTGGCGCGAGAACACCTTGTAGGGCGACACGGCATAGCCGTCGATTCCGGCTGCGGCGATGTCGATGCGGCCATGGCTGGCGTGCTGGATGCCGTCCACGATGATGTAGCACTCCGGCGAGACCTTGCGGATGGCAGCGGCGACCGCCGCAACATCGACGCCCATGCCGGTCACCGGCGAGGTGTGAATGATGGTGGCAACGCGCACATCCGGCGTCATCAGCTTCGCATAGTCGTCTGCCGTCACCGTGCCGGTAGCGTTGTCATGCGGGACGGCAATGTAGCCGCGCCCCGTTTCCTCAGCCCAGTACATCGCAGCCGAACGCGATGCCGGATGCTCCAGCGTGGTGCCAATCACCGCCCCACCCTCGGGCGCACCGACCAGAGCCGTGCGGATGATGCGGAACAGCAGTTCAGTGCCGCTTTCGCCGGCGAAGAACTGGCCGCCGGGCGCATTGAACAGCAGCTTCATCTTGCGCCTGGACTCGTTGATGATGTTGACCAGTGCACGGGAGGCCACGTTGTCCCGGCCCTGGTTGTCGGGAATGGCGGCAAACCTGGCCGACGTATCCACCACGGACTTGAGCGTTAGCGCGCCACCTGCATTTTCAAAGAAGATGCGCGGACCGGTAAACGGACATTCGTCGACATGGGCAAAGCGGCCGCGCACCTCGTCCATCAGGCCAGGCTTTTCGGCAATCATCATGGGTCTCCGGAAACGGGCCTCAGCCCTTTTCGCGCAACAGACGCGCCTTGTCGCGCTGCCAGTCACGCTCTTTCTTGGTCTCGCGCTTGTCGTGAACTTTCTTGCCCTTGGCAAGAGCGATTTCCAGTTTCACCCGGCCGCGATCGTTGAAATAGATCTTCAGCGGCACGATGGTCAGCCCCTCGCGCGAGGTGCCCTGGAACAGCCGCGCGATCTCGCGCTGGTGGGCGAGCAACTTGCGCGGCCGGCGCGGTTCGTGGTTGAAGCGGTTGCCCTGCTCGTATTCGGGAATGTTGGCGTTGATCAGCCACAGTTCGCCGTTCTTCACCTGCACGTAGCTTTCGGCGATGTTGGCCTTGCTGGCGCGCAGCGACTTGACCTCGGTGCCGGTGAGCTGGATGCCCACCTCGAGCGTGTCGAGCAGCTCGAAATCAAAGCGGGCGCGCCGGTTATCGGCGATAACCGGGCTGCCGGACCGCTTCTTTGCGCCACCGCTCTTCGAAGACATCGCGTGCTACCTGCTGGCCCGCAGCTCCCGCGGGCTCATACCTTAGTTCAGAAGGCCTGCATGAATCATGGCCGCCTTCACCTGCTGGCGGGCGCCATCAGTGGCCGGCACCATCGGCAGGCGCAGTTCTTCCGAAGCATGGCCCAACAGGCTGACCGCGTACTTCACCGGCGACGGGCTGGTTTCGCAGAACAGTGCCTTGTGCAGCGGCATCAGCCGGTCCTGCAGCTTCAGAGCCTTGGCGTAATCACCCGCAAGCGTGGCTTCCTGGAACTCGGCGCACAGCCGCGGCGCCACGTTGGCCGTCACCGAGATGCAGCCCGTGCCACCGTGGGCGTTGAAGGCGAGCGCGGTGCCATCCTCGCCCGAAAGCTGGATGAAGCTTTCGCCCGTCGCGAGCCGCTGCAGCGACGGCCGCGTCAGGTCCGCCGTAGCGTCCTTGACGCCGGCAATGTTGGCGAAGTCCTTGGCCAGCCGGTCCAGTGTCTCCACCGAGATCGAAGCGACGGTGCGGCCAGGCACGTTGTAGACGATGATCGGCAGGTCCGGCGCAGCGCGCGCCACCGCCGCCAAGTGCTGGTAGATGCCTTCCTGGGTCGGCTTGTTGTAGTACGGCACAATGGATAGCGCAGCGTCCGCACCGGCCTGCCTTGCATGCACGGCAAAGTCCACGGCCTCTTCGGTAGAGTTGGAGCCGGCCCCGGCAATCACCGGAATGCGGCCCGCCACCTGCTCCACAACAATCTCCACCACCCGCTTGTGCTCGTCATGGCTGAGCGTCGGCGACTCGCCCGTCGTACCCACCGGCACGATGCCATGGCTTCCTTCGGAAACGTGCCAGTCAACCAGCTTGCGAAGTACGGCCTCATCCACCTTGCCGTCCTTGAACGGCGTGATCAGGGCGGGAATGGAACCGTAAAAACGAGCAGCCATCGCAAAACCTCAATAATTCGTAAACCATGTTGCACTAGGACTTAAGCCAGAAATGCCCGGCGCAGGCAAAGCCCGAACGCCGATGTCCTTAACAGGCGCGGCACCATAGACGCCACGACGGTTTGCAGCAACCGAAAGCTTGCGGACGGGTTGTGAATGTGCCGGTGCGTCACATGGCAGCCGCAATCGCCACCTAATCAGGCGAGATTGCAGGGTTAGCGTGGCGTATGAAGGGTACCGGCAGGCAAATTCGCAAACCGCGAACGAGGACGGGATGACACGGCCCACGACAGTTTCAGATACCATGCGCATCATGCTCCTGGCAGGAGTTGCCGCAGGCTTCAGCCTTGCTGCGTCCGCCGGCATGAGCCCTGCCACCGCCAAGTCGACTGATGACGGCGATGTGTCTTCCAGCGAGGAACTTCAGACCGGCAACAGCGGCCGGTCGCCTGCGCGCAACAATTCCACCGCCGTGCGCGCCATAGATGCCGCCCTCGACAAGAACTGGCAGGCAGCCTTCGACGGCGCACTGCGCACCGGCGACCAGGCCGCCATCAAAACCGTCGAGTGGCTGTACATCCGCACCAACCCGAAGGATGCAGGGCCGGAGCGGATCATGAACTTCGTTGCCAGCAACCCGGCATGGCCAGCCTCCCAGGCGCTGACCCGCGCCGCGGAAGCCCGCCTGGTTGATGACACGACGCCAGTTGAGGTGGTTGCCCGCCACTTCAACCGCTTCACGCCCATATCCTCGTGGGGGCAGGTCGCCTTCGCCCGGCTGGCGCTGGCGCGTGGCGACCGGGCCAATGCGGCAGCGGCAGTTCGCAAGGCGTGGCTTGACGATGAGCTTCCCTCCAGCCTGGAGAAGGAAATCCTGAACAAGTATCGCGGCCTTCTGACGGAGAACGATCACAAGGCGCGGATGTACGCGATGATCATGGCGCAGGAGACCAACGCGGCGGTGCGCGCGGCGGGCTTCGTTTCGAAGCAGCACGTGGAGGCCGCGAAGGCCGCCCAGGCGCTGATCCGGCGCAAGGACAACGGCCCAGCCCTCTACCGCAAGCTGCCGGCCGCGTTCCGCAACCATCCACCCATCTTTTATGCCTACGTCCGCTATTTCCGGCGGGTCGGCCAGCATGAAACGGCGTTGAAGCTGCTGCAACAGGCACCAACCTCACACGCAGCCCAGATCGATCCGGAACAATGGTTCATCGAAAAGCGGCTGGCGGCCCGCCACCTGGCAGGCCCTTCCCACCGCAAGCACTGGCCCGCCATCTACAAGCTGATGGCGAACCACGGCTTTACCTCGGGCAAGCACTTCATCGAGGGCGAGTTCCTGGCCGGCTGGTTTGCCCTTCGCAAGCTGTCCGACCCAGGCGCAGCCGCTGTCCATTTCAAGCGGGTAACCGAAGCTGCCACTACTCGCACCGACGCTTCTCGGGGCTGGTACTGGTTGGGCCGCGCCAGGGCCGCCAAGGGTGAAACCGCCCGCGCGGAAGAGGCCTACCGGCAGGCCGCGGCATCACCCACCCTGTTCTACGGCCAGCTTGCGCTCGAACAGCTTGGGCTTGGCACGCGCCCGCTAAATATCAGCTCCGCCGGCCCCACCGATGCAGCCCGGCAGAAAGTGCGGTCCGTCGAGGTGTTCCGTGCTGCGCACTTGCTTGCCCAGGCCGGTGGCGACCGCCACGTGGGCCTGTTCCTGTTCCCCATCTCGCGCGCCGTGAAGGACCGTGCCGAGGCTGCAGCGGCCATCGACGCGCTGCATACGGAAGTCGGGTATTTCCCGGCGGTACGGCTTGCCAAGGCCTTCGGGACAATGGGCGTGGATGTGGACAACTGGGGTTATCCGGTGAACGCCATTCCGAACTGGCGCAGCCTCAGAAAACCGGTAGAGAAGGCCGTGATTCTTGGCCTGTCCCGGCAGGAAAGCGAATTCAACCCGGTAGCAGGCAGCCACGCAGGCGCCAAGGGCCTGATGCAGATCATGCCAGGCACCGGCAAGCACATCGCCCGCCAATATCGCATTGGCGGCTATTCCACGGGCAAACTGACGTCCGATCCCGCGCTCAACGTGGCGATGGGCGAAGCCTATCTCGGCGATCTGATCGACAAGTTCGGCGGCTCCTACATCATGGCCTTCGCAGGTTACAATGCCGGGCCCGGCAACGTTGCCAAGTGGATCGACATGTATGGCGACCCCCGCTCCGGCAAGGTCGACGCGATCGACTGGATCGAATCCATTCCGATCACTGAAACCCGCGGCTACGTGCAGAAGGTGATGCAAAACGTGCACGTCTACCGCACCCGGCTGGACTCCAAGAAGTACGCCATCGGCCAGGATATAAACCGCGGCGGCGTCATGCCCACCCCCGCCACCACGCAGCGCGAAGGCAGCAGCTGCGGTGAAGGTGCGCGGACAATTGCGTCCCTGCTTGAAGAGTGCTGAATACGCAAGCTCTTGCCCCCAGATCAGGTGACGGTAGCCGGGTCAGTGTTGGAGCCGCACAGCAGGACGCCGACGTGCTCACCAGCCCGCGGCTGGTAACGGCCTGACAGCAGTGCAGCCATCGCGGCTGCTCCGCCGGGCTCCGACACCAGCCTGAAATCACGCCAGAGCAGCTTCTGCGCATCCCGGATGGCATCATCCGCCACCAGCGCCACATGGTCGACAGCATGCCTGGCAACCTCGAACACGAGGGAACCTGCGCGCTTGGCGCCAAGAGAATCGGCAGCCACCGAGTTCACCTCCACATCGACCGGACGGCCCGCCTCCAGCGCAGCATGCAAGCAGCACGAGCCCTCAGGCTCCACGCCAACCACCTTTACCTGCCCTGCCCACCAGGCCACCATACCGCCAATCAGCCCGCCACCACCAACCCCGATGAGGACGGTGTCGAGATTGCCAAGACCCAGCGCACGTTGGTCTTCTTCCCACTCTTTCGCCGCCGTGCCCTGCCCCGCCAGCGTTTCGGGAGAATCGTAGGGGTGGATCAGAAGCGCGCCCGTCTCCGCCGCATATCGGTTGCAGGCCGCCTGTGCATCAGCATACCGAGCGCCGCCAACAACGGCCTCGGCGCCGTGCGCCCTGACGGCGTCCACCTTCACCTTCGGCGAAATCTCGGGGATGAAGATGCGCGCCTTGTGGCCCAGCCGGCGCGCGGCAAGCGCCACGGCGATGCCGTGGTTGCCGCCGGAGGCCGCCGTCACACCTGCTTCGGACACCTCGCGCGACAGCAGGTTATTGAACGCCCCGCGCGCCTTGAACGACCCGGCGTATTGCAGCAGTTCAAGCTTGAGGAAAACATCTTCATGCGCGGCCGCCTCGAAGCGCGCAGGCAGGACGGGCGTGCGACGCACATGGGCACGGATGCGATCATGCGCCTCAGCGATGCTGTCACGGGTGACTGGAAGTCCTGAGGTTTCAAGCGGTTGCATTGTCTGCCAGCTTCTCCTTCATCGCGCCAACCTATAGCAGGCCTGCAAAAATGAGAAGGCCGGCATAGCTGTCGGCCTTCGGGTAGCACGTCGATGTGGGCTTATTTCCTTTTCTTCGCGCGGCGCGTCCGGGCCCCCGATTCGCGCTCTCCCTGCTTGTTGCGAAGGCCGCCGGTGCCATAGAGCTTGTGGAACTGGTCCATGTCGCCATCGGCAAGCAGCCTGCACTGCGGGATCCACTCCTCGCGGTCGATGCGGCCCTTGAAGCGCAGGTGATCGTCTACCCATTCTACCTCGTCGCGGGTCCAGTTGGCGATCTGGTCGAAGTGGAAGAAGCCCAGTCCGTGCAAGGTCTTCTCCAGCTTGGGACCGACGCCCGAGATCATCTGCAGGTTGTCGGCCTTGCCGCTACGCGCAGCCGCCAGCCCCTTCGGCCGGACCGGTTTGCCGGTCAACACCGGCTGGGCAGCCGGCATGGGTTCGGCGGGCTTGGGCACGGCGGGCCTCGGCGCGGAAGGTGCCGGCGTATGCGGCTTGGGCGCAGCGGCAGTCGCGGTGGCCGCCGTAGCAACGGCTGCAGCAGGTGCGACGGCCTTCGCCGGCTCGGCACCGGCGCCGGTCATCTTGCGGAACAGGCAGCCCAGGATGCAGCCGATCAGGAACGCCAGCAGCATCATGAGAAGGAGTTCGATGGTCAGGTGTGGCATGTTTCAAAGTCCTCGCTTGTTGCCAGGCCCGCTTTTCAGCGTGCTTCCACGCGGCTGCACGTCGCCCAGCCCACGATGAGGCCGAGGACGAAGGCGGCCAGCAGCCACAGCCAGTTGTGACTGGCCACGATCAAGGCGTCCTTGAAGTTCCAGAAGTCCATGGTCGTCTCCCTCAGGGTTGTACCTTGAATTCGGTGCGCCTGTTGCGCGCACGTCCTTCCCTGGTGTTGTTGTCGGCAATCGGGCGGCTTTCACCATAACCGACTGCGGTCAGATTGGCAGGGTTCGCGCCTCGCTGGATAAGGGCATCGCGCACAGCCACGGCCCGGCGCTCGCTGAGCGCCTGGTTATAGGACGTGGACCCGGTAGCATCGGTATGCCCGCCAATCTCGACCTTCGCATCAGGGCATTGCCCGATCACGCCAGCCAGCTTGTCAAGCAAGTCTGCGCTGTTGCTGTGAATGGTGGCGCGGGCCGAGTCGAACTCGATCTCGCGGTCTGCAATAGCGTCATTGAACAGTTTCTGGCAGTCCACCACGGGAGTTGGAGCCGGCGCCGGTTCGGCAGGCTTCGGCGGCGCGACGATCTCCACCTCGTTGGTGGTGGTGTCGGAGCGCTGGTTGCCGGCCTTGTCGGCCACCACCACCTTCACGTCATATGTGCCGGGCTCATAGTCCTTGTCCGTCAGGATGGACCAGTTGCCCCTGCCGTCGGTCGACAGGTTTGACGACGAACCCTTGGCAAAGGTTTCACCGGCAAACGTGACGGCCATCGTCTGCGCCTGGTTCTCCGGGAACGTGCCGGACAACAATGGACGCGGAAACTCGGATTTGTAGCTGTTGACGGTCGGCACCGGCGGCGGCGTTGCATCCACAGTCAGTTCTGCGTCGCTTTCGTCACTGGCGGCATTTCCGGCGCTGTCGGTCACGGTTGCGACCACGTTGTAGGTGCCGTCCGGCAGATTGTCCGCGATGCGCAGGGTCCAGTTGTCCCCATCGGTCGAAAGACCATCGTCCGCCCCTGCCGTATAGGTTCTGTCGCCCACCTTGACCGTCAGTCCCGATGCATCCCTGGACGGCCAGGCGCCGGTGAGCACTGGCTGGCGCTGGCGGGTCAGGGTAGTGTTGACGGTGGGAACGGCAGGCGCCGACGAATCAACGACAACTTGCCCGAAACCTCGATCGGAGGCGCTGTTGCCGGCCTCGTCCGTCGCGGTGGCGACGACGTCATATGTATTGTCGGCCAGGTCCGTGTCGGGCTTGAGCGTCCAGTTGCCCGATCCATCCGAGGTGAGCTGGCTGTCCGCGCCGAGGGTATAGGTCTTGTCGGCTATGGTGACGGTGAACTGCGCCGCATCGCCTTCGGGCCAAGTTCCGGCGATAGCCGGACGCACCGAACGGCTCGAAACCGTCTCGACCGTCGGAGCCTTGGGCGGCGTCGTGTCCACCGTCAGATCTGCGTTGCTTTCGTCACTGGCAGCGTTGCCTGCCTTGTCGGCCACGGTCGCAACAACGTTGTAGGTCCCGTCCGGCAGATTTTCCGCGATGCGCAGCGTCCAGTTGTCGCCATCGGTCGCAAGACCGTCGCCCGCGCCTGCCGTGTAGGTCTTGTCACCAACCTTCACCGTCAGGCTGGCGGCATCCTTGGACGGCCAGGCGCCGGTGAGGACCGGCTGGCGCTGACGGGTCAGCGTGGTATTGACGGTTGGGACGGCCGGTGCAGAGGCATCCACCACCACTTCGCCGAACCCGCGGTCCGAGGCGCTGTTGCCGGCCTCATCCGTCGCCGTCGCCACAACGTCATATGTATTGTCGGCAAGGTCTGTGTCCAGTTTGAGCGTCCAGTTGCCCGACCCGTCGGACGTCAGCTGCCCGTCAGTTCCCAGGGTGTAGGTCTTGTCGGCAATCGTGACGGTCAGTTGCTTGGCATCAACTTCTGGCCATGTTCCGGCAATCGCCGGGCGCACCACTCGGCTCGAAACCGGCTCGACGGTCGGCGCCTGCGGCGGCGTCGTATCCACACGGACTGCACCACTGAGTGTCACAGTCGATGACAGGCTGGCGGCGTTTGTCACCGTTGCGGTCACGTCATACACCCCATCGGCAAGGGTGGAAGACGGAGTCAGTTTCCAGTTGCCGGATCCGTCGGACGACAGTTCGGCGTCGGTACCCAGCTTGTAGTCCTTGCCGGCCAGCCCGACCGTCAGCGAACTGCCGTCAGATTCAGGCCATGTACCTGAAATAGTTGGCGTATTGCCAAACCCGGATAACGCGGAAACTGTCGGCGCTTCCGGGGCCGACGGCGCTTGAGCAGGCGGCGGCGCCTCAACCGTGACGGCGCCGGGCACCGAAACGGAGGCTTCGGTCTTGTTGCCATCCGTAATCTTGACGTTTACGTCATGACTACCTGGTGACAGCACAGTTGACGGCACCAGCTTCCAGTTGCCGGAGCCATCGGAGGACAGTTCGGCATTCTTGCCAAGTTCATAGGTCGTGCCGGCCAGACCGACAGCCAGCGTCGCAGCCTTGCCTTCGGGCCATGTGCCGGTGATTTCCGGAGTACCCGACAAGCCGCTGATGGAGTTGACGGTAGGCGGATCGAGGCTGACCGGGGGCGCGACCGTGACGCCCGACGAATCAACACGGCGTACGCCATACGTGCCCGCAACCAGTTGCGCTGCCCTGGCGATGGCATCCTGCTCGGGCGCCTCGCCTGAGAGCTTTGCATCGCGCCCATCCATGCTGACCGCTGCCCACCCGGCGCCACCGGATGAAAGCTGGCTTTCAGCTGCTGCCTTGAGCTCGTTCTCAAGCGAGTCGGAATTGAAAAGGAGAGCTGCAGCCCCCAGCCCCAAAGGCAAAACAGCCCACGGGAACAGCCACTTGGGCCAATTGCAACGCAGCATTGGTCTTTAATCCCCTCGTCCGCCGCCATCAGGACGGCATATCAGCAACCACCTCGCCGGACCCGCAGGAACACCGCATTATGTGAATCAGGCTGCGCCTGCACATCCACCCCGACCTGCGCCATCCTCGATTCGGCAGCCTGCCAACCGCCCGAATGGCGAAGTCACGGCAACCCTGGCAGCGCGCGGTCAACCTTCTGTTAACTTATCGGGATAGCCTTACACCAGCAAATTGTTTGATGCTCCGTGATCTGAAACCCCGGTCCTGCCAGCTTGCTGATACACCCGCGAAAACGGCAGATTTTCGCCATTTCCAATCATGTTTGGACAGTTACGCTGCAACCTTGCGTATGTTAAGTCTAATGGCAGCGCGCGGGTCCCGGCAATGGCGGGCCGCCAGAAAGCCCCGGAATGCGCCCGGATGGCACTGTGGCATTTAAGTCACACTTTCCGGAATTGTGAATCCGGCGCGCTCACAACGGTTGATTTCCAGTCCGGTTGGATAGACAACAGTCAGCGTGTGATTTGGTATTACACGCCGTCCTCCTAAATCCCGGTTTGCAGGGGAAGTTTCCGGGGGGCAAACCCAACTCTAGAGATTATGGGAGAAACCATAATGACCAATCTTCGCAAGGCTCTGCTCGGTGGCGCGGCTCTCGCCGTCATGGCTACCGGCGCACAGGCCGATGAACTTACCGCTCTGAAGGCTCAGCTCGAAGCCCTTCAGGCTCGTGTGGACACCATGCAGTCCGCTCCTGCTGCTCTGCCGGAAGGCACCAGCCTGATGACCTTCCGTCGCGGCTCTGCCGACTTCGGCAACATGCAGACGGCAGCCCACAAGGACCGTT
>JAHEBA010000188.1 GCA_024642465.1 Alphaproteobacteria bacterium
TACGTGCTTTTGATCGCCATGCCCATCGTCGGCTGGCTGGCGACGGCTGCCGGCGGCTATCCGATCCAGTTCTTCGACTACACGCTACACGGCTTGATCGGCAAGGATGAAGCGCTCAGCCAGACTCTGTACGAGATCCACGGGGCGGGTGGGCTGTTGCTGCTGTTTCTCATCGCACTACATGTCGCTGCGGCCATCCGGCATATCATGCGCAAAGACGGCGTGATTCGCCGGATCAGCCTGCCATGATCCGCCACCGGCGTAGGCTCCCTAGGACTGCGATTTACCCACAACCCCCAATACCACAACAAGAGGTCATCCATCGTCTATCAGGGAGTAGCCGACACTCATGTACTGCATGGCGGTATAGCCTTGCCAGAGTAATTGGTGTCCCGGGGGCAGGTCGTTTTTTCGACCCAGATAGCCGCCTATCGAGGCGACCAATCGAACCGCCTCACCAAGCAGTGTCGGTGGTTTCAGGCTTTTTTTTGGGCGTAGGCACGCAGGGTTCGTATTTCGATGTCCGAGAATAAGATCTCGGCAGGCAGGTCGGGAGTTTCTCGGCCCAGGAGTGTCATCAGCATAATCCGCCAACCGATCACCAGGTTGATGGAGATGGCTCGACGCAGACGTTGCGCGCTCTCATGCATCAGCTTGTCGATAGAACAACCCGATTTCAGCACCCGGTGCCAGTCCTCTATGCGCCAGCGCAAGGTATACCAGCGCAAGCATTGTTCGATATCGGCGGCGCTGTGGATGGCGACCGTCGTCAGCAAAAACCACTCAACGGCCTCGGTGTTCGCAGGCGGGTTTTCCTCTAGCGCATGAATCAGGTTGACCGTGATAGGAGGCCTGTCGGCGTAATACTCGGGGGCTGGTAGTTCAATCTGCCGGTAACGCAGGGTCAGATCCGCCAGGCGTTTGGGCCGGGCGGCGCGGGCTTTTTGCTTGCTCTTCTTCGTTCGGGCGCTCTGCTTGGGGATTGGCACCTGGAGGTGACCTTCTATGGGAGCCTGACGAACAGTAGCAAACAGTTTGAAGGGGGCTTGTTTGAGTTTGCGATTATGCTGGGCGCGGATCAGGATATCCACGCTGGGGTGATTACGCTGCTCGTCAAAGAGCTCAAAAAAATCCGCTTCCCGATCACATACGTCAACGATCTTAGTCTGTGGCATGGTGCCGGCCAATGCCACCAGCTCACGATGATGTTCGATCCAGACAAAGGTCTTTTTTTCCTCGATCGGGATTTGTGAGGGTTTGCGTTTGTCATCGGCTGATTTGGGCCGGGGCGCTACACACTGGGCCTTCAGCACACCCAGCGGTAGACCATTGCTCGTGACCGCCAGAGTCGAATGCAGGTTCAGCCCGTAGGTCTTGGCGCCCGTTTGGTTGGCCTTCAGTTCGCCCAGACCCGTACAGCTATCGAGGTTGGTGTAATTCAGTTCGCTACCGTCTTGCACACACAGCACCGTTTTTTGCGCCATCATGCGGCGCGCGGTTTGCTGACGGTGAGGCGCCAGGATGTTGGCCATGGTCAGCGCGGAGGTGTCCGGTTGTTCGATCATCCGGTAATAGCCTTTCATGGCGGCCCGGTCACCCTTGGCGGCACCACAAAAGGCACGGCTGGGCGCCTGGGCTTTGATTGTGGCCGATTCGACCAGCCTCTTGCTCAGTCGGGCATCGCCCAGTTGCGCCCCACCAAACTCCTGTTGCGCCCACTGCTCGGCGTCCAATCCCTCGGTGAGCGCCAATGCACCGGATCCGGCGCTCGGTGATAAACCCAGCTGGTCTCTGAATGCCTTGTCCAGTGGATAGACGTAAATGGCCTTGCGGCTGAGGGCCGATTGGGTGAAGCGATCCTGCCTGCCACGCCCTTTTGTCCGTCCAATGTCGATCCAGTTGGCCGCCTGATAACTGGTGCCCGAATACTGTTCCAGATCGACAAAGCTCTCGATCAAATACGGGGTGTAGCGATAGCGTTGCGCGAAATCCTCCGCCAGGCGAGCGACGCTCATGCTCAACACCTTCGAGGCGAGATTATGACAATCCACGCTCGGCCGGATCAAAAAACGATTCATCCCGACCACCCGGTGCAGGTGGGTTTGGCGTTGTTCGCTATCCCATCCGATCCATTGGTCCCGAGCCTCGAGTTGCAAGGCCGCGGCAGAAAAGCCAAAACCCCCCAGCCAGCCGTGCCGGGAGTTGATCAGATAGCGTAATTGCCGACCCACCAGGGTGCAGGCCTTCAAGGGATGCTCTGTCAGCATCAGCTCGTTCCATATGCGCCGCTCTTCATCGGTACACACCAGGACCAGCCTCAAATCCTCCACTTCCCCTACCTCCCGGGGGACCTCAACAGGCAGTGGAACCGCTTCAGATAAACGTCGAGGTGACTTCCTGGCCTGTTCTTTTCGTTCAACACGGGGCAGGGTAATGTGTCCGGCCTGCTCCAGCTGCCGCAGTGCCTTCACGCAACCACTCATCTGGATCTGGCCCCGGGCGTCATAAAACTCGAACCGTTTACAGATTCGTGCCGCTAAATCGTTTCGATGGAGGATGTCTCCATCCTCCAGCAGATGCCTGATATATTCGATATTGGCGGTCGTCGAGAGCGTCCGCTTGATTTGATTCTGTATGAACATGCACAACAGCATGCTCGATGCGCAGCTCATTGTCCAGTGCTTGTTTACGGGTAAATGGCAGCCCTAGCAGCCTGTCGGACTATCTCCGGTTAGAATAGCGCATCGTCTCTGGAGTCTGATTGCATGAGCCGCTTCCGCCCGATTGACCGTCAAACGGACTATCTGCTGCCACCGTCGGTGCAAGACTGGCTTCCCGAATCGCATCTGGCACGCTACGTGGTCGATGTAATCGAAGGGCTGGACCTGTCGGAACTGGAGCGCGCCTACGCGGGCCGGGGCAGTGATGCCTACCACCCGGCGATGTTGCTGTCGCTGCTGATCTACGGCTACGCGACGGGGACGCATTCGAGCCGCAAGATCGAGCGGGCCACCTATGATTCGCTGGCCTTTCGCTTCATTTCCTGCGACCAGCACCCGGACCATGACACCCTGGCGAGATTCCGTCGCCGTTTCGGCGAGCAGTTCGCCAGTATCTTCGTGCAGGTGCTGCAGGTAGCGCGAGAGAACCAGCTCTCACGCTTTGGCACGGTGAGTCTGGACGGATCGAAGATCCACGCCAACGCCAGCCGGCACAGTGCGCTGTCCTACGGACACGCCGAGAAGATCGAAGCGCAGCTTAAGGGCGAAGTGCAGCAGATGCTCGAACTGGCCGAAGCGGCCGATCAAGGCAGCGTACCCGACGGTGTGGATCTGCCCGCAGAGATAGCGCGGCGCGAAGATCGGCTGGCGGCCATCGCGGCGGCCAAGGCCAAGATCGAGTCACGTGCATCGGAACGTTTCGCGCGCGAGCAGGCCGAGTACGAGGCCAAGATGGCCAAGCGCCAGGCCAAGCAAGGCGCCACGGGCAAGAAGCCCGGCGGCAAGGCGCCCAAACCACCCGAGGCTGGCCCGCGTAGCGGGGATCAGGTGAATCTCACGGATGAGGACTCGCGCATCATGAAGATGGCCGGTGGCGGCTTCGAGCAGTGTTATAACGCCCAGGCGTTGGTCGATGCCGAATCGATGCTGGTGATGGTTCCCCACGTTACCCAGGCGGGCAATGACAAGGGGCAGGTCGAACCGATGGTAGCGCGCATCCAGGCGCTGCCCAAAGGGCTCGAGCAACCCGAACAACTGCTGGCTGACACCGGCTTTTTCAGCGAGCACAACGTCCAATGCTGCCGGGGCGCCGGCATCGAACCATTGATTGCGGTGGGTCGTGACAAGCATCATCCGCATTGGCGCAGTCGCTTCGAGGAATCCGCCCCGCTCGAGTGGCCTGCCACCCACACCGAGCAGATGAAACACGCCCTTAAGACTCAGGCCGGCCGTGCGGCCTACGCACTGCGCAAGCAGACGGTGGAACCGGTGTTCGGCATCATCAAGTCAGTGATGG
>JAHEBA010000189.1 GCA_024642465.1 Alphaproteobacteria bacterium
CAATCTTTTCTTTGGACTAATACTGAACTCGATACCTTCAAACACGAACGGTGCGTTGAATTTCGTGCCCAAGAAGAAAGACGGGACGCCCCTCGATTCTCGCGCCGATGCTCTGCCGGAATCGCAATCCGGGCCATACATGCTGCCGCCAAAAGGTCAGACGGACAAAGACGAGGTGGTGAAGGACGTCGGCGATCTTGCATCAATGGAGATGAAGGAATGGGAGGCTCTGATGCTTTACCTCAAGAGCCTTCCAACTAAGAATGAACAAGGGGTCACGGAGTTGATCCTGGATGAACGCGCGAGAGAAGACCGATCGCTAAAGCTCGGCTGATCATGATGTAGGGCGTGGGAACCGGTCGGGCTCCTTTATTGCAGGCTTGATGAATTGGTGGCCGTCCGGAGTTGGCACATTCCGGACTACTTGGGTCCGCCTGAAAGACGGCGGCTTTCAGGGGCACAGCGGACATTCTCATCAAAAATCAAAACCGGCCGCTTGTGCCCCACTGCAGACATCAGCAATAGTCGTCCGACAAGCCGAGCACTTCTAGCGTCAGGCCAGATCATCTGTAATGATTGTGCTTGATTGATAAGGGCTGACGATGACCGATGAAGTCAAAGGGTGGTTGGAGAGTCTAGGCTTAGGCGAGCACCTCCAAGTGTTCGTCAACAACGAGATCGATCTCGAGGCTGCCGGCGAACTCAATGAGCAAGACCTGCGCGAGCTGGGGCTTGCCATGGGGCCGCGTAAGAAACTTCTGCGAGCCATTTCTGCTCTGAATGAAAGCCATTCTGGCAATAATCCAGGCGCTGTCGCTGAAGCACAGCAGAAACAAGAACCCGAGATCGCAAATCTGGGTGAGCGACGGCAGGTCACCGTGCTCTTCGCGGATATTTGCGGTTACACAAAGCTAACAGGCGAGATGGATGCCGAGACTACTCATGCCATGCTGACCGCCTATTTCGATGCAGTAGATGAGATTATCCAGAGTTTTGGCGGCAGCGTTGACAAACACATTGGCGACAGTGTCATGGCCGTGTTCGGAGCGCCTGTCTCCCATAGCAATGACCCTGAGCGTGCGGTGCGGACCGCAGCTGCAATTCACGAAGCCATGCCAGCGGTATCCCTGGCTATTGGCCGTAAGATCCAGGTGCACATTGGCGTTGCCAGTGGCCAGGTCGT
The DNA here is from genome assembly GCA_024642465.1 of Alphaproteobacteria bacterium. GTDB lineage: Bacteria > Pseudomonadota > Alphaproteobacteria > Rhizobiales > Aestuariivirgaceae > Anderseniella. Next base: position 1,184 of record JAHEBA010000189.1, read on the forward strand.
AGCAAGCGGCGTTGGCTCCAATGAAAGTTACACAGTTACGGGTGAATCTGTGAACCTGGCGTCCCGTCTCACCGACAAGGCCGGACCAACTGAGACCCTTGTCTCCGAGATGGTCATGCAGGCTGTTGATGGCAAGTTTAGCGCGGAGGAGCTTGGGCATCTCTCTTTGAAGGGCATTGCGAAACCTGTGCGGGCATTCAGGGTACGTGATCTGACCGCTTCGGACAGCCGAGCAAATTCCCGCCCCTTTGTGGGCCGGCAGGCAGAGCTGGAGCAACTGAAGGCTGTTATTAAAACAACCGCAGAGACGCTAGCTGGACATGTAATTTACCTGCGAGGCGAAGCCGGCATCGGGAAGACCCGGATCACCGAGGAGATCGAACGACTGGCTTCACCACTAGGCTTTGACTGTCATCGTGCGCTGGTTTTGGATTTTGGCGCGGGCAAAGGACAGGATGCTATTCGATCGCTAACCCGCAGTCTGCTCTCCGTAACCTCATCATCTAGTGAGGGTGAGCTGACCTCGGCTGTAGAAGAAGCACTCAGCGACAATGTCATTGGCAAGGATCACGTTGTCTTCTTGAATGATCTGCTAGGGCTACCCCAACCGCTCGAGCTCCGATCGTTGTACAGCGCGATGGATAACGTCCGGCGCAATCAGGCTAAGTGTGAAACCGTTGCCCAGATCGTCACGCACCTTCGTCAGAACAGCAAGCTGTTGCTAATTGTCGAAGATGTTCATTGGGCCGACAAGCTCGTTCTTGAGCATCTTGCAAACCTGACCAAGACGATCTCGGACTCCCCCGTTGTTCTTGTCATGACCTCCCGCCTTGAAGGGGATCAGATCGACGACGTCTGGAGGGCAACAACCGGCTCGACACCGATCATCACTGTTGACTTGCGCCCCTTGCGCCAAGCAGATGCCATTGCCTTGGCCTCCAAGTTCTTCGACGCGACTGACAAGTTTGCCAAATCCTGCGTCGAGCGGGCTGACGGAAACCCGCTGTTCCTGGAGCAGTTGTTACGAGGTGCTGAAACAGCGGCTGAAGATGCCGTACCAGGATCAGTACAAAGCATCGTGCAAACGCGCGTGGATGCCCTCGACCCAGCAGACAAACTGGCCATTCAGGCTGCAGCGACGCTTGGCCAGAGATTCAGTCTGGAGGCTCTTCGACATGTCACAGAGAATGAAGCATATGATTGCGAGCACCTCATTGATCGCTATCTGATCCGGCCAGATGGTGATGCCTTCCTGTTCTCGCACGCTCTTGTCAGGGACGGGGTTTATTCCTCTCTGCTGAAGGCCAATCGAAGCAGGCTGCATGAGAAGGCAGCCGACTGGTATCGAGATCGCGACCTGGTTCTCCACGCTCAACATCTCGACCGAGCCGAAGCCCCGGCAGCTGCCAGAGCATACCTTTTCGCGGCACGAAACCAGGCCGAGGCTCTCCACTTTGAAAGCACGATTACGCTATGCCGCCGAGGCATGGATGTGGCCGTCGAAAAGACAGATCTCTGCGATCTCAATTGCGCGTTGGGTGACGCGCTGCTCAATACACGGGCCACCGAAGAAGCGATCGAGGCTTTCGAGGTGGCGGCTGAATGTTCTCCCGACAATCAACGAAGTGCCAGGGCATTGAGTGGGCTTGCTGCGGCACTTCGCATTGCTGATCGCCAGACACCCGCATTTGAGGCACTCGACGAGGCCCAACGGCTAGCGACGCAAGAAGCCCTCGAATCTGAACTTGCCTATATTCACTACCTGCGTGGCAATCTGTGTTTCCCTCTTGGTCGCATCGATGAATGTATGGCCGAACATGAGAAATCCTTAGAGCTAGCTGACAAGATCCAATCCCCTGAGGCCCAATCAAGAGCGCTGAGTGGACTTGCTGATGCGCACTATCTTCGGGGTCATATGAAAACGGCAGCCGAGCGGTTCAAGGCATGTGTCGCCCTTTGTCAGCAACACGGTTTCGGTCAGCTTGAAGTAGCTAATCTTCACATGATTGGCTGGTCGAGAATCCATCTGATGGAACTTCGTGAGGCACTAGAGGACGCGCTGACCTCGGAAGCGATGGCAATGAAAGCCCGCAATAACCGGGCGCTATTGTTAGCAAAAGTGCTGATCGGCCTCACTAAATATGAACTAGGTGATCTGGAAAACGCTGGCCCTCAGCTGCACGGGGCTGTCGATTTAGCTAGATCCATGAGCTCAAACAGTTTTTTGGCCAACGCTCTCTACATCCTTGCCTTAGTCAGGCAAAGGCAAGGTAGGCTTAACGAAGCCCAAAAATACGCCGGGGAAGCTCTTGCCGCAATTCGTGGAATTGGAATGACATTCATTGGGCCAAGCGTTCTTGCCGTCTGTGCAGCTGTCACTGCCGATGATGACGAACGATCCGAGCTTTTGCGGGAGGCGGAAAAGATTTTGGACACGGGGTGCGTGGCGCACAATTACCTTTGGTTTTCAGAGATCGCGATTGATGACGCCGCTTCAAGACAGGAATGGCAGTCAGTGCTGCGACATGCAGATCGGCTAGAGCTCTATACCCAGTCACAGCCTTTGGAGTGGGCAAACTTCATGATCAAACGGGCACGAGCTTTGGCAAAGGCCAACCAGGGCGACAAAAGCGTAGCAACCGTCTCGGAACTACGTAGGCTCAAGGAACAGGCAGTGCTAGCAGGTCTGGCCACTGCATTGCCGGCCTTGGAACTGGCTCTTGCAGGCTAAGCGTAGCCAATACGCTTATGGCGGTTTGTGCCGCAAGGCAGCCAGTTTGAGCGGTCGGATGAATAGTCTGTTTTTGGGGCGACAGGAGACGCTATCAG
>JAHEBA010000190.1 GCA_024642465.1 Alphaproteobacteria bacterium
CGGCGATCTGGGGATCGTAGGCCTCGACGGTCTTTGCAATCGTCTGGGGCGATGTCCGGTCATGCTCCGGAAACAGGATATCGAAGGTCACCACCACCGCACCACCGGCGGTGAGCTCATCGACCAGTTGTGCCAGTGTCGTCCGGGGCCACGGCCATTGGCCGAGTTCTGACAAGCTCTTCTCGTCAATGTCGACGACCAGGACCTGGCTTTGCTGACGCTTGGGCTCAGTGATCAACTGGTAGAGGTCGAAGGTCTTGAGCCGCACGATCTCAAGTGGCGCCGGGTCCCAGACCCGCAGCGCCAGCATCACAACCAGCAGCCCCAGGGCCAGTGCCCGGCTCGCAAACGCGCTTCTCAGCAAGAACTGCAGGGTGCCCTCCAGGGTCGTCCGATGTCGTACCGGATCCTACAGTGGGCCAGATTGTGCGTCTTGTGAACACCCCGGGCGGCAGTCACGCGCAAGTTTATTGAGGTTGAAGTCTGTCGGCGCCTGAGCTCCCGCCCTCGTTGAGACGGGTCAGCTTGTCGATCAGGTTGCGGTTGAAGCTCGCCTCCATGGCATGGCGCAGCTCCGGGTTCTGGCGCAACAGGCTCGCCAGCGCCTCGCGCTCGAAACCGAGAAAGCGCACCGGCTTCGCGGCAGTGGAGGTGGCGGTAGCCGGCCGGTTTCCCATGACGCTGATTTCGCCGAGAAAGTCGCCCTGACCGCAGGCGCCCACCATCTTGTCATCACGTGAAATGGTCACCAGTCCGGAGGCAATGAACATCAGCTGCGGCACCATCTGGCCCATCGTGGTCAGCACTGTGCCGGCCGGCACTTCCTGCCATTGCCCCCGTTTCATGAGCCGGGCAGCCAGTGCCTTGTCGATGCCGGGCAGGGCGGCCTTGATAAACAGCAATTCCTCCTCGGAGAACCGTGCCCGGTGCCGCTCGATATAGAGGATTACGAGTTGGCCGAGATTGGCCAGAACGAACAGGGCCTCCCAGAAGATGCTGACCGGGTCATAGTTGACGAAGCTGCGGTAGTAGAGCGCCACGATGCCGGAGAAGATTGCAAGAATCCGCAGCCACACGATGTCGCGCATCAGCATTGACGCGATCAGTAGGACGTACGAGGCATGACCATATAGCTGGTTCGGTGCCAGTGCCGAGACGAGAATCTCTTGCCAGGTCATCTGCTAGGACCATCCCTCCGGGTGAAGCTACACGATCCAGCATATACCAGCCCTGGCCGGGCGCGCATCGGACAAATGGAGCGGGGCAATGCTCGTTATGGCGTGCAAACAAAAAGGCACGCCCTGGATGGAGCGTGCCTCGAAAATTCTGAAATGTCAGGCTTGGATCAGTTGGCCAGGTAGAACATGATCCCGTAGAAGCAATCGCACTGGGTGATCTGCTCTTCGTTGATCTCGTTGCTCTTCAGGAAGCCGATGGCCTTTCCGCAGGAGACCTTTGTCTCATTGGCCCAGGTCCACAGGTGACGGCGACTGTAGATCACTGGCTCTGCTTCCGATGTCTGGACGGCCTGATCATAACGCTTCTGGACTTCAGCATCGAGATCGGGTCGGGCGTAGTTGACCAGGCCCGAGCGGTATTCACCGGTGAAGCACTGTCCACCGATGTCGGCAGCCTGCACAGCCGTTGCTGCGCCCAAGGACATGGCAATGGCAACGGCGAAAGTCGGAAGCTTGCGACCAAGCATGTGAGTATTCTCATCCCCGCAAAAAAGAATCGGTGAGCAAACTTAGCTTGAAGATTGCTCAAAGAATAGGGCCGTCTTGGACGTCTCGGTAATTACTGCTCGAGTGTTGCATATCGGCCACATGAATGTTTAGTTGAAAAAATACAGCAATGCAAGTTTAAGTAGAAAATGGGTTTGTTTCGGTAGTTTGCTGTTTTCTTTGTTGGTCTGGCCATGAGCTTTCCTTGTGATGTTCCGATAACGCAGCCAGATTAGCAACCCATGCTGTGAAGGCCCGCTTGCGCTGTCCCCGTGCCTCGCGAACATAGCGTTGGAGAAGACGGCGCTGTTTCTCGATTGCACGGGCTTGCGCCAACAACGCATCCGCCTCATCGGACGTTGGCATGACGACGTCCGGCACAGGCGTTGAACCCGAGGGATCAAGTCTCGCCCTGAAATGGGAGAGTGCGTCGATTGCCATTTTCGTAAGTTTTGCGCGGAAATCCTGAACTGATGGGTCTCGTTCAAATTCGTCGAGCGTAGCTTCAGCACCGGCAAGTCTTGCCTCGGCATCCGCCAGGCTGAGTGCGTGGAGTAATGTCTCGTCGCCGGACAGAAGCGAACCTGCCTTTAACTGAGGATTTCCGGCAATCACCCGGACCCAAGTGTCGACCTTGGCTGGATCGGGCTTGCCTGTCACACCATGACGGGTCGCATTGTGGCTGATTTTCTCCTTGCCGGACCTGGATCTGGGGCCGGTACTTCCACGCGCATTGGCACGGTTGGCAGCAATCTGCTTCTTCGTCGTCATCCGTCGATAATCTTGCCCTGAGCATGGCGAGCATTCTGCAGGTCATCCAGATCGCTCTTGACCTGTCTGCGTCGGCGTTCCAGTTCCTGAATCTTCTGATCATGGAAGGTAACCTGGCGATTATGGGAGCGATAGGCTTCTCCCATGACCTCTAGGGAATCCATGCCGAGTTCGATCAATTCTTGCTCTGCCTCTGCCTGGATTTCTGGGTCGGAATCGACCAGTTGTTCGGCGAGCTCGTGTCCCAGCTGTTCCGCGGCATCTTCATCGAAGGGTTCGAATTCATAGCTTTCCTCATCATTTCCCGCTTCGACCCAGGCGTCGCAGGCAGCTTCGAGCTTCTCGGACCAAACCATCTTCGACCGGAAAATGACTGCCTGGCAGATAGAGTCAGCAATTTCCCGCCGCAAACCTGCTTCACGCATGCGGCGGTGCTGCAACAGCTCCCACTCGATGGCGATCAGGTTCTCGGCAATGACAGCCTCATAGGGTGTCATCGGGGCCAGGCTTGCCATCAGTTGCTGATGAAACTTCTCGAACGATAGGTCGCCTTCACCTGGGATTGGCGGCCGCCGGCGCAACAGGTCGGCAAACGAGGTCAGGCCGAATTCAGACGGGTCTGGCGCTTTGAGGTCTTTGGACATGCTGTACAGCTGTGCTGGTCTGACTGGCTCGGCAATGATTCGTGTGTGAAAGTATACCGCAAGCCGGGTATTGAGCCTGATCAACGACTGACGTGTGTCAGTGGCTACGATTGATGCGCATTCAAACTGGAGCCTGCAGTCATGAAAGCGCATCTGATTGGTGGCGGCATATCTAGCCTTGCAGCGGCAGCCTACCTGATCAAGGACGGCAATGTTCTGGGGCCAAACATTACCATCTATGAGACGAGTGATCTCCTAGGGGGTGCGCTGGATGCGAGGGGTGCGGCAGATAATACCTATTTCATGCGCGGCGGGCGCATGTTCGAGGAAAAGTATCAGTGCACCCGGGACCTGTTGTCATTCATACCTTCAATCCAGGACCCGACACGGTCAATCACCGAGGACATCGAGGCGTTCTACGCTACTGCGTCGTGGAACAACTTGGCCCGGTTGATCGGGGCAGATGGCCAGATCTTGGATGCGGCGCAATTAGGGCTTTCTGCGCGCGACAAGCTGGATCTCGCCAAGCTTTCCATCGAGCCGGAGATAGCGCTTCAGTCCGTCAGGATCTCGGACTGCTTTCAGCCTTCATACTTCAAGACGGCGTTCTGGCTCATGTTTGCCACCATATTTGCCTTCCGGCCATATGACTCAGCGATGGAGATGCGCCGCTATCTGCATCGCTTCTTTCACCTGGTGCCGACAATGGCAACGATGGCGGCTGTGCAACGCACTCGGTTCAATCAGTATGACGCAATCGTTCTGCCGCTACAGCGCTGGCTCAGGAGTCTGGGCGTGGAGTTCCAGGTCAACACCAAAGTGACCGATCTCAACCTCGACCCGGCGA
>JAHEBA010000191.1 GCA_024642465.1 Alphaproteobacteria bacterium
AGCCCGGCTCGTAGACCGCGTAGCTCGGGTGGAAGCCGTGCTCGCGCGCCAGCCGCAGGCCTTGGTCAATGTCGGCCACGGTGTTGGAATAGAGAACGCCCTGCCCGCCGGCGGCGATGTCCTCGAAGCGGGCGAGGTTGCAGCTGCCGGGGTCCACCACCGACCATTCCAGCAGGCCGCGCCTGCCCAGTTCATCGATGACGGCATAGCGCGCCCTGGCCCGCTCTGGCGAGCCGGGCTCGCCTGCCCCACCCATCGGCACCGTCGGGTATATGATAACGTCTTGCCGTTCGCGGATAGCCTCGATGACACGGACATAGGTTTCGGGCGCATCGTTCTGGATGCCCGTCGCCTCGTCGTAGACGTGCAGGTGGACGATCGCAGCGCCGGCGCGGGCGCAGGCGAGCCCCTCGTCAATCAGCGCGGTGGCAGTATAAGGCGCGTGGGGCTGGCGCTTCGGGCCGAACGGGCCATTGAGCGCCACTTCGAGCCAGACCGGTTCAGACATGGGCCGCCCTCCCAAGGGTTTGAAGCACGTTCAATTCATGGGGCGGACGTGCGCGAAATGCAATCGCTCAAAACAAACGGGCAGGACACGAATGCCCTGCCCGCTGGCTTTGGAAACAATCTCAACGCCGGATCAGTTCTTCCACTGCTCGACCTTGTTTTCGGCCTCATTCCTGGACCAGCCGTAGCGTTCCTGAAGCCTGCCGACGAGCTTGTCCTTGTTGCCTGCGATCACGTGGAGATCATCGTCGGTGAGCTTGCCCCACTGGGCCTGAACCTCACCGGAAAACTGCTTCCACTTGCCTTCAATAATGTCCCAATTCATGAGGATCCTCCTTTCTTGCCTTGGTTCAAACGGTTGCAAATAAAACGCGGCGAGCCAGCTTTGGTGCCGGAAACGAGGTGGCTTGTGCACCGCAAGTTTTCCGTGCAAACGTCCTGCCCATGTTGTTTTCAAGCGATGAAATTGCCCGCGCCAAAGAGATCGTCTACGCCACGCTGCCGGCCACGCCGCAACGGGTGTGGCCGTTGATGGCGGATGCGCTGGGCCAGGAAGTCTGGGTCAAGCACGAGAACCTGACGCCGCTGGGCGCCTTCAAGGTGCGCGGCGGCCTGGTGCACATGCGCATGCGGCAGGAGCGCGGGCAGACTGACGGGGTCATTTCCGCGTCCACCGGCAATCACGGCCAGTCGATCCCGTTCGCGGCGCGGCACGAGGGTGTTGCCGCCGTTATCGTGGTGCCGGAAAACAATTCGGCGGAGAAGAACGCAGCCATGCGCGCGCTTGGCGCGGAGCTGATCGAAACGGGGCACGATTTCAACGCAGCCAAGAAGGCGATGGAGCAGATGGCCTCTGAGCGCGGGCTGGACATCGTGCCGTCGTTCCATCCGGAGCTGGTGCTGGGTGTGTCGACCTATGCGCACGAGCTGTTTGACGAGGCGGGCGAGCTTGATGCGGTCTACGTGCCGATCGGCATGGGATCGGGCTGTTGCGGGGTGATTTCGGCGCGCGATGCACTGGGCCTCAAGACCGAAGTGATCGGCGTCGTGTCGACCGAGGCCAATGCCTATGCGCGCTCTTTCAGGTCCGGCAAGGCGGAAGCCACCAACTCGGCGCGCACCTTCGCCGAAGGCATGGCTGTGCGCATTGCGCATGAGGACGCTGTGGCGATGATAAACAAGGGTTGCTCGCGCATCGTCGAGGTGAGCGACGACGAGATTGCCGGCGCCATGCGGCTTTTGTTCCGCACGACGCGGACGGTGGCGGAAGGCGCAGGTGCCGCCGCGCTGGCAGCGCTGATGCAGGAACGTCCCGCGATGGCCGGCAAGCGCGCGGGTGTTGTGCTGTCGGGCGGCAACATCGATGCTGCACGATTTGCCCGCGTGCTGGCGGGTGAAACGCCGAAGGTGTGAGCCGGCGGCCAGCCGTTCAGGGCACGAACCAACATCCGGGACAACAGCGCGATCTTGCTGGTTATGCCTGAATGATTGTGGCAGCTTGCGCCGGCAAACCATTTTCCTGCAGCGTACAGAGCATCAATGTCGACTGAAGCGTCTCCGCATCTGGCCTCACCGGACAAGGCCAGCATTGCGCCCGGGCTTGTGCTCGGCCTGATCGCAGGGATGGACAATATTGCGGCAGCGCTTGCCATGGGGGCGCTGCTGTTCACCGGGCAGATTGCAGACGGCATGGGCCAGGGCGTGGCGATCGTGCTGCTTGGCGGCGCGTTGATGGCGCTCGCGGTGGCATGGCACAGCCGCATCCCCAACTCCGTTGCGCTGGTGCAGGAAGGCAACATTGCCATTCTGGCATTGGCTGTGGTGGCCATGGTGGGATCATGGCAGGCGTCCACCGAACAGAAGGTTGCCACGGCGATTGCGATCATGGGCTGCGCAAGCATGCTGACGGGCTTGCTGTTCTGGCTCACCGGGCGGCTGAGGCTGGGCGGCCTCGTGCGGTTTTTGCCGTATCCGGTGCTGGCGGGTTTCCTGGCCGGATCAGGCTGGCTGCTGATCGACGGGGCAGTGATGATGTTGTCGGGAAGCCACGCCGCAGACCTGGTGCAGCAGTTCGGCGGATCAGGGGATGCGTTGTGGCTTGGCGCGGCCACCACCGCCTTTGCCGTCGTGATGTACTTCGCCACGTCGCGGATTGAGAGCCCGTTCACGATGCCGGTCATCATGATGGGTTCGGTAGCCGTGTTCTATGCCGCGCTGTGGATGACCGGGACCAGCCTGGATGCTGCCAGAAGTCTCGGGCAGCTGCCCCAGTTCGCCGCCGCCGAGAGCCTGTCGCTGCCCTCGCCCGCCCTGCTGCGGCAGGTCGACTGGTGGCAGGTGCTGTATGCGATGCCCAGCATGATGATGGTGGCGATCATCAGCATGGTGGGGCTGATGCTGAACATCAGCGGACTGGAGCTGGCGCTGGGCAAGGACGTCGACGTCAATGCCGAACTACGCTCCAACGGCATTGCCAACCTGCTGTCCGGCGGTGTCGGCGGACCAGCAGGATACACCGGTCTGTCGATGACAATCCTGGCCCAGGAAACCGGTGCTACATCGCGCCTGCCGGGCGTTGCTACCGCCGGGGTGATGCTGGCGGGCCTGGCTGCGGCCGGCAGCGTGCTGATTTATGTGCCGACCTTCCTGACGGCAGGCTTCGTGCTGTTCATGGGATTTTCGCTGCTCAACAACTGGTTCATCAAGGCGCGCAGGCATCTGCCCATCTCGGACTGGCTGATGATCGGGCTGATCGTCGCGGCGATCGGACTGGTGGGGTTCCTCGAGGGACTGATCGTCGGACTGATCGTGTCGGCGGTGGTGTTCGTGCTCAACTATGCGCGCCTGCCGGTGGTTCGCCTCGATGCAACCGGCATCGAGCGGCGTAGCACCGTCGACCGGGCCAGCGATTGCGTGAAATACCTGAGCCGGCACGGCGGCAAGATCCAGATCGTGCAGCTGCAGGGCTACCTGTTCTTCGGCACCGCCGACCGGGTGGTGAACATCGTCCGCAAGCGGGTGGTGAACATCAAGGAGCGGCCGCTGCGCTTCGTGCTGCTGGACTTCCACCATATCAGCGGCGCAGATTCGGCGGCCATCACCTGCTTCGTGAAGATACTCCGGCTGGTGAAGCCGGCCGGCATCACCGTGGTCTTCACGCACCTGCATGACGATATCGAACGCCAGCTGATGCTTGCGGGCAGCAGTCGCGGTTCGGACGACCTGTTGATGATGCCTGATCTCGACAGTGCCCTCGAGATGGCAGAGGAAAGCATTCTGAGCGAGCGCGGGGAGACCGGCAGCAGCAAGTCGCTGCTGCATCACTTGGCCGCCATTGTGGGCGAACATCCTCGCCTGCCGGACCTGATCGCGGCCATGACGCGCCAGACAATGCAGCCGGAAGACGTGCTGATCCGGCAGGGCGAGAAGGCCGACGACCTGTATTTCCTGGCCAGCGGACGGGTGCGGGTGC
>JAHEBA010000068.1 GCA_024642465.1 Alphaproteobacteria bacterium
CGCTTGCGCGGCTTGGGGGCGGAAGCGGTGGCTTCTTCCTCGGCGTCTTCGGCAACGGTATCGACCTCGTCGTCTTCGTCGCGGTCTTCGCCATCTTCCTCGCCATCGGCTGCTTCGCCGGCGGCGGCATCGGCACGCACATCGGCATCGTCGCCGGTCTGGCCGGCCTCTTCAGCTTCGCCGGCTTCCGCCTCATCATCGCCTGAGGCATCGTCAACCGCCTCGCTGGCAACCTTGTCATCCCTGGAGCGGGCCTGGCGCGAGCGGCGGCGGCGGGGCTTCTTGCGTTCGCCCTCGTCGTCTTCCTCTTCCTGGGCGAGACGGGCGTCCTCGGCGTCGGCCTCGAGCAGCGCCTGACGGTCGGCTACCGGGATCTGGTAGTAGTCAGGGTGGATTTCGCTGAAGGCGAGGAAACCATGCCGGTTGCCGCCATATTCCACGAAGGCCGCTTGCAGCGACGGTTCTACGCGGGTGACCTTGGCGAGGTAGATGTTGCCCTTCAGAGGGCGGCGGGAGGCAGATTCGTAGTCGAACTCTTCGATACGATTGCCACGCACCACGGCGACTCTGGTCTCTTCCGGGTGGGCGGCGTCGATAAGCATTTTGCTGGCCATAACGGCAAATCCTCATCGCACGAGGACCGCGGCAAACAGACAGGCGCGCGTCCGGGCGGCGCGCCTTTCCGTAGACGGTTGGTCGTGCGATCAAATTGGCTGGTGGCGCGCAGATGCCATGATGGCGAAGCCGCCCGAGATAGCCCCATCATGAAGGCTGTCTGGCTGGCTATACGATCTGCCGCGCTCATACCTGTTTCCACATCATGTTTTCGCGAGCTTCAAGGCATTGCGAAAACGGTTCACTCGACCGCCTCTGGTTGGGAGCTCCAAAGAAAAGCCTCGTAGGGCCTATGAGCATTGCAACCGCTGGGCGGAGACACTCGCTGATCGGAAAAGCGGCAATGGTTGCTGCCCGGAACTCTTCCGACGCGGGAAATCTGGCCCCTTGACTGGATGTCATGCCGTCAAGCGGCACGGGAATCCACGCTGGGGGATCACCAAGACTTGTAACACGATAACTGCCTGTCGCAATAGCAGAACTTGTACTTGCCGAAAGGACAAGCGGACGCATGCCCGAAGCCGGAACAAGGCTTGATGTGTCAACAGATGGTTAACCATCACTCAAATACAATCCCGCGCGAGACAGGCGAATTACGTTCGACAAAGACAGGGAAGGGGCCGGCACGGTGCCGTTGAATTCCACAGCTACAAGGCTGGCGCAAAAGCTGTTGCCACTGCTGTCGGCAATCGTTTCGCTTTTCCTGGCGATCCACCTGGCCTTTGCGGCACCGCCTGCCCATGCAAGCCCGCCCGCCGCGGAGATCATGGCCGCACGCGTTGCCGGTACGGAAAGCCGCACCCGCTTTGTCGCCGATCTGGACCGGCCGGTCAGCTACTCGGTTTACGTGATCAGCGACCCGTACCGCGTCGTGGTGGACATGCACGACGTGCGCTTCAACATGCCGGCAAGTCTTGGCGAGGCATCGAGGGGGCTGATCCGCGAGTTCCGTTTCGGGCAGGTTGGCCCCGGCAAGTCGCGCATGGTGATCGATACCGAGGGGCCGGTGCTGATCGAAAAATCGTTCGTGCTCAACGCCTCCAACGGCGAGCCTGCCCGCATGGTGATCGACCTGGTGCAGACCGACGAGCGCACCTTCGCCAGGGTCAAGTCTACCGAGCAGCCGGCACTGGCCGATGCTGGCGGCGAGTCGCGCATCGAGCCTGCTTCGGCGCCGGACCCGGTGCCGCAAAGCCTGGCCGAACTTCTTGCCGGACAGTTGGCTGGTGATGATGGTCAACCGGACTCCGCCGACGCCCGCACCGTACCCAAGCCACGGCCCAAGCCCCAGCAGATTGCAGCACTCGCCGGCGCGGCGCGCGATGCCGCGACCCCCGCCGTTGCAGCCCCCGCGGCCCGCCCGGTGGTGGTTCTGGACCCCGGTCACGGCGGCGTTGACGGCGGCACGGTTTCCTCCAACGGCGTCAAGGAAAAGGACGTGGTGCTCGATTTTGCCCGCGAACTGGCCCGCGCGCTGAAACAGACCGGGCGTTATGACGTGCATCTGACCCGCGGCGACGACACCTTCATCTCGTTGGGCAAGCGGGTAAGGATCGCCCGCGGCCACAAGGCAGACCTGTTCATTGCCATTCACGCCGACAGCCTGCGCCAGCGCGGCGTGCGCGGCGCGACCGTCTACACCTTGTCGGAAGAAGCGTCCGACTCGGAAGCAGCCGCGCTGGCTGAGAAGGAAAACGCGGCCGACTTCATCGGTGGCATCGACCTTGGCGAAGACATCGACGAGGAGGTAAGCGGCATTCTGCTGGACCTAGCGCTGCGCGAAACCAAGAATCACTCGATCTATTTCGCCCGCCGGGTAGTTAAGTCGCTTGGGCCGGTGAGCCCGCTGAACCATCGTCCGATGCGCTCGGCAGGCTTCAAGGTGCTGAAAGCGCCAGACGTACCCTCGGTGCTGCTGGAACTGGGCTACCTGTCCAACCGTCACGACGAAAAGAACCTGATCTCGCCAAAGTGGCGCGAAAAGGCTGCGGGAGCGGTCAGTAGCGCCATCGATGCGTTCTTTTCGCCAGAGGTGGCAGCACGCCAGTCCGCCGCCCAGTAACCGGCCAGTGACCACCGGGTGACCGGCGCCGCGGCGTTGCCACATTGTTGCTGTTGAGAATGACTGGTTCGCCGCGTTTGATTTGCCGCGGCGAATGCCGTATTGCCTTCGGGTCAGGAAAGTACCGGGATTTCCAGTCAGCGCATGCTCAGGTTCATCAAGTACGTCATCACGTTCGGCATTGCCATGGGCGTCGCCATTGCCGTGGCGGTGGCCTACATCATTTATGGCGCGTCGAAGACGTTGCCGTCGCACGAGAGTCTGGCGCGGTACGAGCCGCCGGTGATGACGCGCATTCATGCCGGTAATGGCTCGCTGCTGGCCGAATACGCCCGTGAGCGCCGCCTGTTCGTACCTTACACCGCAATTCCCGAACGCCTCGTGCAGGCCGTCATTTCAGCGGAAGACAAGAACTTTTTTCACCACCCCGGCGTCGACATCGAGGCCCTGGTGCGGGCCGTGGTCGTCAACCTTCAGGCGGCCGCGAACGGTTCCAGGCGGCGCTTCATCGGCGCATCCACCATCACCCAGCAGGTGGCGAAGAACTTCCTGCTCACCAACGAACGCACCATTCAGCGCAAGCTCAACGAGGCGCTGATTGCCATTCGCATGGAGGGGTCGTTCTCCAAGCAGCAGATCATGGAGCTCTAACTGAACGAGATTTTCCTCGGCCAGGGCTCCTATGGCGTGGCCGCTGCATCACTTAACTATTTCGGCAAGTCGCTCGCGGATCTTGACCTTGCCCAGATCGCCTACCTTGCGGCGCTGCCAAAGGGACCGTCCAACTATCATCCGGTCCGCAACCGGGAGCGCGCCATCGAGCGGCGCAACTGGGTGCTTGAGCGGATGCAGGAGAATGGCTACATCTCCGAGCAGGAAATGAAGGAGGCGCAGGCCAAGGACATCGAGGTGACGCTCCGTCCGTTCGGCGCCAAGCAGTTCGCCGCCGAGTACTTCACCGAGGAAGCCCGCCAGGCGGTGGAACGCATCTACGGCAAGGAAGTGCTGCGCACCGGCGGCCTGTCGGTCAGGACCACCATCGACCCGAAGCTGCAGATCATGGCCCGCCAGGCGCTTGCCGCCGGCCTCATCAAGTTCGATCGCAACCACGGCTGGCGCGGCCCCGTCGCGACCCTGGACGTGAACAACGATTGGCCGGTCAAGCTTGCGGCAATGGAGCAGTTCACCGACGTATATCCATGGCAGCTTGCCCTCGTGCTCGAAGTGAACGACGAACAGGCGGTGATCGGGCTGCGGCCCGCCCGCGTGGTCAAGGGCAAGCCGGTGGGCAAGGCGAAGCAGGGCGTCATTCCGCTGGAAAACCTTGTCTGGGCACGCGAGGCCCGCGGCATCGGCGAAAAGGGTGCGGTGCTACTGGGCGAGAGGATCAAGTCGGCGACGCAGGTTCTCAAGCCCGGCGACGTGGTTTACGCAGCGCCTACGGGGCAGGGCGAAACCTATCACCTGGTGCAGATGCCCGAAGTCGAGGGCGGCCTCATCGCCATGGACCCCCATACCGGCCGCGTGCTGGCGCTGGCGGGCGGCTTTTCCTACAGCCGCAGCCAGTTTGACCGGGTCGTCCAGGCCAAGCGCCAGCCGGGTTCGGCAATCAAGCCGTTCGTGTATGCAGCGGCATTGGACAACGGCTACACGCCGTCATCCACAGTTTTGGACGCGCCGGTCGAGATCAAGTTGCAGAACGGTGAAACCTGGAAGCCGTCCAACTACTCCAACAAGTTCTATGGCCCCTCGACGCTGCGCCGCGGCATCGAGTTCTCGCGCAACGTGATGACCGTCCGGCTGGCTCAGGACATGGGCATCGAGAAGTTCACCGGAATGACCGAGCAGCTGGGCATCTACGACAAGCTGCAACCGATGCTGGCGACGTCGCTGGGCTCGGGCGAGACGACGCTGTTGCGCATGACTACGGCTTACTCGATCCTTGCCAACGGCGGCAAGAAGGTGGTGCCGACGCTGATCGACCGCATCCAGGACCGCTACGGGCGCACCGTCTGGCGTCATGACAAGCGGGAGTGCACCGGCTGCAACGCGCCTGAGTGGAACAACCAGCCCGAACCGCAGTTCATCGAGATCCGCGAACAGGTGATGAACCCGTTCACCGCCTACCAGATCACCTCGATGCTGGAAGGCGTGGTCGAACGCGGCACCGGCAGCGCGCTTCAGGAAGTCGGCAAGCCGGTGGCCGGCAAAACCGGCACCACCAACGACGAGCGCGATGCCTGGTTCATCGGCTACACGCCCGACCTCGTGGTCGGCGTGTACGTGGGCTATGACCGGCCGCGCCTGATGGGCAAGGGCGAGACCGGCGGCGCGCTGGCAGCACCGGTGGTGGCCGGCTTCATGAAGATGGCGATTCACGAGAAGCCTGCCATTCCGTTCCGCGTGCCGGCCGGCGTGCGCCTCATCCCGATCGACCCGAAGTCCGGCAAGCGCGGCATCTACGGCGAGGACAACGTGATCCTCGAAGCCTTCAAGCCCGGCGAGGAACCGCCCGCACGCCAGCGGCTTGTGACCGGCGGCGATGCGCTGGCCTCCAGCGGCATAAATGTCGGCAGCGATGGCGTGGTCATCCAGGGAGGGCAGGGCAATGGTGACGGCGGGGCCGCAGCAGTGTCCGAAGGCGGGTTGACGACAGGTACCGGCGGCTTGTACTGACCTGCCTGGCCAACCATTTTCCGGTTCTCGCAACAACTTTGGGATTCGCACCGCATGCGGGCAGAAATCGAACAGCTTGTCGACGAAATGAAGCAGTCCATAGGACTGCTGAGGAGGCATCTTTGACTGGGATCAGGCACTTAGAGACCTGGACCAGTTGAACGCGCGCGCCGAGGATCCGGACCTTTGGAACGATCCGGAGAAGGCGCAGGCCGTTATGCGCAAGCGGCAGGACCTTGAAACCCGGATTTCCACCGTCAAAAGGCTCGAGCAGACCATCGCCGACAGCGTGGAGCTGATTGAACTTGGCGAGATGGAAGGCGACATGTCGGTTATCGAGGACGCCGAGGCGCAGATCAAGGGCCTGAGGCCCGAGATTGCCCAGCTTGAAATCGAAACCTTGCTCTCTGGCGAAGCTGACAGCAACGACAGCTTCCTCGAAGTTCATGCTGGCGCGGGCGGTACCGAGAGCCAGGACTGGGCCTCGATGCTGATGCGCATGTACACCCGCTGGGCCGAGCGCCAAGGCTACAAGGTCGAGATCATCGAACTGCATGACGGCGAAGAAGCGGGCATCAAGTCTGCCACGCTGAAGATCAACGGGCACAATGCCTATGGCCGGCTGAAGACGGAAAGCGGCGTGCACCGGCTGGTGCGCATATCGCCCTATGATTCCAACGCCCGGCGGCACACATCGTTCGCCTCAGTGTGGGCCTACCCGGTGGTCGATGACAACATCGAGATTCAGGTCAATGAAAGCGACTGCCGCATCGATACCTACCGGGCATCCGGTGCGGGCGGGCAGCACGTCAACACCACCGACTCAGCGGTGCGTATCACCCACATTCCGACCAACATCGTCGTGCAGTGCCAGAACGAGCGCTCGCAGCACAAGAACCGCGCAACCGCCTGGAACATGCTGCGCGCGCGACTGTATGAACTGGAGCTGCAGAAGCGCGAGGAAGAGGCAAACGCCCAGGAGGCCAACAAGACCGACATCGGTTGGGGCCACCAGATCCGCTCGTACGTGCTGCAGCCCTACCAGCTGGTCAAGGACCTGCGCACCGGCCACGAAAGCACCAACCCGACAGCTGTGCTGGACGGCGACCTGAACCTGTTCATCGAGGCCTCGCTGGCCCAGCGGGTGCACGGCGGCGGCCCGGACGAGGTGGCGGATATCGACTGAAGCGCAATCCGGAAAGTGGGAACCGGTTTTCGGATCAAATTGCGCGTAGAGGCAAAAGATGAGGAAGCCCGCCACCATACAGGCATTGGAAGAGTTCGGTCGGGTGCGGCTGTCGAAGCACTTCTTCATGCGCGACTTCCTCTACTCCGACATAACCAACCTGGATGGCGTACCAAACATTCCCGATGACCCGGACCTCGCCATCGCTGCGGGAACGCGGCTGTGCGAGGAGTTGCTGGAACCTCTCAACGCCACCTTCGGGCGCATCGCCATCCGCTCGGCATACCGGTCATGCGAGGTGAACGGGTTCGGCTCGCGGAAGCAGAAGGCGGGCAACGGTGCCTACAAGTGCGGTTCGAACCAGTACAATTATGCCGACCACATCTGGGACCGGCGGGACGGGGAGGGTCGCATGGGCGCCACCGCCTGCATCGTCGTTCCGTGGTTTGCCGACCGCTTCGAGCAGGGTGCCGACTGGCGCGCGCTGGCCTGGTGGATCCACGACGACCTGAACTATTCAAGCATATACTTCTTCCCGAAGCTCGCCGCCTTCAACCTGCAATGGCGCGAGGAGCCTGAGCGCCGCATCGACAGCTACGTCACGCCAAAGGGCTGCCTGACCAAGCCGGGCATGGATAACCACGCCGGTTCTCACGCTGAGTGGTACGAGGGATTTCCGGAACTGCGGGTTGGCTGAGAGGTGGTTTACTCCGCCGCCTTGGGCTTTCTGACCGGAGCAGGCGGGGCAGCGGCGTAGTCTTCGTCGTCCGCCATCTGGCTGTTGCCGGGCAGGGAGTAGACGTTTTCCTGCGGCTGGTAGTGGTCGTGCTCATAACCGTACGACTGGCTCCAGCCGCCGTAGCCGCGTTCGTCCAGCGGTTCGGACAATGGGTCTTCCACGCGGCGGATCTTGCCGTCAACGTGGGCGCCGTTTTCGATCGACAGCGTCTGGTTGATCACGTCGCCCTCGATGTGGGCACCGGCAAAGATGTGAATGTGCAGCGCGCGGATCGGGCCGATGACGCGGCCGCGGACGATTACTTCCTCGGCGGTGATGTCGCCATAAACGACACCGTTTGCATCGACGACCACGGCGCGCGCGCGCACCGAGCCGTTGATGGTGCCATCCACCTGCAGTTCCCCGCTGGTGGAGACGGACCCGTCGATGACGAGGTCCATGGACAGAAGCGAAGGACCGGAGCGATGCCGCTGGCGGCCGCCGCCGGCGGGGGCTCCCTTGCGGGCCTTATCGCGTGATTTCCTGAAAAACATCGCGTGTCTTCCAAAACCTGAGCGGGTCGATAGCGCGTCCGCTCACACGAGTTTCGTAATGCAAATGCGGGCCGGTACTACGGCCCGTATTCCCCAATTTCCCCAATATATCACTGGCTTCAACCTTCTGGCCAGCGCGAACGAAGATTATGCTTAAATGCGCGTAGCGCGAACTTACGCCATTTTCATGGCGGACCTCGACAAGCTTGCCATAGCCGCCGCTCCAGCCGGCCTTGATCACCACGCCCGGCGCGGTGGCCTTGACGGGCGAACCGACCGGCCCCCGGAAGTCGACGCCGGCATGCATGGCCGGCCTGCGCTTGATCGGGTCCTTGCGCAAACCGTAGCCGCTCGACATCTCGTGTTCGGCCGGCATCGGGCGCGACAGCGGCAGCCGTGCGGACTGGAATTTCAGCCGTTCCCACGTATCCAGCCGTTGCGACAGGTCATTCACGCGTGAGGACAGCACGGCCGAGCCCAGCTGGCTTGCCGCTGCGATGTAGGGTCCGCCCACGCCCTCGGGCACGTACTGCGACCCCCCCTGGCCACATCACCCGCGCTGATGCCGAGGCTGCGGTAGATGCCGCCGATCTCGCTGTTGCGGCTGTCCATGTAGGCAATTACCTTGTCCAGCAGGCTCGCTTCGCGCGTTTCCATCATGGCCATGTAGCCGTGCAGGTCGTCCAGCGGCTCAAGCGCCTGTTCGGGCGCGGTGAATTCGGCCTGGTAGGCCTGCGAGGCCAGGGGCGGGGCATCCGCCAGCCGGGCAGGCTCGCCATGATCGGTGATGGTGCCGCGCGGAACCACATCGAGGCTGCCGTCCCGCTGCTGGTCTCCGCGGGTGCCGGTGCCGGACGGCGTGGCAGTTGGCGCCGGAAGCCAGCCGTTCTGGAAGAACTCGGCCAGCCGGTCGTGCCGTTCGACAAGCTTGTCGTGCTCGGCACGCACCTCGTCGACCTTTGCAAGATAGGCCCGCTGGTCCAGCAGCAGCCGGCGATTGAGCCGGTCAATGGTCGAGCGCAGTTCGCCGATCCGGTCTTCATACTCAAGCCGGGCGCGGTACTGGTTGCGTTCCTTCAGCGCCAGTACCTGGTCCTTGAAGGCCACGTTGACGGTGGCATATGCGACCCAGTACAGCCCGGCGCAGAACGCCATAACCGCGGCAACCTGCACCCAAGGCCGCAACGTTATGAACTGGACCTCGCCTTCGGAGCGCAGATAGATCTGGCGTTCGCGGAATGCATAGGCGATGCGCGAGAATACTCCGCGCCGCTGGCGTCTGCCGTGATGCCGCCTGGCGTGCCGCATTCGCCCTCCCGGTCGTGGCGCTGTTGTTGCTCTTGCACTGCAGGACGCGTCAAACCGCCGACCGGCCTGTCTCGGGCCCGCCATCGGTAAGTTCGACGGTCATACCGGGAGCGATTATGGGAATCAGGGCGCGAAACGCAACCATTGCTTGAGTTGCGTTTTGCCTCGTGCCTGCCTCACAGGTCCTTTGCGGCGGCGAGAACTTCTCCGGCGTGGCCCGGCACCTTTACCTTGCGCCAGACGCGGGCGATCTTGCAGTCCTTGCCCACCAGAAAGGTGGTGCGCTCGATGCCGAAGTATTTCTTGCCGTACATCGACTTCTCGGTCCACACGCCGAATGCCTTCAGACAGTCCAGTTCGGGGTCTGCCCCCAGCGTCACGGTGAGATTGTGCTTGGCAACAAACTTGTCGTGCTTTGGCGGCGGATCGGCGGAAATTCCCAGCAGCTTGATGCCGGCCTTGTCGAATTCCGGCTTGAGAGCTGAAAAGCCGACGGCTTCCTTGGTGCAGCCCGGCGTGTCGTCCTTCGGGTAGAAGAAGATCACGGCCTTGGAACCGGCAAGATCGGTGCTGGAAATGCGCCCGCCGCCATTGGTATCTAGATCAAAAGCGGGAAGGGCATCACCGGTATCAGGCAGGTCGCTCATCTGTAGTCTCCATCATGGTAAACGGTTGATAAATGTATGCACCGCTATAGTGTTCCCGGAATGATGCGGTTTTTTTGCACTGCCATGCCGCCCTCGGGCTACCGGCAGCGGAAACCGGAATGTGCAAGGTCACAATTGGGCCCCAACCGGGTGCTCTTTGTGATCGGGGCCACGGCGCTGGACAGTGTACCGGCATCGCGGCCTGAAAATGGCGGCGCAGACCCGGCCCTGATCGGCGGAGAAGCGTTGCCGTCACTGGCGATGCCGCGCCATGCCGGCGCGGCGAGTTTGAGAGCGGACAGGTGGCCAACCGGGCAATAAAGTCAATCGCCTGGATATTCGTGGTACTCGTTGCAATGACCATTGCAACGGCCGGCTACCTCGTGTTCGCGCTCAATTCAGGGCCGATGAGTGTTGGCTTCCTGAAAGAGGCGGTGCGCGAGCGCGTATCCGATTCGATTCCCGGCATCCGTCTCGACCTTGACGATGTCGTCATCGAGAAGGGCGATGGCACCTCCCAACCCAATTTGCGCCTGGCCAATGTGAGGCTTTCCGATGCCGACGGCAACCTTATCGCCCGCGCGCCGCGTGCTGCCATATCGGTGGACATCGGTGAAATCCTGAGCGGCAAGGTGAAGCCGAAGCGTCTGGAACTGATCGGTGCCCGCATACTTGCGCGCCGCAAGGCCGACGGCAGCATCGCCATGGGCTTCACCAACCCGGTCTCCGCTTCGGGCAAGTCCGATTCCGGCCTTGCTGCAGAGCCGGAAGCCCCCGCCAACGCAACCGGCGAGGACGGCACGGCAGGCTCGATCGCGGACGTCATCAGCAAGGTGCTGCAGGGCGGCGGGGAAGGCACGGCTGCAAGTTCGCTTGAGGTGATCGAGGTTACCGGCGCTCAAATTTCGTTCAAGGACGAGATCCAGGATCACCTGTGGCTGTCGCCACGCGCCAACTTGCGCTTCAAGCAGGCCGAAGGCGGCTTTGCCCTGTTCGTTGATGCCGATATTTCGGCGGATGGCCCAACCTGGCGGACCGAACTGCTGACCACCTTCCGTCGCGACTCCAACATGTATCGCGTGATCGCCAAGGTCTACGACGTGACGCCGGCTGACCTGGCCCGCAAGCTGTTCTCGTTCAACCAACTCGCCAATATCGACTTGCCGCTGTCGGGCGAGATGCAATTCGACATAGACAACACGGGCACTGTCCACAGCGCGGCCGGCGTGCTGGCGCTCCAGGCTGGCAAGGTCTCGTTCCCGGACTACATTTCCGATTCGGTGATCATTGACGAAGGCATTGCCCGGCTCAGCTATGAGCCCCAGACCGGCCAGGTGTTGATAACGGACTCCACGCTGATGATCCGCGGCTCCGAGGCCCGCTTCAGTGGCCGCATCGCGCCGGTTCGCGACGAGCAGGACAAGATCGTCTCGGCCCGCATCGAACTTGATGCGCGCAACGTGAACATCAACGCTGCAAATGCAGCGCCGCAGCAGCGCAACGCGATCGACGAGTTCAAGTTGCGCGGTCAGGCCATGTTCGGCGAACGGCGTTTCGTGGTCGATGACCTGATCGTACTTTCGGGCAAGGGCGGCGTCCGGGTTCGCGGACAGTTCGTCGGTGAAAGCGACACCGTAGGCGTATACCTTGCCGGACGGGGCAAGGCGTTGGGACACGAACTGATCCGCAAGCTCTGGCCGCCGGTGCTGGCGCCGCAGTCGCGCGGGTGGTACCGGGAAAACGTGATCGCTGGAACGGTGGACGATGCGGAGTTCAGAGTCCGGCTGTCCGGCCAGCAGATCAAGCAGTCGCTGAAAGGAATGCCGCTGCCGGAAGACTCGGTGGACATGAAGTTCACCGCCTCCGGCGTCGAAGTGACTTACGCTGATGGCTTGCCGAAGGTTGCTGATGGATCGGGCAGCTTCCATCTGACCGGTACGTTATTCGATCTCTCCTTCGACAAAGCGGCGATACCGCTTCCCTCCGGCAATGCGCTGGCCATCACGGGCGGCAACATGCAGATCACGCAGTTGGCGGTTCCGATTTCCCCGGCCACCATGACCATCAAGCTGGATGGCGATGTGGCCGGCTATCACGAATATGCCGACCTGCCGCCGCTCAAGCTGGTGGAGGGCTCCAATTTCAACATCAACAAGGTGTCGGGCCGAGGTGCGGTCACGTTGAATCTGGCGATGCCGCTGAAGCCGGGAATCAGTTCTGCCGACTTCCAGGTATCGGCTGCGGCCAAGCTGACCAAAGGCCGCATCAAGGAAGCCGTCGAAGGTCTCGACCTTGAGGACGCCGAACTCGATCTGGCGCTGGAGGATTCGGTCATCTCGGCGAAAGGAACAGCCCAGCTTGGCGAAAAACGCGCCAGGATCAGTTGGCGCAGGCCGCTGTCCAAGTCGGGCAACGCCGATGAAAACCTGGTGGTTTCCGCCACTCTGAGTGACCGTGACCGGCAGAAGCTGAGCATCAGTCTCGATCCCTGGCTGGTCGGGCCGATTCCCGTCGACGTGTCGATGGTGCGCCGCGGAGAGCAGATCGTTTCGGCGCAGGTCAAGGCCGACCTGTCCAACGCGCGGATGGAACTGGATGCCCTGAGCTGGTCGCGCGAGCCTTCGCCCAAGACCAGCGCCACCTTCAAGGTCAACATGAGCGATGACAAGATGATCGTCATTGAGGACCTTGAAGTCACCGGCAGGGACCTGAAGATCGTCGGCAAGGTGAGGGTCAAGCGCGATGGCGGTCTGATCGATGCATCGCTGCCGCGCTTCATCCTGAGTGACACCAACCAGCTTGCGCTGGAGATCGACAATTCCAGCGGCCAACTGCGCATGGGCGTGGGTGGCGCCAGTCTCGATGCGCGCCCGCTGATCTCGCGCATGATGACGAGCTCGGTTGCCGGCGGCGATGCCGCGAAGGACCCGCCGGTTTCGATCAATACCAACATCAGTCGCATTTACGTTCATCGCGGCGAACTGGTGAACAATCTGAAGGGCAGCCTGATCATCCAGGGTGGCGCCGTACAGCAGGCGGAACTCAACGGCGTCTATGTGAGCGGGGCGCCGATTACCATGCGCATCACGCGCGAAGGCGCAAACCGGCGCATGCGGGTGACTGGCCGCGATGCCGGCGCAACGTTGCGGGCGGTAAACCTTTACTCCAAGATTTCCGGCGGCACGATCGACTTCGGCGCCGTTCTTGGCAATCCGGGCCAGGGCGCGATCCAGCGCGGCATGCTGGAAGTCCGCAACTTCACCGTTCAGAACGAAACCGCACTGAACGAGATCGACCGCACCACCCGCGATGCCGGGCGTGGTACCCGGGGGCCGCGCAACGATGGCTTGCGGCTGTCGCGGCTGTCCGTGCCGTTTTCGGTGGATCACCAGTTCGTGCGCATCGGTGATGCGCTGGTGCAGGGCCCCGAGATCGGCGCTTCGGCCCAAGGCATCATCCGCAAGGCAGACCTTGCCATGGACATCGGCGGCACCATCATCCCGGCCTACGCCATCAACTCGGCAATTTCCGGGGTGCCGCTGGTCGGCGACATTCTCACCGGAGGCAAGGGGCAGGGCGTGTTCGGCCTGAACTTCGCGCTGCAGGGCTCCATGAATCAGCCGCGCTTCCTGGTGAACCCGGTGTCGGCCATCGCGCCGGGCATCTTCCGCAACCTGTTCAACATTGGCGGCGGCCAGACCAACTCTGACGGCACGGCGCGCTCGCCCCAGAAGCAACAGCGCAATCGTCAGGAGCAGCAAAGCACCCGCTGACGGGGGTGGGGCCGGCACCTAGCCGGCGCGGCGCACCAGCGCGTGCTTCTTCTTGCCCAGCGAAAGCTTGATCATGCCGTCAGTGCCGAAATCCGACTCCGAAATGGCATAGGCGGGGTCCGTTACCTTGGCATCATTGACGCTGACCGAATTGCCGGTCACGGCACGTCGCACCTCGCCATTGGACGCGGCAAGCCCTGCTGCCACGAACAGTGCCAGCAGCCCGTCGCCAGGCTTGCCGTCGATGGTCGGCAGGTTCTCGCCCGCGCCGCCTTCCTCGAAGGTCTTCTGGGCCGTCCCGGCCGCCGCACGGGCCGCTTCCGCCCCATGCAGCAGCGTGGTCGCCTCGTTGGCGAGCACCTTCTTGGCTTCGTTGATCTCCGCACCCTGAAGCGCTGCCAGCCGGCGGATCTCGTCCATCGGCAGCGTGGTGTATAGCCTGAGGAAACGCTCGACGTCGGCGTCCTCGGCGTTGCGCCAGTACTGCCAGTAGTCATAGGGGCTGAGCATGTCGGCGTTGAGCCAGACGGCGCCGGCGGCGGTCTTGCCCATCTTGGCGCCGGACGACGTGGTCAGCAGAGGCGAGGTCAGCGCATACAGCTGCCTTTCGCCGACGCGGCGGCCCAGTTCCATGCCGTTGATGATGTTGCCCCACTGGTCCGAGCCACCCATCTGCAGCTCACAAGCATAGCGGCGTGACAGCTCCACGAAATCGTAGGCCTGCAGGATCATGTAGTTGAACTCGAGGAACGTGAGCGGCTGCTCGCGTTCAAGCCGCAGCTTGACCGAGTCGAAGGTCAGCATCCGGTTGATAGTGAAGTGCGGCCCGTAATCGCGCAGGAACGAGATGTACTTGAGCTCGTCCAGCCACTCGGCATTGTCGACCATGACGGCGTCGGTCTTGCCGTCGCCGAACTTCAGGAACTTGGCGAATACCTGCTTGATGCCGGCCATGTTGTCGGCAATGTCGGCATCCGTCAGCAGCCTGCGGGCCCCGTCCTTGCCGGACGGATCGCCAACCTTGGTGGTGCCCCCGCCCATCAGCGTGATCGGCTTGTTGCCGGTCTGCTGTAGCCAGTGCAGCATCATGATCGGCAGCATCGAGCCCACGTGCAGCGACCGGGCAGTGCAGTCGAACCCGATATAGGCCGTGATCGGGCCTCGGAGCACGCGCTTGTCGAGCCCTTCCGGGTCGGAAATCTGGTGGATGAAGCCGCGCTTGTCGAGCACGCGCAGGAAATCGGATTTGAACGCCATCTTAAAGCTCTTGTGGTAAGGTTGGCGCCTCATAACACGAAGAGGGCGAATGGCAAATCCCGTCAACGCGACAGGGCTCATGAGCGGCACGTCGATGGATGGCATCGACGTGGCATGGATGGTGACGGATGGAGAGAAGGTGGCCGAGGTGCATGCCTTCGAGAGCGTCCCTTATTCGCCTGCGCAACGCGAAATGCTGGCTGAAGCGATGAGGCTTGCTACAGGCTTGACGGACCGCACGGCCCGGCCCGGCAAGCTGGCGGACA
>JAHEBA010000069.1 GCA_024642465.1 Alphaproteobacteria bacterium
TTTCCGGCTGCAGCATCTGCAGCTTGCCGCCGAGAAATGCGTCGTCGGACAGGCCGCCCTTGCCGCCGGCTTCACGCGGTTCGCCCGTTTCGTTGAATTCGTCCAGCATGGCCATTCTCCATGAGCCATTGGTTCGGTTCATTCAGCCAGAGGGCGCAAGTGCTCGCGCAGTCCCGCTTCCGCCAGCAGGCGCCGTGCCCGGTGCTCGTCTTCCGACAGCACCATGACGCGGCGCGGCAACACGCCGACAGAACCCTCCAGAATGCTCATGTGAACATCGAAAACGGTTGCCGCCAAGCCTTCCTGCTGAAGCAGGTCAACAATGTATGACACCAGCACCATGTCATTTGAGCGCAAAAGTTCACGCATTGGCTGTCTTTACCGGTTCCTGGGACGTAAAGAAGAAGATCAACAACAGTTTATCCAGAAGCTGCCCGCGCGGCCATAGAACGCTTGTCGCCTCCGCCCTTGCCGCCTATTGTGACGGCAGAGAAGCAGGATTTCTGGCGGCGGAGTAAATTCGTGGGCGTAGTGGTTCCATTGAGTGCAGCGGAAGCGAAGGAGGCGAGTCTGACGCCCCTGCTGAAGCTTGTCTCGGCCGACATGGAAAAGGTCGATGCACAGATCCTGAGCCATGCGCACTCGCACGTGGACCTGATCCCGCAACTCGCCCAGCACCTGATCGATTCCGGCGGCAAGCGGCTGCGCCCGATGCTGACCATCGCCGCAGCGCGCATGTGCGGGTATGGCTGGGGAACCCACCATGTGGACCTTGCCACGGCCGTCGAGTTCATGCACACAGCCACGCTGCTGCATGACGATGTGGTTGACGAAAGCGACCTGCGCCGGGGCCGGCGGACGGCGCGGCTGATCTGGGGCAACCAGGCCAGCGTGCTGGTCGGCGACTACCTGCTCGGACAAGCGTTCCGCATCATGGTGTCGACTGGCTCGCTCGAGGCGCTGGGCGTCTTGTCTGACGCCGCCGCCATCATCGCCGAGGGCGAGGTGATGCAGCTTGCAGCCGCGCACAATACCTCCACTACCGAAGATGCCTATCTGCGCGTGATCAACGCCAAGACCGCAGCGTTGTTTGCAGCAGCGGCAGAGGTGGGTGCGATCGTGGCCGGACGCTCCAGGGCCGAGCGGGAAGCGCTCGAGTCCTATGGCCGCAATCTCGGCATTGCATTCCAGCTGGTCGACGATGCACTCGACTATTCCGGCAAGCAGGCCCAGCTTGGCAAGAGCGTGGGCGACGACTTCCGGGAAGGCAAGATCACCCTGCCCGTCGTCCTGTCGTACCGGCGCGGCGACGACCATCAGCGCGAATTCTGGAAGCGGGTGATGGAAGCCGGCGACCAGCGCGATGGCGACCTGGACCACGCCATCCAGCTGATGAACCAGCATGGCGCAATCGAAGACACCATCGACCGTGCGCGCCACTATGGCGCGATTGCCCGCGATGCGCTGGAGATATTTCCGGACAGCGAGTACAAGGCCGCGATGGTGGACGCCATCGGGTTTTCAGTGGCGAGGGCGCACTAGACCAGCCTTGTCGGCGCGACCCACCAGCCTGCGTTCGCAGCCCTGAGCACGGCGGCTGCGGCACTGGCAGACGCATCATCTTCGTACAAACCGAAGCAGGTGGCACCGGACCCGCTCATGCGGGCAATGCGGCAGCCGTCAGTCGTGGCTATGGCGTCCAGCACGCCGCCAATCACCGACTGGAGTTGTCTCGCTCGGGGCTCGAGGTCATTGCGGCATTGCGCGAGCCAGCCGAGACAATCACTGGCTGCAGGCATCTTGCCCATTCCGGTGCCCGCACTCTGGCCCGGCGTCAGCGCCAGCGCCTTGAAGATGGCTGCAGTCGAAACGGCCACGCCGGGGTTGACCAGAACCGCATGAAGCGGCGGTGCATCGGTCCACGCCTCGATGTCCTCACCGATGCCCCGCATGCGGCAGGCGCTTGAAGTCAGACAAACCGGCACATCCGCGCCGAGCGACAGGGCAATCCGCGCCAACGCGTCTTCCTCGATGTCGAGTTGATTGAAGGCGACAACGGCCTTCAGCGCTGCAGCGGCATCAGCCGAGCCGCCGCCGATACCGGAGGCGACGGGCAGGTTCTTTTCCAGCGCAAGGCGGCAGGGCTTGACCCTGCCCGGGCATTCGGCAGCCAGCGCCGCCACGGCCCTGAGCACCAGATTGCCGCTATCGGTCTCAAGGCCTTCGCCGAACGGGCCGGCAATGGCGAGAACCGTCTCAGGCGCAGGCTCGATGGTGAGCCGGTCGCCGGCGTCGGCGGCAAACATTACGGCAGAGTCGAGCAGGTGATAGCCGTCAGCGCGCCGGCCGGTCACGTGCAGGGCAAGGTTGATCTTCGCCGCGGCGAACCAGGTGGACATCGGCCGGAACTCTCAACCGGAACGGGATCAGGACCGGTTGGGCTTTTCGGTGCCCGAAGCGGTGGGCGGCTCCTTGGCCGGGTCGAGCGCCGGCAGGCCATCCTTCAGCTTCTTGCGGATCTTTTCCGCGTCGGCATCCGTCGGCTTCGAGTCGAGTGCGTACTGCCACTGGAACTTCGCTTCGAGCGTCCTGCCGATGCGCCACAGGGCATCACCGAGGTGGTCGTTGATCACAGGATCCTCAGGGCGCAGGCCAGCGGCACGCTCCAGCAGTTCAACCGCCTCGTCATAATTGCCGAGCTGGAAATGTGCCCAGCCAAGGCTGTCGACGATGTAACCGTCATTGGGGCGCAGCGAAACGGCCTTCTCGACCATCTTGAAGGCTTCATCGAGGTTGAGACGCTTCTCGATCAGCGAGTAGCCGAGATAGTTCAGGACGGCAGCCTGTTCGGGCTGGAAGCGCAACGCCTTGCGGAAATCCGGTTCGGCATTGGCCCACTTGCCGGCCCGCTCCCATGCGATGCCACGGAAATAGTAGACCGACCACTGCTCTTCGCCCGGTTCGTCGATGCGGGCAAGCGCCTGGGTATAGGCGTCGGCAGCGTCCAGCCATTTCTCGTTGAGCCGGTACAGGTTGCCCAGCGCCAGCAGCGCGTTGTAGTTCTCCGGCTCGCGGGCAATCAGCGCCTTCAGCGTCTTCACCGCCTCGTCGGGCTGTTCAAGCTGGTTGAGGCTGGTGGCGATCTGGATCTCGGCGCTGGAGCGCAACGGACTGTCGGTCGGCACGTCCTGGTAGGCTGCGATGGCCTGCCGGTGAAGCTTCATCTCGTTGTAGATTTCGCCAAGCAGGGTCTGGCCCTCCGGGAAGCCGGGCTTCATGGACAGGGCAAGCCGGGCATAGATCAGCGCGATATCGATCGAGCGCTCGTCTGTCAGCGCCCCGGCAATCGAATACAGCGCCTCCGCAATACCGGCCTCTGCGCCCTCCACGAAGTGACCCGGCTCGCCGCCAGCCTTGACCCGGTTCAAGGCTGCTTCGATGAGGGGGTTCTGCTGGGTAGCGCGCAGGAACAGTTCGTAGACGTCCTTCGCCTTGTCCGCCCGGCCGGTGCGCTCCAGGTAATTGCCATAGGCCTGCACCACGCGTAGCGATGTACCGGCCTTCTCGTAGGCTGCAACATAATTGGCTTCGGCGCGGGTACGATCGTTGGTCAGGTCGGCAATCATGGCAGCGTGGAACAGCCGGAAGTTCTCGAACGCCTGGTTGCGCTTGAGCTTGTCGAGTTCGGCCATCGCGCCGGTGAGGTTGTTGTCTGCAGCGTAGGACCAAGCGGACAGGAGCGCCGAGGTCAACTCGCCGATGGGGGTATAGCCGGCCTTGGTGAAATTCTCGCGGGCAACGGCCTGCCGGCCCTCGCGCACCGCTTCAAGGCCCAGCACGAGCAACGACAGGCGGTGCTGGTCGTTGAACTCGAGCACCCGCTTGGCAAAGCGCGTGGCGGCTTCAATGTTGCCGGACGATACTTCCAGGGTGAAGGCGCGCTCGATCAGCAGCGGATTGTTGGGATCACTCTCCAGGGCGCGGGCAATATAACGCGCGGCGATGTCGGTCTCGCGCTGGCGGCTCGCATAACGGCCTGCAAGATAGCTGCCCGAGGGCGATGCATCCTCGATGCGCAGGTCGGCGTAGGGATCTTCCCCCGGCGTCTGTGCCGCGGCTGCCGGCACGGAAAAGGGCAGGCAGAACAGGAATACGGCACTCAGCGTGCGCAATTTCAGGGTCATGTTTCCAATATCCAATCCAGACGGGGCGCGGCCTCTCGCACAGCCGTTGCGCGGCCTGTCAGAACCACGCGCGGTGCAGGCCGCATGCATTGACCTGCAATGTGATGGTTTTTGGGCTGCTCCGCAAGCAAGCCATATGTCACAACACCGGCATTTGCAGCCAGAGCGGCCTGCTGCGGTGCCATGCCGGGTTGAAACGGCCCGGCCGGTTCGCTCACACTGGGCGCATGATACGAAAGCTGATTCGCCGCTTCGCGCGTATTTGTCTGGTTGCCCCGGCCCTGACAGGCCTTGCCATCACCTGCCTGCTGCCGGTGTCCGGCGCGGCCGCGGTGGAAGTTTCCGCAAGCTACCGGAAAGCTGCCGAGCGCGGCTTTACCGGCTTTCTTGAAAGCCTATGGCCGGAAGCACAACAGCGCGGGGTTTCGCGCAAGACCTTCGACCAAGCCGCAAGTCGGATGAAGATCGAGTGGGACATTCCCGACCTCGATCCGCCGCCGATCGGTGGCGAGGATCCGAAACCAAGCCCGAAGCGGCAGGCAGAGTTCGGCTCGCCCGGGCGTTATTTCAATGAGAAGTCGATGAACAACCTTGCCGCCATCGGCCGCAAGGAAATGGCGCGGTTCGGCGAAACGCTCGAGCGGATCGAAAATCGCACCGGGGTAGACAGGGAAATCCTTGCCGCCATCTGGGGCCGCGAAACCGCCTACTCCCGTGCCAGCATTCCGCACGACGCCATGTCGGTGCTGGCCACGCAGGCCTATCTCGGGCGCCGGCCAGACTTCTTCCGGCCCGAGGTGCTAGCAATCCTCGAGATCGCTGAACGAGGCGTCGTCCCGATGAACCAGCTCAAGTCGTCGTGGGCGGGCGCCATGGGCCATACGCAGATGCTGCCGGGCCTTTATCTCGAGCACGCAGCCGACGGCGACGGCGACGGCAAGGTGGACATCTGGAACTCGGTGCCAGACGCGCTGGCGACGTCGGCAAGTTTCCTAAAGGCAAGCGGCTGGGTGCCGGGCCTGAGTTGGGCCTACGAAGTCGAACCGTCGAACCGGCTGGACTGCACGCTGGAAGGCCCGGACGCAGGCCGGCCGGTGGCGGACTGGGTGGCGGCAGGAGCGACACGCGTGGCGGGCCGCCAGTGGCCGCAATCGCTGATGGGCGCGAAGAGCTACCTGATCATGCCGGCAGGACGGTTCGGGCCGGCCTTCGTCGCTACCGACAACTACTACGCCATCAAGGCCTACAATGAATCCGATCTCTACGTGCTGTACGTTGGCAACCTGGCAGACAGGATTGCAGGGTCGGGGTCGTTCATCACGCCGTGGCGGGAGGTCGACACGTTTACCCGGCCGGACATGCAGAAGGTTCAGCGCAAGCTCGTCGACCTTGGCTACAATGTCGGCAACACCATTGACGGACTTATCGGCTTCAGAACCCGAACGGCCACCGGCATGCACCAGAAGAAGCTGGGGCTGCCGGTCGATTGCTGGCCGAACCGTCCGTTCATTGCGAAGCTGAGGTAGCCGACTTCACAACCGTGCTGCTGGTGGTTCCGGACGCGGGGGCGGTAACGTTGCCTGCGCGGAGCTGCTCGACCCGCGAGGCAATGGCCGGGCGGTAATTGGTGGCAATCGCCTCGCGCATCTTGTCGGCCTGCTGGCCCTCGCGGTGTGGATAAACCTCGAACAGCCGCTTGAAGAAGGCGCGGGTGTGATCGCTGCATTCGAGCAGCACCTGGTCCACCACGGCATCGACCGGCATTGCGGGCTGCGGGCCGGCCCGGTCGGTGCGGGTGCGATAGCAGGTGAACATCTCTTCCTTGGCGATGGCCAACTCGAGGTGCGGCCCAACCGCCTGGGGCGAGACTGGCGCCGGAACCGCTGCGGGGGCTGCGCCCGCAGTCTGGGTCGAGGCGGGTTGCGGCTGCGCTGCAGGTGCCGGGGCAGCCGGCGCGGCTGCCACCGTTTGCGTAGGGTTGCCAGCCGATGCCGCCTTCTGCTCCTGGCGAACGTTCAGCACGGCTTCCCTCACCGCCGGCACGAAGGTCGAACTGCTAAGCTCTTCAGCCATCTTGCGCCCGCGCTTGCTGCCGAAGCGTTCTGCCAGGGCCAGCGACACCGCGTCGAACTGCTGCCCGCAGTCAGCCTTGATGGCCTTGGCCAGCACTGACTTCAGATTGAGCTTGGGATGTTCGAGCGCCTGAGCGCGGGAATAGCGCGACAGGCAGTTGCTGAAGGTGAATACGGCAGGATTGCCGGTGTCCTTCCACCAATCCGCTTCACTGACGCCGGATGAGGCCCGGCTCGACGGGGCCTGCTCGCGCGGTTCGGGCTGCGCTGCCACCACGGGCGGCGGGTTGCCTGCAACAGCCGGTGGAGCGATGGGCTCGGGATCCGGCTGGGCGGCCTGCGGCTGGGCGCTGTCGGGTATCTGGGGCTGCGTGATGTTGATGGACGTGTTGCCGACCACGCTGGGCGTCTGCAAGGCCGGCAGCGTGTTGTAGGCAGGCGAAGCGCCATCGTCCTGATCACCTGTCAGGATCGACATGAGATTTTTCGAGGGCCGCACGTCGGATCCCTCGCGGTTTATGCGTTCGAGCGACTCCGGCAGCGCCGTTGCCGGAATGGCAACAATGCACACTGCACAGGCGAGTGCGCGAAGAATTCCCTGAGACATCAGAAGCCTCCCTGTTGGCTCCCAGCGTATGCAGGATTGCCTTCAAAGCGGGCAACAAAATGACGCCAGTGTGGTTATCAGCGGCAAAGATATTGGCGCTTCAAGGCCTTACGTAAGGCTTGCCGGACGCACCGGACACCCGGCAACAACGTCACATGTTGGGATAATTGGGGCCCTCGCCGCCTTGCGGCACCGTCCAGTTAATGTTCTGGGCCGGGTCCTTGATATCGCACGTCTTGCAGTGGACGCAGTTCTGGAAATTGATCTGGAAGCGCGGATTTCCGCCATCGTCCTCGACAAACTCGTACACGCCGGCAGGACAGTAGCGCTGCGAAGGACCGGCATATTCGGGCAGGTTTTTCGCCACCGGAACCGAGGCGTCCTTCAGCTTCAGGTGAGCCGGCTGGTTCTCGTCGTGGTTGGTTGCCGAGTAGGCCACGTTGGTCAGCCGGTCGAACGACAGCACGCCATCGGGCTTTGGATAATCGATCGGCTTGAACGCGGACGCCTTGCCGGTCGCCTGTGCGTCGGTCTTGTCGTGCTTGAAGGTGCCAAACAAGGAAAAGCCGAACAGCTGGTTGGTCCACATGTCGAGCCCGCCCAGCGCGAGGCCGCCGATCAAGCCGAACTTCGACCACATCGGCTTGACGTTGCGAACCATCTTGAGGTCCCTGGCAATCGGCGAGCGGTCCCAGGCCTCCTGGTAGTCGACCAGTTCATCTGCCTCCCGGCCGGCGCCGATGGCGGCGAAGGCGGCTTCGGCAGCAAGCATGCCGGACTTCATGGCATTGTGAGTGCCCTTGATGCGCGGCACGTTGACCATGCCGGCCGAACAGCCGATCAGCACGCCACCGGGGAAGGTGAGCTTCGGCACCGACTGGTAACCGCCCTCGGTGATGGCGCGTGCGCCATAGGCGATGCGCCGGCCGCCTTCCAGCACCTCGGCGATCATTGGATGATGCTTGAAGCGCTGGAACTCCATGTAGGGAAACAGGTACGGGTTTTCGTAGTTCAGGTGCACCACGAAACCGATGGACACCAGGTTGTCCTCGAGGTGGTACATGAACGAGCCGCCGCCGGTCCTGGTGTCGAGCGGCCAGCCCATGGTGTGGGTAACCTGGCCCTGCTTGTGCTTCTCCGGCTTGACCTCCCACAGTTCCTTCATGCCGATGCCGAACTTCTGCGGGCTCTTGCCGTCGGACAGGTTGAACTGCTCGATCAGCACCTTGGCGAGCGAACCGCGCACCCCTTCGCCGATCATCACGTACTTGCCGTGCAGTTCCATGCCAGGCTGGTAGTCGGGCCCGGGTTCGCCGTCCTTGCCGATGCCGAACACGCCGGCGACGACGCCCTTGACCGAACCGTCGTCACGGTAGACCAGGTCGGAGCAGGCAAAGCCGGGGTAGATTTCAACGCCCAGTTCCTCGGCCTGGGTAGCTAGCCAGCGGCACACATTGCCCAGCGAAACGGCGTAGTTGCCGTGGTTGTTCATCAGTGGCGGCATCAGGAAGTTGGGCAGACGCAGCGCTCCGGCCTGGCCGAGCATGTAGAAGCGGTCTTCCTTGACCTCGGTCTTCAGCGGCGCGCCCTTTTCCTTCCAGTCGGGGATCAGTTCATTGAGGGCGACAGGATCGATGACGGCGCCGGACAGGATGTGGGCGCCGACCTCGGATCCCTTCTCCAGCACGCAGACCGAGATGTCGCTGCCGGCCTGAGCGGCAAGCTGCTTCAGACGGATCGCGGCGGACAGGCCGGCGGGACCTGCACCGACGATGACCACGTCGTATTCCATCGACTCGCGCTCGATTGCCCCGTTCTCGCTCATGTGCCCTCGTTCTCCAGCCTTGATGCCGGTTTTGCTGATCGTGTTGACATCTTTTATATTGAAGTTGCCCGCAACGGCAAACAGGCTCAGAAACGTCATCATCAGGTACAAAACGACACAGGGCACCTGACAATCAGGAGGAACCATGGCACTGGACGCCGCACAGGCGCTGAAATGGCTGGCGGAGATGGGTGCCGACGAGGCGATCCTGCCGGAGCCCGTGGACAGGTTTGCCGAGAGCGAGGCGCAAAAGTCCGGTGCGGCCGCCAGCCCATCCGGAAGCGCCAGTCCCGCATCGCCGCGCCCGGCGCTCAACCGTCCTCAGCCAGCAGCCCCGCCAGCCGCGCCGGCAATGCCCCGTACCCCGGCTGCGGCCGTGCCGGCGATACCTGCCGGCGAGCTGGAAGCGATGGCGCAAGGCTGCAAGACACTCGATGAGCTTGCACAGTTTCTCGACGGTTTCGATGCCTGCCCGCTCAAGCGCACGGCCACCCGGCTATGCTTCGCCGACGGCCTGCCCGGCGCGCACCTGATGATCGTGGGCGAAGCGCCGGGCCGCGACGAGGACGAACAGGGCCTGCCGTTCGTCGGTAAGTCGGGGCAATTGCTCGACAAGATGCTCAAGGCCGGAGGGTTCGACCGGAACAGTGACGACCCGGCCACCTCGGTTTTCATCACCAATGCCGTGTTCTGGCGCCCGCCGGGAAACCGCAACCCGTCCACGGCAGAACTGCTGATGTGCCTGCCATTCGTGCGCCGCGCCATCGAACTGGCCGAGCCGCGCATCGTCATGACGGCAGGCAACATTCCGACCCAGGCGCTGCTTGGAACAACGCAAGGGATCACCAGGGTCAGGGGCAACTGGCGCAAGCTGAGCATCGGAGGCCGTGACGTGGATCTGATGCCAAGCCTGCATCCGTCGTATCTGCTGCGTTCGCCCGAGGCCAAGCGGCTTGCCTGGCGCGACATGCTGGGCGTAAAGGCGCGACTAACAAGTCAGTAAGCAGATTTATACTTGAGCAAAGGATGACACTTTGCAGGCAATTTCCTGTGTCAGACCTGCACTACGCAACTCGTCTGTAAACCGAGCGTTAGGGTTACCCGTACATTGTAAACCGTCATGGTTTAAGTCAATTTTTCTCCATATTTGTCAAATGTTTACTTCGAAACCGGCCAAACGTTGAACGGCTGCCGGACATCGTGTTTAGTGGTTTCATGAGCGGTCTGGCTCCCCTTTAAACAACCGGAACGCAGCAAATGTGTTGAACGTCAGAACTGGTGATCCCTCATGTCCAGAATAGACGAAACCCGTCCCTTCATTCCGGTCCGCATCGCGGTGCTGACCGTATCAGACACCCGTACACTGGAAACGGACAAGTCCGGCAATACGCTTACCGGTCTCATCGCCGAGGCAGGGCACCTGCTATCCGCCCGCTCAATCGTCAAGGATGACATCCGCGCCATCCGATCGACCATACGCAAATGGCTGAAACGCGACGACACCGACGCCGTCATCACGACCGGCGGCACCGGCCTAACCGGGCGCGATGTCACCATCGAGGCGGTGAAGCCGCTGCTCGACAAGGAGGCCGAAGGCTTTGCCATCGCCTTCCACATGATGTCGTGGCAGAAAATCGGCACTTCTACCGTCCAGTCGCGCGCCACCGCCGGCGTGGCGTCGGGCAAGTACGTCTTCTGCCTGCCCGGTTCGCCCGGCGCCTGCAAGGACGGCTGGACCGAGATTCTGGTCAAGCAACTGGATTACCGGCACATGCCGTGCAACTTCGTGGAAATCATGCCACGCCTTGAAGAGCACCTGCAGCGCAAGAAGGGCTGAGGCACCGGCAGCGCTGCACAAGGGATGTGCGCAGATCGCGCAACCCTTTCAGAATGTGGAACTGTTCAAGCGAAAGTGAACTTCCGCGCCACAACTTCGTTACAGGTTTGTCCGAAGCAGGTGTGCCATTCCGCACCCGGCCAATCTACAAGTCAAACGAGGTTCAGACGATGCCACAATTCCGCCTGCCCCTGTCCCGCCGCCAGCTCATTGCCGGCGCTGCCGTAACCGCTGCCGCCGCGCCGCTTGCCGGCAAGCTGTCCGTGTCACCCGCGGCCGCCAAGGCCGACATGAAGGAAGTCGACCGGCCGACCCACCGGCGCTTCAAGCTGGGCGAGTTCACCATCACCACCATCAATGACGGTGCGGTTTCGATGGAAGACCCGCAGAGCATTTTCGGCACCAACGCCTCCAAGGAAGAGTTCGAGGCCCAGGCCAAGGCCAACTTCCTGCCTACCGACAAGCTGCAGATCTCGTTCACGCCGGTGATCGTCAATACCGGATCGGAACTGGTGCTGTTCGACACCGGCAATGGTGACGCGCGCATGCCCAATGCCGGCCACCTGATCCACCACACGCTGAAAGCCGCCGGCTATGCGCCTGAGCAGGTCGACAAGGTCGTCATCACCCACTACCACCCGGACCATATCGGGGGGCTGATGATGGGCGGCAATCCGACCTTCCCGAACGCCACATACGTGGCAGCCGCAACCGAGCATGATTTCTGGTCGGCAGAAGAACGCATGAGCGGCCCGACCGAGCGCGTGGCCAAGCTGGTAACCAGCAACATCACGCCGATGAAGGACAAGTTCACGTTCGTGAAGGACGGCGACGAGGTTGCTCCGGGTATCCGCGCCATGGCTGCCAACGGCCACACGCCCGGCCACACGGCCTATCACCTTGAAAGCGCAGGCCAGCGCATCCTGATCGGCGGCGACTTCGCCAACCAGGCCTACCTGTCGATTGCCAAGCCCGAGTGGCACGTCAGGTTCGACATTGACAAGGATGGCGCCGTGGCCACCCGCAAGAAGGTGCTCGACATGCTGGCGGCGGACCGGATTCCGTTCACCAGCTACCATATGCCGTTCCCGGCAGTGGGCTACATCGACAAGCGCGCCGACGGCTCGTACCACTACGTACCGGTCAGCTATCAGCTCGATGTGTAACCGGACTGGATGAAATGAAGGTAGCTGGCGGCGTCATCGACGTCGGCCAGCTGCCGCAGCATGGCGACTGACCTGCCGCGCAGATTTGCAAGCGTGTCTTCCAGAGCATGTTCGCTTGACCACCTGACGTTGGCGAACATCGGTGTACCGCGCCGGCCCGCTGACTGACCCGCCAGCCAGTAGCCTCCATCATCGGCAGGTCCAAAGCAGAATTCAGCGTTGCCCAGCAGCCTGAAAGCTCCAGCAATGTCGCCGGGCGTGATGGCCGGTATGTCACACCCGATCAGCACAACAGGGCCAGGCGGCAGTGCGCCGAACTGGCGCTGCATGCGCTCGCCGAGATCACTCCGGTCCTGGTTCACCACATTGATTTCGGCGGGCCAGACAGGGGCATGAACCTCGTGCACGCCATCCACCGCCAGCCAGGTCTGCCAGCGTGGATCGCGGCCAAGCCGGCGCAGTAATCCGGACAGCATGACACGGTAGATGCGGGTCGCTTCAATGGTGCCGATCTCGCGGCCCAGCCTGGTCTTGACCCGACCAAGGCGGGGCTGCTTGGCCATGACGACGAGATGGCGGGCCGGTTTGCTCATGCGTAGATCTTGCGGATGCGTGCGGGATCGACACCGGCAAAGAACAATGACAGGCACAGCAGGTTGCGCCCCATGCGGCGCAGATAGCCTTCGCGGCGGTAGCGAGCCGCGCTGGTGACAGCGGGCACATCGAGCGTGACCAGCCGGGCGCGTCCGATGCGGCGGACGATGTCAACGTCTTCCATCAGGGGAATGGGCCGGAAGCCGCCGACGGCCCCGTACAGCCTGCGGGAGATCAGCAATCCCTGATCGCCGTACGGCAGAGCCAGCAGCCGGCAGCGCAAGGCCACGACGCGCTCCAGCCGCCGGGCGGCCGGGCTGGCGTCATCAAGCGCGAAACGGAAGAACGCGGCCTTGCCCGGATTGTCCCGGACATGATCCCATACTGCTTCCCGCCAGCCGTCGCCCAGCCTCGTGTCGGCATGCAGCAACAACAGCCAGTCGCCGGTTGCGGCTGCGGCTCCTGCCTGCAACTGCTGGCCCCGGCCGGAAGCCGCGGAAATGACCTGAACGCCTTCTCCAAGACCGGACGGAGGAGGCGTGCTGCCGCCGTCGGCGATGATGATCTCATCCACGCCTTCCGCCTTGAGCCGGGCAACGGCAGCAGGCAGCAGGTGATTGGCGTTCAGCGCCGGTATGATCACAGACAGCTTCATGACGGCGGAACAATAGCGGCAGCCACTGTCATCGGGAACACAAGCTGGCGTGATTTTTGTTCTTGTTTTGTTCTGTTTTCTGAATTATGTTCCGATCATGATGAACGTCCAACCAAACTGCACCAATCTTGACTTCTCAAGCACTGCGCCTGCGCCGCTGACCCGTGTGCGCGGGCGCGGGGCGGGCAGCAACGCAATTGGCCGCTTCGAGGCGTTGAAGCGGATCGGCTTTGACGATGGCTGGGCGCGCGGCGACGAAGAGCTGCCGCCGCTCAAGACACACGTGACAGCGGAAATCGCCCGCACGATCATTGCCCGCAACACCTCGCCCGACATCTCCTTCGACCGTTCGATCAACCCCTATCGCGGCTGCGAGCATGGCTGTTCCTATTGCTACGCCCGGCCCAGCCACGCCTATATGGGGTTGTCGGCAGGGCTCGACTTCGAAACCCGGCTGTTCGCCAAGACCAACGCTGCGGAGCTCCTGCGCAAGGAGCTGGGCGCAAAGGGATACGAGGCGGCAACGATTGCACTCGGCGCCAACACCGACCCCTATCAGCCGGTGGAGCGGCAGTACCGGATCACGCGCTCCGTGCTGGAAATTCTCAACGAAACCAGTCACCCGGTCGGCATCGTTACCAAGTCGGCGCTGGTGACGCGCGACATCGACCTGCTGAAGCCGATGGCCGAGAAGGGCCTGGTCAAGGTGGCGCTGTCGCTGACCACGCTAGACCACAAGCTGTCGCGCAAGCTGGAGCCGCGAGCCGCCACGCCGGGCCGCAGGCTTCAGGCGCTGGAGATGCTGTCCGCCGCAGGGATTCCGACGGTGGTGATGACCGCGCCGATCATTCCGGCCATCAACGACATGGACATCGAGAAGCTGCTGGGTGCGGCCCGGTCAGCCGGGGCACGCGAAGCAGGTTACGTGTTACTGCGATTGCCGCACGAGCTGAAGGACCTGTTCAGGGAATGGCTGGAGCGCGAGTTTCCCGACCGGGCGAAGCACGTGATGAACCTGGTGCGGGATACGCGTGGCGGCCGCGACAACGACCCCGAATTCGGCGCCCGCATGTCGGGCCGCGGACCCTATGCCTGGCAGATCGGGCGCCGCTTCGAGCTGGCCTGCAAGCGCCTTGGCC
Source organism: Alphaproteobacteria bacterium (assembly GCA_024642465.1). Taxonomy (GTDB): domain Bacteria; phylum Pseudomonadota; class Alphaproteobacteria; order Rhizobiales; family Aestuariivirgaceae; genus Anderseniella. Next base: position 14,080 of record JAHEBA010000069.1, read on the forward strand.
TCAACGCGCAAAAGCAGAAGTTGCGCGCCGACCTGTTCCAGTGGCCGGTGCAGCCGGGCGAGCAACTATCGCTGCTGTAGGCTTTTTCGCTATGGTCTCAGGGCCATGGCGATTCGTTCTGTGACCGGCCCTCATTTCGAACTTGAACAGGCTGCCTTCACGGCCGGCTCGAAACTCGTGTGCGGCGTCGACGAGGCCGGGCGCGGGCCGCTGGCCGGTCCGGTGGTGGCTGCCACCGTCATTCTCGACCCTGCCAATATTCCCCGCGGACTGAACGACTCCAAGAAGCTGGGCGAAGCGACCCGGGAAAACCTTTTCGCGCATATTCTGGCAACGGCCGAGGTCGGCGTCGGGGTGGCCGGCGTTGACCGGATAGACCGGGACAATATTCTTGCCGCCACCATGTGGGCGATGGGCGAGGCGGTTGTCGATCTGGGCATCGAACCGGACCTGGCCCTGGTTGACGGCAACCGCTCGCCGGCGCTTTCCTGCGCCTGCCAGACCGTGGTCAGGGGAGACGCCATCAGCGCCTCCATAGCCGCCGCCTCGATCATTGCAAAGGTTACCCGCGACCGGATCATGCAGTCGCTCGACCGGCAATTTCCGGACTACGGTTTTGCCCGGCACAAGGGATATGGTTCACCATTCCATCTCGACGCGCTTGCCAGGCTGGGCCCATGCGAGCACCATCGCCGTTCGTTTGCGCCGGTGCGCGAATGGCTCGAAAATACCCCTCGTTAACCATTCATTAAGAATTAGATTCACGGCGAATCCCGGCTGATTCAACATGTGTTCCGGCCCCAGCAGAAGGGCCGGGGCCAGTTGGCCCGACAGTCCAGTCAGTACATGCGTAAAACAGGGTCAGCCGTCTCATGGGTATCGCCTCCAAGCCGGACATCGAGCCGCTTCTCGACTCCATTCTCGCCGGGGACTGCCTTGAGCAGTTGCGGGCGCTGCCCA
>JAHEBA010000192.1 GCA_024642465.1 Alphaproteobacteria bacterium
AGCGATGAACAAGCCGGCCCATCTCGACATGGCTGCGTGGGAGCCGACGCCGAACAATCTCGAAGCCTTTTTCATGGGCTTCACCCCCAATGCGGCATTCAAGAAGCGCCCGCGCCTTATCGCGCGTGCCAAGGACATGCACTACTACGACATGAAGGGCCGTGCGCTGATCGACGCATCCGCCGGCCTGTGGTGCTCCAATGCTGGCCACTGCCGCCAGCCGATCATCGAGGCCATCCAGAAGCAGGCTGCCGAGCTCGACTTCGCGCCGACCTTCCAGTACGGCCACCCGAAGATTTTCGAATTGGCCTCGCGCCTCGCCATGCTGGCTCCCGGCAACCTCGACTATGCCTTTTTCACCAACTCCGGCTCGGAAGCCGGCGACACGGCGCTGAAGATCGCACTGGCCTACCACCGCTCGCGCGGCGAGGCCTCGCGCACCCGCATGATCGGCCGCGAGCGCGGCTATCACGGCGTGGGCTTCGGCGGCATCTCGGTCGGCGGCATGGTTGCCAACCGCAAGTGGTTCGGCCCGCTGCTGCCGGGCTCCGACCACCTGCCGCATACCTACAATCGCGCCGAACAGGCCTACACCAAGGGCGAGCCCGAATGGGGCGCACACCTTGCCGACGAGCTCGAGCGCATGGTGGCGCTGCATGACGCCTCCACCATCGCCGCCGTCATTGTCGAGCCGATGGCAGGTTCCACCGGCGTGTTGCCGCCGCCGAAGGGCTACCTGAAGCGCCTGCGCGAACTTTGCGACAAGCACGGCATCCTGCTGATTTTCGACGAGGTCATCACCGGCTTTGGCCGTCTGGGTCACACCTTCGCCGCCGAGCGCTTCGGCGTCGTGCCGGACATGATCACCTTCGCCAAGGGCATCACCTCGGGCACCATCCCGATGGGCGGCGTCATGGTGACGGACCAGATCTACAACGAGTTCATGGGCGGGCCCGAGCACGTCATCGAGCTGTTCCACGGCTATACCTATACCGGCCACCCGATGGCCGCTGCCGCCGCCCTCGCCACGCTCGACGTCTATCGCGAGGAGAAGCTGTACGAGAACGTGTTGAACCTCGAGAACAAGTGGGCCGATGCGGCGATGTCGCTCAAGGGTCACCCGCTGGTCGAGGACATCCGCACCCTCGGCCTCGTTGCAGCCATCGACATGAAGGCGATCGACGGCAAGCCGGGCTTGCGCGCCTACAAGGCCATGGAGAACGGCTTCCACGATCACGACATCGTGCTGCGCATCACGGGTGATACCATCGCCCTGTCGCCGCCGCTGATGATCAACGAGGCGCAGATCGCTGAAATCTTCGAACAGAAGATCCCTGCGGTGCTGGAGTCCGTCTTGAAGCTGTCCTGACAATCTGGCTGGCATTGTCACGTGAGGCCGGGTGGGCGACCACCCGGCCTCTTTGCTTTGTCCGCATCAAGACTACTCGTGCTGGTTGATAGGCGCATGGAACGGTTTGAGCAAATCATTGTCCCGATATAGGTTTTTCACGTCCGCAGGTTGCGGCGGGTAGGGGCGGGGGAGTGAATTTGCTGTCATGAGGATGGTTGTGCTTGTCTGCTGCGCGGTGGCCATTGCTGCTGCTGCAGCCTTTGTCTATTCGCCGCAACGTCTGAATGCGGCGCTCATCGTGGCGGTGGCCATGCTGGTATGTGCGCAGGTGGTCGGCCTTGTGGCTGCTCGCACGCCAGAAGAAATCGATGATGCCAAGCTTGCCAGCCTGGCCCAGCGAATCTCGAAGAACTCCACTAATCTCGACCGTCTCTCGACCCGCTGGCGCGACCAGTCGCAAAAGCTCGCCGAACTGGAACAGAGGCTGTCGGCAAGAGCGCCTCGCGAGCAGTCCGTACCGTCCGCGCAGGTCTTGCCGCCGGCGTTAGCCGTTCAGCCGCCCGTTGGCGACCGTGATGCGCAGGTGCGCAGGCCCGTCGCGCTTCATCCTGCGGAAGTTCTTCCGCCTGCGCCGGAACCGTTCCTGTGTCTGGAGCCGGTGATACGCCTGTCCGAAGGCCGCACGGCATACTACAAGGCCAGCCTGCAATTGCCTGGCGGGGACGCAAGGGAGGCAGCCCGGCCGCGGTTCTGTCAGCCGACATCGCCCTGCCGCCCGGTGCTGCAGGCGTCAGCGATGCCGTTCGCGACCTGAAACTGCTGCAGGAGGTCCTGCCCGTGCTCGCGCGCTTGCGTGCACGGCGCTCGGCCACCGGAATATTCGTGCCTCTTACGGCTGCGACCCTCGAAAGCCGGACCCGCCTTGAAGCCTACGTGGCAGCCCTCCAGGCCAGTCCGGACGAGGAAGCGGGCATCGTGCTCGACCTTAACGCAAGTGCCCTGGCCACACTGGACGAGACCGCGCTCAGGGGGCTGGCTTGGCTTGCCAGCCTCGGTGCTGCGTTCTGCCTGACCGGCCGCGGCGCTGCCCGATGCGATCTCACGGCCTTGTCGCAACTGGGCTTTGCCTTCATAGACACGCCGTTCGCTGAACTTTCAGATGCAACTGGCCGGTTGAGCCCGGACGCCGAAACGCTTATTCAGGCAGTCGCTGCGCGCAACATGACGCTCATCGCAGCCGGTGCGACGGACCAGTTCCGGCTCGCCGGCATGACTGGTGCGGTGTCACTCGCGCGCGGACCAGCGTTCGCGCCGCCCCGGGCGGTTCGGGCACAGGCTGAGCAAGTTCACCAGACCCGGCAGGTTGCCTGACCAGATGACATCTTCAACGACTACCCTGATCAGCCGGGCCCAGGATCTGAGCCGGATGTTCCCCGTCTGGCTGTGCGATGTCTGGGGCGTGGTGCACGATGGCCGCAACGCCTTTGAGCACGCAGTCGATGCACTGTCGCGCCACCGCAAGTCAGGCGGCTGCGTGGTGCTGATCACCAATGCGCCACGCCCGGCAAGTTCTGTCATCCCGCAGATGCGCCGCTTCGGCGTGCCTGACGATGCCTGGGACGAAACGGTTACCTCGGGCGACGTCACGCGCGAACTTCTGGCCCGCTGGAAGGGCGGCAACATCTTTGTCATTGGCCCGTCCGAAGACCAGCCATTGCTTGAGGGATTGCCGGTCAACTTTACCGGCGTTGACGAGGCCGAGGCCGTCCTGGTCACCGGTCTGCGGCGCGACGGACGCGATGGTAATCAGGCACAGGCTCCGGAAGATTATCGCGAGGAACTGGCGGATATTGCCGCGCGACGGCTGCCGATGGTGTGCGCCAACCCTGACCGGGTGGTCGGCGTAGCAGGCAAGCTCTACCCGTGCGCCGGCGCGCTGGCGGACATATACGCCGAGCTTGGTGGCGAGGTGCAGATGGCTGGCAAGCCCTACCACCCGATCTACGAGGTTGCGCTTGCCCGGGCCCGCAAGGTGCTCGACCGCGAGGTGGACGTGCGCGACGTGGTGGCTATTGGCGACGGCCTGCCGACCGATGTCGAGGGTGCACGCGCCAACGGCCTGCCCGTTCACTTCATCACCGGGGGCATCCACGCCGCCGACCATGACGGCATCGATGCACCAGCCATTGCCGGCGGCCTCGAAGCCAACATGCCAGGTCTGCGGGTGGCCGGCGTCGCCCCGGACCTGTACTGGTAACCCTTGCACAACGCCGCCGCTTGCCGCACATAGTGCGCGCCCGCCAAGTCCCGCGGCACTTGCCAATTCCGAAGAGCTGCCGTCCCATGTTCAGCCTGTCCGACACGTCTGCAATACCGGCCCGGTGCCGAGGCGCAAGCGTGGCCATTGGCAATTTTGACGGCCTGCACCTGGGCCATCAGGCACTGTTGCAAGGCGCCCTTGATGATGCTGCACGCCATCACCGCACCGCAGGCCTTGTCACCTTCGAACCGCATCCGCGCTCGGTGTTCCAGCCGGAGCAGCCGCTGTTCCGGTTGTCGCCGCCGCGGTTGAAGGCGGCGCTGGC
>JAHEBA010000193.1 GCA_024642465.1 Alphaproteobacteria bacterium
CCGCCCTTGCCATGGTCATGGCGATCTATGCTGCCGTGACCGTGAAGGATCCGATGGCCAAGCGCGTGAAGTCGCTCAACGACCGTCGCGCCGAACTGAAGTCGGGCATGCTCACGCAGAGTTCGAAGAAGCGCCAGAGCCTTACGCGCCGGTCGGACACGACCGACAAGATGAAGGATACCCTGCAGGGCATGAAGGTGCTGCAGGAAAGCCAGGTCAAGATGATCCAGCAGAAGCTGGCTCAGGCGGGTTACCGCAACAAGGAACTGGCGATCTTCATCATTTTCGCGCGCATGGTGCTGCCAGTCGTGCTCGGCCTGATTGGCGTAGTGATCTTCTATTGGACCGACATGTTCCCCGAATGGGGCAGCATGAAGCGGTTCTTCGGTTTCGCTGCGCTGGTGGCGCTGGGCTACAAGGGCCCGGAACTCTACCTCGCCAACGTTTCGTCCAAGCGCACCTTGCTGATCCAAAAGGGCTTGCCCGATGCGCTCGACCTGCTGGTGATCTGCGCCGAAGCCGGTCTGACTGTCGACGCCGCGTTCAACCGCGTGGCCAAGGAACTGGGCCGCGCCTATCCCGAACTGGGCGAGGAATTCGCCCTGACCGCGATCGAACTGGCCTTCCTGACCGAACGCCGTCAGGCCTTCGAGAACCTTGCCTACCGCGTCAACCTCGACGCCGTGCGCGGGGTGGTGACCACCATGGTGCAGACGGAACGCTACGGTACACCGCTGGCTTCGGCCCTGCGCGTGCTCTCGGCCGAATTCCGCAACGAGCGCATGATGCGCGCGGAAGAAAAGGCCGCGCGCCTGCCCGCGATCATGACCGTGCCGCTGATCCTGTTCATCCTGCCGGTGCTGTTCATCGCGATCCTTGGCCCGGCAGCCTGCTCGATCTCCGACGCCTTTGCCGGCGACGGCCCTCCGGGAAGCGGCTAGCAGCAAGGTCATGCCAAAGAAAAAACCCGCCCGGAGCGATCCGGGCGGGTTTTTTGTTGGCCGGCTCTCTTGTCGGCCGGGGCCGCGATCATTTGATCCCGAAGCCACCGTCCAAAGTCGTTTCGCCCAGGTCTTCGGCCTGCTGGCGGGCGCGCTGCAACAGCTTGCGGAACAGTTCCAGTTCGTCGCCCGAAAATCCAGCGAACAAGCGGCTTTCGATTTCCTTCGCCAGCGGCATGATCTCGCCATGCATGGCCCGGCCCTTCTCGGTCAGGTCGAGCAGGTGCGAACGCCCGTCTGCCTCGTTCGGCGTGCGCACGGCCAGGTCGCGTTCTTCCAGCCCCTTGCAGGCGCGGTTGACCGCCACCTTGTCCATCAAGGTGCGCCGCGTCAGGTCACGCTGGGTCAGCGCCCCGTTGTCGCCCAGGATCGCCATCACGCGCCATTCCGGAATGCTCAGGCCGAAGCGTTGGCGATACTCGATCGCGATCCGTCCGCTGACGGCATTCGACGCCAGAGAAAGCTGATACGGCAGGAAGGTCGACAAGGATGAGGTCGGTTGCATAGGTAACTACATTGTCGACATTCGCAACGCATTGCAAGGAACAATGCCTATTCCTCCCCAGACGGGAACAAATCTATCAATCTTCCTGCCACTGCGTCGAGCTTTGTTGCGGCCGACAGGTCCCATGCCTCGCGCGGAGTGACGATGGCATAGTCCAGTACGGTATCGATCGGGCTGGCGGCGCGGTCTTTCGGCAAGGTTGCGGCAAGTTCGCCCAACATGGCGCGCGCCTTGTCGCCATTCTCGGTCATGACCTTGAGGATATCCGTCACATCGACATCAGCCGTGTCGTCGCGCCAGCAATCGTAGTCGGTGACCATGCCCATCAGCGCATAGGGCAGCTCTGCCTCGCGGGCGAGGCGGGCTTCGGGCATGGCGGTCATGCCGATCACGTCAGCACCCCAGCTGCGGTACATGTGGCTTTCCGCGCGGGTGGAGAACTGCGGCCCCTCGATGGCTACGTAGATGCCGCCCTGGTGGACCTTGGCCCCGGCCTTCTTCGCTGCCTTGATCGCGAGATCGGTCAGGCGCGGACAGGTGGGGTCGGCCAGCGGCACGTGCGCCACGATACCGTCGCCAAAGAAGCTGCGCGCACGCCCCGTGGTGCGGTCAATCAGTTGTTCGACTGCCACGAACTGGCCGGGCGCGAACTCTTCCTTCAGGCTGCCGATGGCGGAAATCGCCAACACGTCGGTAACGCCGCAACGTTTGAGCACGTCGATGTTGGCGCGGTAATTCACTTCGCTCGGCGAGCGGGTGTGGCCGGTACCGTGGCGAGCGATGAAGGTGAACTTCACCCCGCCCAGCCGCCCGGTCGTAACCGGCCCCGACGGTGCGCCGAAGGCCGAGTTGACGGCGATTTCCTGCGCATCGTCGAGCGCGCCGGGTTCGTACAAACCCGACCCGCCGATCACGCCGATGTGCCATTCCGCCATTGATCGCCCTTCCCTGCCGTTACTTCGGCGGCATCCGGATCGCCCCGTCGAGCCGGATGCTTTCCGCGTTCAGGTACTCGTTCTCGATGATGAAGCAGGCAAGCCGCCCGTATTCTTCGGGCTGGCCAAGCCGCTTGGGAAACGGAATCGATGCTGCCAGCGCGACTTGCGCCTTTTCCGGCAAGCCGGCCATCATCGGGGTCATGAAGATGCCCGGCTGGATGGTGTTGACGCGGATGCCTTCGCTCATCAGGTCGCGCGCGACCGGCAGGGCCAGCCCCTTCACCGCCGCCTTGGACGCCGCATAGGCAACCTGTCCGATCTGGCCGTCGTCGGCGGCAACCGAGGCAGTGTTGATCATCACCCCGCGTTCGCCGCTGTCACCCAGCGGATCGAGCGCCATCATGCCCGCAGCCGCCATCGCCATGCAGCGGAAAGTACCGCCCAGGTTGATGGCGATGGTCTTGTCGAACAGGTCGAAATCGAGGTGGCTGATCTCGCCGGTGTCGCGGTCGCGGCGGGTCAGCTTGCCGATGGTGCCGATGCCGGCGCAATTGATCAGCACGCGTTCCTGGCCATGGGCCGCACGGGCCTTGGCAAAGCCGGCCTCCAGCGAGGCCCGGTCGGATACGTCGACCTTGCAGAACACCCCGCCGATCTCGGCTGCGACAGCCTCACCGCGTTCCTCGTTGAGGTCGAACAGGGCCACTTTCGCGCCCTTGGCGGCCATCGCCCGCGCACTGGCTTCGCCGAGGCCGGAAGCGCCGCCGGTGACGATTGCGGCAAGGTTGGTATCGATCTGCATTCTGAGGTCCTCTGCCTTTGTCTGGCCTCCGGTCCTAGAGCCGCGCTGCACGGGGTCAACCCGCCAAAGCAAACGGCCCCGCAACCGAAGTTGCGGGGCCGTGCTGTTTCCGCCGGAGCGAAAAGGTATCGCTTAGAAGCGCAGGTTCACCGAGCCGAAGAACTCGCGGCCGTTGAGGTCGTAGCCGTTACCGATGGCAACGTTCGAACGACCGAACACTTCGCTGGTGTCGATCAGCGGCGGATCTTCGTTGAACACGTTGGTCACACCGGCGCGGATCGTCAGGTTCTCGTTGAAGTTGTAACGCAGCGACACGGTGTGGACGAAGTAATCGCCCGCGCTGTCGACGTCCGAACAGTAACGACCGTCACCGGCAACGATCCCGTCCAGCTGGCCGAAGTTCGGGCCGGCATCGAGGATGCGCGAACCGGCACCAAGGCAGGTGTCCGAGAAGATGCCGAGGTATTCGCCAGCTTCGTTGAATCCCCATGCGTCGGTGTAGGGGTCGGTATCACCAGCTGCGCTGGTTTCACCGATCCAACGGGTCGACCAGGTGAAGCTGAAGTCCGAGTAGTTGGCGGTGAAGGCTGCGCGACCGGTCCAGAACGGGAAGCCGAATTCGCCTTCGTCGTTGTCGGTGGTCGGGTTGCCGTTG
>JAHEBA010000194.1 GCA_024642465.1 Alphaproteobacteria bacterium
TGACCCACAGCAGTCATTGCCGATGCAAAGCTCCTGGCGCAGCAACTGAAATGGCAAAGCTGTTACGAACTCAAGAGTTGGCGCTGAGCAGTCCCTGAGCCTCAACTTCCTCAAATAGCCATGCCCTGAATCGGTTAATGTCCGGGCAGCGCCGGCGGCTTTCGGCATGCGCGAAGGAATAGATCGTTCGTGCCGGGGTTTCGATATCAAACAGCCGGATAAGCTTGCCTGCTTCGAGGGTGTTGCGAGCCATAGCATCATAGGCAAGCGCTACGCCTTGCTGCTGTTCGGCCGCGGTCAGGGTCAGTTCACAGTGAGCAAGCCTTGGTCCTCTTGGGAGGCCGTTAGGCTTTACGCCGGCCTTGGCGAACCAATCCTCCCAACCGTCATCGACTTCGTCGTGCAATAAGGTTGAAGCAAGCAAGTCTCCTGGTGTCTCCAGTCTTTCGCGCTCTATGAGCTCGGCATTGGCCACAGGGTAGCGGCCTGACTGGATCATCGGCTCTACTTGCACGCCATCTACCGGGGTCTCACCCCAGTGAATGACCACATCTGCATTGTTGCGCGAGAAGTCGGTGCAAGGTGCTCCTTGTGATACCGATACAGCAATCTGATCGAGATGCGAGAACCGGTGCAGTCGCGGTATTAGCCAACGCGCAGCGAAGCCCGGCGTGGACAAAACCCGCAGCCGCCCTGCGGTTATGCCACGCGTAATCCGGCGGGTACTCGCATCCAATGCATCAAGGATGGATGTCAGATCCTGCAGATAGGACTGCCCTACATCGGTGAGCTTGAGGCCGTGCGGCAGCCGTTCAAACAGAACGGTGCCCAACAACTCCTCTAACGACTTCACCTGGTGGCTGATGGCAGATGGGGTGAGGCAGAGGTCTTGCGCCGCCTCGCTGAAACTCAACCGTCGTGCCGCTGCCTCGAACGCTCGCAACGCAGGCAGCGGTGGAATGGCCCTTCTCTGACCGGATGAATTTCTTTCAACAGCCAATGAAATACCTTCGTTTGAGCCTCCCATACCAAGAACTCTAACATGCGGACTGTGTCAGTTGTAGCAACCAAGGAGGGTCCCATGCTTCATCCACTCCAGTCGAAGCGCTTCGTTATCGCCACTGCCTTCATTACAGGCACCGCTTTCGGCGCTGGATTGCTCGCCCTGGCGGGGCATTCGGCAATTGCAGCAGCTCCCGCGCCGACCGAGCACAAGGACCTTGCGGTGGAGACTCTTGGCGTCATCGATGGCGCATCAATGAAGGCCACGCTTGGGCTGGAAGGACACAAGATGCAGCTGCGAGCCATCACCATTGAACCGGGCGGCCAGATCGCCAAGCACAGCCACGAAAAGCGTCCCGGTCTCGTCAAGGTGATTGAAGGAGAATGGGTCGAAGGGCGTCCGTCGGGCGAAGCAGGCTTCAAGGCCGCTGACAGTACCGCCATCCTTGAGGACGAGGAAACGACGCACTGGTTCTTCAATCGTGGTGACAAGCCGGCAACTGCCCTCGTCTGCGACATTGTCCCGGACAAGTAAGCGATAAGCAGATGAACGATGAGGCGAATTCTCAGGGCCTATCGACGACTTCTTCAAAGCCATTGAGGCGTAAGCTTGCCGCGATCCTGGCCGCAGATGTGGTTGGGTTTGCCGGCCTCGTGGCTAAGGACGAAGAAGGAACTCTTGCCCGGCTCGATCGACTCTTTTCTGACATCGTCCGGATGCAAATCGAGGCCCGTCGAGGCCGAGTGTTCAAGTCGCTCGGCGACGGAGTGCTGGCCGAGTTTTCCAGCACAGTAGAAGCAGTAAATTGCGCCATAGGTATCCAGAAAGCCCTTGCCGTCGATGAACATAATGCCGGCAACGACGAGCCGCTGCGCTTGCGTATCGGGGTTTCGGTAGGTGATGTCGTCGTCGACGGAGGCGACCTGCTGGGTGATGGCGTCAACATCGCAGCACGGCTTCAAGCCGCTGCGGAGCCCGTCGGGCTGGCATTGTCAGCTGAAGCCATGGCGCAGATCCGAGGGAAAATCGACATCGACCTCGAAGATTGTGGCTTTCAGAAGCTCAAAGACACTGACGCCCCAGTTCGGATCTACAAGACAGGTAGCAAGAGGTCCGGTGCCCCAGGCTTGTTTGATTTTAAAGAAGACCAGATAGCGCAAGACCCGATCCGAGGTGGTTGCCTCTGCGGTACTGTTCGCTTTGAGATAAATCAACCGCCCATCAGCACCGGGTATTGCCACTGTCGGATCTGCCAGAAGTTTACCGGATCAGCGATGAGCACTTGGACGGCATTTGCAGCGTCTGCAGTTCACTTCACATCGAAACAGCCGAGCTATTTTGCGTCTTCCCCGATAGCGGAGCGCGGGTTTTGCCCAAGTTGCGGATCGAGCTTGACCTATCGACTGGTGCGTCCCCGCCCGGCCGCCTATCTGGTCGTATTCACCGGTAGCCTCGACAAGCCGCATAACCATGCTCCAGCGATACACAGCGGGCTCGAAAGTAAGATGCCGTGGCTTGAAATCGTGGACAATCTTCCCCGCACAACGTGCGCCGAATCCCGCGTTTTGCAGGAGGCGTGGTCATCAGTCGGACTGACCAATCCAGAAACCTGGGGTCCAGGCGCCAAGCCACCTAATGTATTCTAGAAGCGGGCGCTTCAGGGTTCCGGCAACGGTTTGCAGACGGCAAGTAGCGGACATCTTAGGGTCGCGTCTAGGGAGTTCGCCTGCGGGGACAGATCAGACATTCCGGGCGACAATCAAAACCGTCCGGAGTTGACCCAACTCGGTCATTGTCCGATTGGCAGTGATCGTTAGAAGTTGGACGGGAAGGATCCCCATTTCGATAGGGGTGATTTGGCCAAATGAGTCTAGTTCGCCGGGCTAGTCGTCTGGCAAATAGATCTCGACAAAACTAGAATTGTGGTTATATTAGCAACCATGTCTATGATCAGTCCCACTGCCCGCGCACTCGCAGCGCTTGGACATGACGCACGTCTGTCGATCTTCCGGCTTCTGGTAAAGGCCGGGAAAGAAGGCTTGAGAGTGAGCGACATCGGCGAGCACCTCGGTCTCGCACCTTCGACGTTGGCCCATCACCTGTCGACCCTGGTCGATGCTGGCCTGGTCTTGCAGGAAAAGCACGGGCGTGAGGTGTTCAACATGGTTGATTACCCGGCCATGCGCCGGACCATAGATTTCCTGACTTCCGAATGCTGCGCAGGTGTGTCCACCCAGCGCAAGGAGGATGCAGCCTGAAAGCCTGCAATCATTTCTTTTGCAAAAAACAACTATAAATCCGGAGATTTAGTAATGACATATCTGGCCCCGTCGACCCATGGTCCCTTGACCCAAGTGAGGCAACTTCTCACCGATCAACGGGTATGGTTGGCTTCAGCTCTGATCTTCGCCGTGCTGGCTTTGTTCGATCCAGCTCAAGCCACCACAAGTGTGCGGTTTGCCGGGACTGCGCTCTTAGACACTGCGCCTTACCTCGTTCTCTCGATAGCGATCGCCGCCTGGGCGGGCGCAACGGGCGCAGACAACCTGATCGCCAAGGCATTCACGGGCGCTCCATTGCTAATGATCGTGCTCGGAGCACTTGCTGGCGGTCTATCTCCGTTCTGTTCCTGCGGCGTCATTCCGCTGATCGCAGCACTACTCGCGATGGGTGTCCCACTGTCCGCAGTCATGGCCTTCTGGCTGGCCTCGCCAATCATGGATCCCTCGATGTTCGTGTTGACTGCAGGCGTGCTCGATCTTGAGTTTGCGGTCGCCAAGACACTTGCAGCTATTGGATTAGGTCTATTTGGCGGGCTGACCGTCCACTGGCTAGCCAGAGGCGGCGCACTTGCAAATCCTCTCCGCGAAGGCATTGGAAATGGCGGATGCGGCG
>JAHEBA010000195.1 GCA_024642465.1 Alphaproteobacteria bacterium
GCCAGCCAGACGCGTGCCAGCACATTGGCGCAGAAAGCGATTGCAGCAGGGATTCCGGGTGAACAGGTTGACGGCAATGACGTCATTGCAGTTCACGCGGCAACGTCAGAGGCCTTGGCTGCCATTCGCGCGGGAAGCGGGCCGCGGCTGATTGAGGCGCTGACCTATCGGCTTGGAGATCACACCACAGTCGACGATGCCAGTCGCTATCGCGAAGACGAGGAGGTCTCCCGGCACTGGAAGGAAGAGCCGGTGGCACGACTTCGGGCGTACCTGACTGAACATGCTGGGTGGAGCAAGGACGACGAGCAGGCACTGCTCGGCGAGTGCGAGACCAAGGTCAATCTCGAAGCGGAAGCTTACCTGGAAACACCGCTGCAACCAGCCTCTTCAATATTCGAATACCTTTACGAGGCGATGCCATCAGCTCTCGATGAGCAGGCACAGGCCATTGCTGCGCGCCAGCAGAGGAAGAACGATGGCGAAGGTTGACCTCCTTGGCGCAATCAACATGGCGTTGGCAAGGGCCCTTGCGGACGACGACAAGGTAATCCTCCTCGGTGAGGACATTGGCGTGAACGGCGGCGTATTCCGTGCCACGGATGGCTTGCTGACCAGATTCGGCGCCAACCGGGTTCTTGATACGCCCATTGCTGAATGCGCCATCGCTGGTATTGCCGTGGGCGCAGCCGCGCAGGGGTTGCGCCCTGTCGCAGAAATCCAGTTCTCCGGATTCATATATCCGGCAATCGATCAGCTGCTTAACCACGCTTCCCGGTTGCGCAACCGGACACGCGGACGGCTGACATGCCCGATGACACTTCGCGCGCCTTATGGCGGGGGAGTTCACGCACCCGAACATCATTCGGAAAGTTCCGAGGCCCTGCTTGCCCATATGCCGGGCCTTCGCGTGGTCATTCCCTCATCGCCTTTCCGAGCCTATGGCCTTTTGCTGGCCGCCATCCGCGACCCCGATCCGGTTGTATTCCTTGAGCCGAAACGGTTGTACCGCGCCTTCAAGGAAGAGGTGGAGGACAACGGGGAGGCGATGACACTCGATCAGCCTGTGACGCTTCGTGCAGGTGACAGCATAACGATCGTAACGTGGGGGGCGATGGTTAAGGAATCGCTGGCAGCCGCTGCTGAACTGGAGGGCAATGGTATATCCGCAGAGATCATCGATCTCGCCACCCTGTACCCGCTCAATGATCAAATGATATGCGCGTCCGTGGAGAAGACAGGGCGGTGCCTGATCGTGCACGAGGCAGCCCGCACGGGTGGCTATGGAGGAGAGGTGGCCGCACGCGTTGCCGACAAGGCATTGACCTCATTGCTGGCACCGGTGCGGCGGATAACCGGGCCGGACACAATCATGCCATTGCCTCGCATGGAACACCATTACATGCCCACTGCGGCGGACATCGTCCAAGCAGCAACGGAGTTGGTGGAGCTGTCATGAACACCTTCCGGCTGCCAGATCTGGGTGAAGGTCTCACGGAGGCCGAGATCGTTGCCTGGCATGTGGGCGAGGGCGACCATGTGGTGGCCGATCAGCCGCTGGTCTCTGTCGAGACGCAGAAGGCGGTGGTCGAGATTCCCGCGCCACAGTCCGGCAGGATTACGAGGCTGTTTGGTCAGCCTGGCGATATCTTGCCTGTTGGCAGTCCCGTCGCGGAATTCGATGGTCACGATGCCCAAGACTCCGAAACGGTAGTAGGCGAGTTGCCGCATGAGGATGGCAGGCCGGAAGTCGCGACGAGCGCTGAGCCGAAGCGGGGCGCTGCAAGGGTCAAGGCGGCTCCGGCTGTAAGAAAGCTTGCTGATGAACTGGGGGTGGACCTCGCAACCCTGACGCCATCGGGCAAGGGCGGCGTGGTCTCGGCCGCAGATGTACATGCGGCCGCAAGTGAGAAGAATACGCCAGCGAACGACGGTGAACACTTGCGCGGACCGCGCCGTGCCATGGCCAAGGCAATGGCAGGGGCAGGACGTAACGTCGTTCGGGCAACCGTAACGGTGGAGGCGGACGTATCGAATTGGCAGCCCGACGAGGACATTATGGTCCGACTGGTCCGGGCGATTGTAGCAGGCTGTGCGAGGTCACCGATGCTCAATGCATGGTTCGACGGTGAAGCGCTCAGTCTCAGGCAGCAGGAGGATGTCAATCTCGGCATCGCAATGGATACACCCGATGGGCTTTTCGTCCCAGTTCTGCATAACGCCAACCGGCTCGAACAAAATGGAATCCGTCCTGCATTGGATGATCTAAAACGGCAGGTCAGTACGAGGAGCATTACGCCAGCTGGCATGGAAGGCGCCAGCATCACCCTGTCGAACTTCGGCAGCTTGGGAGGCTTGTTTGCAGAACTGGTGGTGATGCCGCCGCAGGTCGCCATTCTCGGGGCAGGACGGGTTCGAAGACGGTGCGGCAATGAGGTCCTGATGCCATTGTCGCTCAGTTTCGATCATCGCGCCATTACCGGCGGTGAGGCAATGCAGTTTCTCAATGCCGTGATTGGCAGCCTGGAGGCAACCGAAAGAGACGTTCCATGACCACGCCATTCGAACTGGTCGATGACCTTGGGCCCAAGTCGGTACTGCATGTTCACAACCGCGCTGCCGGCCTGAAGGCGATCGTCGTTGTAGACAATACCGCTTGCGGCCCTGCCATTGGCGGCACAAGGATGGCGCCGGATGTCTCGCTTGAGGAATGTGCCAGGCTTGCGCGTGCCATGACCTTCAAGAACGCCGCCGCCGGCCTGCCACATGGTGGTGCCAAGTCGGTGATCTTTGCCGACCCGTCCATGCCGCCGAAGCAGAGAGAGCAACTGGTTCGGGCTTTCGCCTGCGCCATAGCGGATCTGCGGGACTATATACCTGGTCCGGACATGGGAACGGACGAGACCAGCATGGCCTGGGTTCTCGATGAGATGGGCCGTGCCGTCGGGTTGCCGCGCGAACTGGGCGGCATACCGCTTGATGAGATTGGTGCGACCGGCTTCGGTGTCGCAATTGCTGCAGAGGTGGCCCAGCAATATTGCGATGTGGAGATAAAGGGTGCGCGGATCGCTATCCAGGGCTTCGGCGCGGTAGGGACACACGCAGCACTGCAGCTGTGCAGGCGCGGCGCCATTCTGGTGGCTGCGGCAGATTCAAGATCGACCGTCATCAATCCGGATGGCATCGATCCGGAGGCCCTGGTTCGCACAAAGGAAACAGATGGCCGATTGGCCAATCATCCCGGCGTTCAGGTCCTTGATAGCGCGGATATCTTCGGGGTCGATTGTGATATCTGGATTCCGGCAGCCCGACCCGACGTGATCAACGAGGGTAATGTCAATAAGCTGAAGGCTCGTCTAGTCATTCAGGGAGCTAACATTCCTGCAACGGCCAAAGCAGAAGAAATTATGCACGCCCGAGGCATTCTTTCGGTGCCGGACTTCATCGCCAATGCGGGAGGGGTAATCTGCGCTTCTGTCGAATACCACGGTGGAAATCAGGCGCATGCATTCGCTGACATAGAGGACAAGATCCGCCGTAACTGCGACCAGGTGCTGCTCCGCGCGCAAGACTCGGGGGAACTTCCCCGGACCGCGGCGGTACAGCTTGCCGAAGAGCGGGTTCGAAGCGCGGCGGCTCTGCGCCGCTGGGGCTAGAAGTACCACGAGCGTGGACAATCACAGTGCCTTCTCTCAAAAACCTAGCCTAATGCTCACGCTGCAGAATTGCTGGACTTGTGACGGGAGAGGTCCTGACAATCATTTTCTGGCGTAGAATTGCGAACGAATTGTCCGCGACGGGTCATGAGTGGACCCTTTGAAGGTCGACCGAGAGCGTCTGATCTACCCCCGAAAGCGGACTCCATGAGCGCGAACTCAGGACGTCCGCTTAGTGCCA
>JAHEBA010000196.1 GCA_024642465.1 Alphaproteobacteria bacterium
AGGGCGCGAGGTCGAGGCGGTTGCCTGCGAGCTGGTGCTGACGGGCGGGTTGGCGGACGTTTACCGGTAGCGCAGCTGCTGGCCGATGCCGAGACGTGAAGCCTTGTCCAGCATGGCCGCTCCCAGCGCGATATCGGACAGCGACAGGCCGCGATGCCAGAACAGGATTCGTTCGTCCTCTCGCTCGCGGCCCTGTTTGGCGCCGGTCACGATCTGGCAGAGCTCGGCATGGACGGTGTCCTCGCTGACCAGGCCTGCATCGATATGCGGCCTGAGCGCGCCCAGCTTGCCGGCGCGGAACTGGCTGAAGTCGTCGATGACGATCTTGTCCATGATGCCGGTCATGCGGATATCAAGCGCCGAGACGGTCCCGTAGGGTATGACGCAGGTGCCGGGCGTGATCCAGTCGGCGTTGAACAGTTCCTTGCGTTCGTTGAGGCGCGAGGCTTCGACCATGATGTCGGCGCCTTCCAGGCAGTGGCGCCAGTTGTCCGTCACGGTGATCTTCTTGCCAAGGTCGGCGGAAAGCTTCGCGGCAAACGCATTGCGGCTTTCGGGGCGGCGGGAATGAACCCGGATTTCGTCGAAGTCGAACAGGTGATCGAGCAGGCGAACGTTCCAGTAGGCGGTGCCGCGCGCTCCGACATGACCCAGCACCTTCGAGTTCTTGCGGGCGAGGTGCCGGGCGCCCAAAGCGGTCAGGGCGCCGGTTCGGGCATCGGTGATGAAGGTCGCATCGAGAATCGCCTTCGGCATGCCGGTTTGCGGATCGAACAGGTTGAGGAGCGCCATTTCCGATGGCAGGCCGCGCTTGTAGTTGTCGACATAGTCGCCGACGATCTTCACGCCTGCAAACCCCATCGGCGCCACGTAGCCGCGCAGCACGTTGAAGTGGCCGTTGAAGGCAGGGTCCGGCGTGAGGTGCATGCGCGGTTCGATGACCGCGCCACCCGGCGTGCCTTGCGCCTCCAGGCCTTCCCCGACTGCTGCCAGGATCTCGTCATTGGTCATGTACAGCGCATCAACGTCCGTCCCGTTGAGCCAGGTCAGCATGACGGGATCGTGGGACTCGCTCATCAGGGTTTCAGCCTTCCTGCGTTCTCGAGGTACTCGATGATCTCGCCGGCGGTGACATCGGGCGTCTTGTCACTGGTGTCGATGCGGATTTCGGCGTTCTCCGGGGCTTCATAGTCCGAGTCGATGCCGGTGAAGTTCTTGATCTGGCCGGCCCGGGCCTTGGCGTAGAGGCCCTTCACGTCGCGGGCTTCGCAGACTTCCAGCGGCGTATCGACGTGGATCTCGACAAACTCGCCGGCCTCCAACATTTCACGCGTCATGCGCCGTTCGGAGCGGAATGGCGAGATGAACGATACCAGTACGATCAGGCCGGCGTCGGCCATCAGCCTCGCGACTTCCGACACGCGGCGGATGTTCTCCACCCGGTCGGCGTCGGTGAAGCCGAGGTCGCGGTTGAGGCCGTGACGCACATTGTCGCCGTCGAGCAGGTAGGTGTGGTGGCCCATGGCGGTGAGCCGCTTCTCGACGATGTTAGCGACCGTCGACTTGCCGGAGCCGGACAGGCCGGTGAACCAGAGCACGGTAGGCTTCTGGTTCTTGGTCTGGCTGCGGGTCTGCTTGTTCACATCCAGCGCCTGCCAGTGAATGTTGCTGGCACGGCGCAGTGCGAAGTGAATGAGGCCGAGCCCGACCGTGTTGTTGGTGAAGCGGTCGATGATAATGAAGCCGCCAAGATCGCGGTCTTCCTCGTAGGGGGCGAATGGCACCTGCTCGTCGAGCGACAGATTGCAGACGCCGATTTCATTCAGGGCGAGGGTGCGCGCGGCGGTGTGCTCGAGCGTGTTGACGTTGACCTCGTACTTCGGCGTGGCCAGCTTGCCGGGTACGGTGCGGGCGCCGAGCTTGATCAGGTAGGGGCGGCTAGGGAGCATTTCCTCGTCGCCCATCCACAGCACCTGGACCTCGAACTGGTCGGCCACCTCGACCGGGGCATCGGCGGCGCAGATGACGCTGCCGCGGCTGGCGTCGATCTCGTGCTGCAAGGTGACCATGACGGACTGGCCGGCCACGGCGGTTTCAAGGTCGCCGTCTATGGTGACGATGCGCTGCACCCGGCTTTCACGGGCCGACGGCAGCACCTTTACGGGGTCGCCGGGCTTCAGGACGCCGGAGGTCAGGGTGCCTGCAAAGCCGCGGAAGGTATGGTCGGGCCGGCACACCCACTGCACCGGCATGCGGGCCGGTTTTTCCGTTTCAGCTGAAGTGATGTCGACGGTCTCGATGTGTTCCAGCAGCGTAGGGCCATTGTACCAGGGCGTCTCAGGCCCGCGTTCGGTGACGTTGCAGCCGCCCAGCGCCGACATCGGGATGCAGGTCACCTCGCCCGCGCCGATCTCCTCGGCGAAGACATGGAAGTCCTGCTCGATCTTCTCGAAGGTGGCCTTGTCGAAGCCTACAAGGTCCATCTTGTTCACCGCCAGCACCAGGTGGCGGATGCCGAGCAGGGTGGTGATGTAGGCGTGGCGCCGGGTCTGGGTGAGGATGCCCTTGGAGGTATCGACCAGCAGCACGGCAAGATCGGCCGTGGAGGCGCCGGTGGCCATGTTGCGGGTATACTGCTCGTGGCCCGGCGTGTCGGCGACGATGAACTTGCGCTTCGGCGTGGTGAAGGCGCGGTAAGCGACGTCGATGGTGATGCCCTGTTCGCGCTCGGCGGCAAGGCCGTCTACCAGCAGGGCAAAGTCGATGTTGCCGCCCTGCGTGCCCATACGCTTCGAGTCGGCTTCGAGTGCGGCCAGCTGGTCGTCGAAGATCAGCTTGGATTCGTACAGCAGCCGTCCGATCAGGGTGGACTTGCCGTCATCCACCGAGCCGCAGGTGATGAAGCGCAACATGTCGTTGGCGGACTGCTCGGCCAGATAGGCCTCGATGTTGTCAGCGGTCAGGTCGAGCGGGCGCATCAGAAATAACCCTCCTGCTTCTTCTTCTCCATCGAGGCGGACTGGTCATGGTCAATGACGCGGCCGGCGCGTTCGGAAGTGGTGGTAACCAGCATTTCGGCGATGATGCCCTCAAGCGTATCGGCCGAGCTTTCGGTGGCGCCGGTCAGCGGGTAGCAGCCCAGCGTGCGGAAGCGCACCATCTTCATTTCCGGCGTCTCGCCTGGCTGAAGCGGCATGCGGTCATCGTCCACCATGATGAGATCGTTGCCGCGGCGCACCACGGGCCGCTCGGCGGCAAAGTACAGCGGCACGATGGGGATGTTCTCGTCGCGGATGTACTGCCAGATGTCGAGCTCGGTCCAGTTGGACAGCGGGAATACGCGCATCGATTCACCCTTGTTGATGCGGGTGTTGTAGGTGCGCCAAAGTTCCGGGCGCTGGTTCTTCGGGTCCCAGCGGTGCTGGGCGTTGCGGAACGAGAAGATGCGCTCCTTGGCGCGGGATTTCTCCTCGTCGCGGCGGGCGCCGCCAAAGGCCGCGTCGAAGCCGTACATGTCGAGAGCCTGCTTCAGCGCCTCGGTCTTCATGATGTCGGTATGCTTCGCCGAGCCGACGGAGAACGGGTTGACCCCTGCCTTCAGGCCTTCCTGGTTGGTGTGCACCAGCAGGTCGAAGCCAAGCTCCTTCGCCAGCCGGTCGCGGAACTCGATCATCTCGCGGAACTTCCAGGTGGTGTCCACGTGCAGCAGCGGAAACGGCGGCTTGGCCGGATAGAACGCCTTCATGGCCAGGTGCAGCATGACGGCGGAGTCCTTGCCGATCGAGTACAGCATGACCGGCCGCTCGCACTGGGCGGCAACCTCGCGCATGATGTGGATGCTCTCGGCCTCGAGCTGGCGGAGATGGGTGAGCTTGGTTGGAGCGGTCATCG
>JAHEBA010000070.1 GCA_024642465.1 Alphaproteobacteria bacterium
CGCCCAGCAGTGGATGGCCGATGTGGGCCATGTGCACCCTGATCTGGTGGGTCCGTCCGGTTTCCAGTTCGCACGCTACCAGAGAGGCGAGCGGCTTGCCGCCATCGGATGGGTCGAAGACCTCTAACGTTTCGTAGTGGGTGATGGCATGGCGTCCACCCCGGTCGGGCTTGAGGACCGCCATCTTTAGCCGGTTGCTGGCTGAGCGGCCGATGCGGGTGTCCACCGTGCCGCGCCGTGGCCACGGGGCACCCCAGACCAGGGCAAGGTAGCGGCGCTGAAGCCTGCCGTCGCGGCCGTGGATGGCAAACTGGGCGGACAGCGCCTTGTGCGCCCGGTCATCCTTGGCCACCACCAGCAGGCCGGAGGTGTCCTTGTCGAGCCGGTGCACGATGCCCGGGCGCTTGACGCCGCCGATGCCGGAGAGGCTGTCGCCGCAATGGGCCAGCAGCGCGTTGACCAGCGTGCCCGCCGAATTGCCGGCGCCGGGGTGGACGACCATGCCGGCAGGCTTGTTGATGACGATCAGGCTTGCGTCCTCGTAGACGATGTCGAGGCCGATGGCCTGCGCCTGCGGTTCGGCCGGTTCCGGTTCGGGCATGCGCGCGGTGACCGTGGAACCGGGTTTGACCCTGAAAGAGGCGTCTACTATCTTGCGCCCGTCCACCGCCACATGGCCGTCGCCGATGAGCGACTGGAAGCGTGCCCGGGAGTGACCCGGAAAGCCGGCGGCAAGCACCTTGTCCAGCCGTTCAGGCGTTTCGGCTTCGTGGATCAGTGACAGGGTTTTGGCAGGGTTCGACATGGCGCAGGACAAATCACCGGACAGGACTGGACCCGGACAGGCCGGCGACGGCGACGACGCGCCGCTTCCGCCGAGTGTGGTGGCTCTGAAGGCGGCTGTCTACCTGATGGGCCTGGTGCTTTTGGCAGGCTTTGCGTTCCTCGTCTACACGCTGGTGAGCAGGGCCTCCCTGCAGCCGGCGGTGCAACTCGATGCGGCGGCTGCGGCCCAGCTTGTGAAACTTGCGCCAGGCGAGACCATCCAGTCGATCTCGCTCGACCGCAACCTGCTGGCGTTGCAGGTCAGACGGACGGACGGCAACACGTCAATCGTCATCCACGACATCAATCGCGACGAGACGGTGCGGCGGATCGAGGTGACTGCCGAGTGATGCGCGCAGGCCCCATCAGGGATTCTTGCCGCCAAGATCGTTCTGCAAGGCCCTGATCCGCTGGGCCAGCGAGATCACGTTGTCTTCAGGCGTGCGCTTGGCATCGCCGGTCTTCGGCGCTTCGGGCGGCTTCGCAGACTTGCTGCGGGTGCGGCGTGAGCCGGCGGGATTGGCGGCTGCTGCTGTTTCCTGCTTCTTGCCTCTTGCTGGCTTCTTCGGTTCGCGTGGCTGCGCCGCCGGTGCTGCGGGCTTTGCGGCCTCTGCCTTCTTCCGACCGGTCTTGCCGCCAGCAACCTTTGCCTTTGATCTGGCGGCAGGTCGCTTGCCGGCAACGTCAGGCGCGGCGGGCTGCGCCCTGGAGGCTGCGCCGGAGTCTGCATCCGAAGGGCGCTTGCCGATTTCCTCCAGCTTGTTGTTCCACAATTCATCGAGGCGGGCCAGTTCAGCCGTCAGGCCTTCCGTCTCGCGTTCGGCATCGAGGATCTGTTGCTCAAGCTTGTGGCCGGCTGATTCGATGTCGATCAGGGAGACGGTCGGGGCGTCGGCTTCAACCTGGTCCGGCTTGCCGCCAAGCGCCTGGTCAATGCCGTCGTCGACGTCGCGCGACCGGTCCAGCTGTTCGCGCAGCGTGGTCAGTTCGCTGTGCTGGAACGTCAGGTCGCGGCGCTGCTCGTCGATTTGCCGGGTCAGTTCGTTGAGCTGGGCAATCTTCTGGCGCAAGCGGTTTTCAACGGTGTCGTCGCTGATGCCCGCAACGGACACCGAAGCGGTGGACCTGCCGGCTGAACCCGAGGCGGACGCGATTAATGCTGCCGGCGACTGGATTGACTCCAGCATGTAGGTCTGCTCGGCAAGCCGGGCGCCGGCGACTGCAAGCCGCTCGTGCAGGGAGGCAATTTCCTCTTCGCGGCGGCGCAGGTCGTCTCGTGCCTGCTGGGTGATCGCGGTACGCTCGGCAAGCTCGCGTTCCATGCTTTCAAGCTGGCTCCTGAGGTTTGCGATCTCGCCATCGCGCTGGCCGAGTTGCTTGTCGCGATTGCCGATCTCAGTGGCCAGCTGTTCGAGCCGGTTGCGGTTGCGAGAGGCCTCGGCCATCTGCTCCGCCATGCGGGTCTTGAGGTCGTCGAGCCGCAACTGCAGCCGCCGTCCCTGCATGGCGAACTCGGCCTTGAGCCGGTCGCGGTCCGCTTTCAGCTCGGCAATCGCCGACGGCGCGCGCCGTTCAATGCGGCGCTTGCCAAGGTTGACGCCATAGCGCCAGACGCCACGAATGACCAGGAGGCTCACCAGCAGTGCCGCCACGAACCCCAGTGCGATGAGCATGATCGTTTCGGTTTGAGACATGTGCTTTCCCCAAATCCATCTTTGCGAGTTTCCCTAGCGGTGGTGCAGCAAACAGCGGGCCACCCCAAGGGATCACATCTGCGGGTCAGGTTCTTGTGCTGGTTGAAACGCTTGCAACGTAAAATCGTAGAGCAATGCGCGCAACATGTGAAGCAGGCAGCAGAGCTTCAAAGCCGCGAAATCCGCTGATGCAGCCCAAAACGAAACCGCCGCCTCCCAGACAAGGGGAGACGGCGGCATGAACTGGTGGTGCCAACTGGCAGCAGGTCAGAACGGGTTGATGGTCGGGCTTTCGGTGTACTTCAGATAGCCTACATTGGCACCGAGCCGTGCGCCCACCCCGGTACGGATGGGGGCGAGCTTGAGGTGTTCGTTGGACTGGAAATTCACGCCCAGGCCGCCAACCACATAGGCCGAGCCCTCGACGCCGATGAAGCGGTCAAAGATCTGGCCCTCGTCGGAAATGTTGTAGACCAGCACCAGCACGCGCGAGCCGTTGCCGCCGACGTCGAAACCGACGGAGGGGCCCTGCCAGTAGACCTTCTTGCGGGTACCGTCCTTCATGAACAGCGTGCCCTCGCCATAGCGCAGGCCGCCGAAGAATGCTCCCGAAGCCTCTTCGCCGATGATGTAACCGGTCGGCTGGCCGGAATTGGCGAACACCGACTCAACGGCCTTGGCGAGGCCCTTGGTAGTGTTGCCGAACCAGCGGTGACCGCCTTCGACGATTTCTTCCGGGCTATAGGTGCCGTTGTTTTCCGTCTGGCCGCCGCGGCCATAGCTTGAGCCTTCGTCGGCATTCGACGAGCGGGCGAGCGCCGGTGTCTCAAAGCTGGAGAGGGTGGAGAGGACGGAGATCGAAATGCTTGCAAACGCAGCAAGTGCAAGAATGCGTTTCATGGGTCGTTACTCACCTGGTACTGACAAACTCAAGGCTGGCCTTGCCGGATGGGCGCAGCCGTCATGAGCCCACTATGCAGCAGCAGGCGTTAACGTGGCGTATACGATTAACGCGATGTTTCCCGATTGGCTCAGATGCCACCCTTGGAGACGCTGGCGATGAATGCGGGATTATCGAAACCGCGTGCCTGCTTGCCGTAGACCAGCGGCATGCCGGTTTCGGCCTCCACGACGCTGCCGCCCGCTGCGGCGAGCACGGCGTGGCCGGCGGCGGTGTCCCATTCCATGGTGCGACCGAAGCGCGGATAAAGATGCGCCCTGCCTTCGGCAAGCAGGCAGAATTTCAGCGACGAGCCCGCAGCAACCGTATCGGCGATGTGGTTTTCCGTGAGCCAGCGCTCGGTGCTTTCGTCGCGATGCGACCGGCTGGCGACAGCCTTGCGGCCGGCACCGGGCATGGCCGGGCAGGAGATCGGTTCGTACCGGACTGCCTCATTCCAGGGGGCGTGCGGGTCGACCTCGGCCATTACCGCGCCAAGCCCCGCTTCGCCGGCATAGATGCGCGACAGAGCCGGCGCATAGACCACGCCTGCAACCGGGACGCCGTTCCTGACCAAGGCGATGTTGACGGTGAATTCGCCATTGCGGCTGATGAACTCACGGGTGCCGTCGAGCGGGTCGACAAGGTAGAACTCGTCGCTCACATGCGGCACAGCCCCGCCTGCCACTGCCTCTTCGGCAATGATGTTGGCGCCGGGGTCAAGCGTGCGCAGACCGTCCAGGATGATGGCCTCCGCGGCGGTGTCAGCATCGGTCACGGGCGAGGTGTCGGCCTTCTGCTCAACCTCGAAGTCGGTGTTGTATATCGTCATGATGCGTGCGCCGGCAGCGTGGGCGATCTGCATCAAGCGGGTCAGCCTGGGGGAGGGGTGATTGGCGGTCATCATGTTGATTCGTCCTGAAAATTCAGCTTTTGCCCGGTCTGCCTGTGGGCCACGCCCAACGGCGTAGTGGAAATGTTGAGTCGGAACAAGGCGTTGTTTGCGTCTGCCGCATGCGGCTTGGCAGGGGCTCGTCAGGACCGCTAGACTCCGCTTTGCTTACATGCAGGGAAACAGATGCACAACAAGCGGCAACGAGGGGGCCAAAGATGAAACTTGATGCTGTCTTGAGCGACATGGACCTGTCGGCACTGCTGTGCTCGAAGGTCTGTCATGACGTGATTTCGCCGGTTGGCGCCATCGCCAACGGGCTTGAGGTGCTGGAGGACGAGCAGGACGAGGAGATGCGCCAGATTGCGCTCGACCTGGTGCGGCGCTCGTCGCGGCAGGCTTCGGCCAAATTGCAGTTCTGCCGGATTGCGTTTGGCGCTGCCGGTTCTGCCGGGTCCAGCATCGACACGGGCGATGCCGAGGATGTGGCGAAGAAGTTTATCGGCGACGAGAAGGTCGAACTCGAATGGGCAGTGCCTCGCGAGATCCGGCCCAAGAGCGAGGTAAAGCTCATGCTCAACATGCTGATGCTGGCCATTTCGTCGATACCGCGCGGCGGCAAGATCGTCATGGGGACGGCGGAAGGCGGCGCCATAACCGCCACTGCCGCCGGCAAGAACGCAAAGGTGCCGGAGAAGACGGTCGCGATGCTGGCGGGCGACGTGCAGGAAGGCGAAATGGATGCTCGGCTGGCGCAGGTCTATTACACGTTGCGGCTGGCAAGCGAGTGCAAGCTCGACCTGACGGCGGCGCAATCCGGCGAGGACATGGTGACCTACACGGCGGCTGCGGCGGCCTGAGAAACCGGCCGGCAGGCGTGCCGGCCTACGGTCTCGAAGGGCTGTACAGGCATGCCCTGCGCATCAGGAATATGCGCAGGATGATGCTGAGCGCGGAAGCAAGGGCTGCGCCGGTGATGCCGAGTACCAGCGTGAATGCCACGCTCGCTACCATGTTGAATGCCAACGATCCGGTAATGATGGTGGCAATGGCCTTCTGCTGGCCCATGACCATCATGCGTTCCTGGATAGGCCCGGCTGCAGCCTGGATCAGGATGCCCTCCGGACAGTATCACCACAATCGGAACCGCAGCAGGAAACTCCGGCCCGAATACGGCCAGGATGAACGGGCTCGTCACGTTGATGATCATCACGCCAGCCAGCGTGGGCCACAGCATCATACGGCGGCCACGCTCGTAGTGGCCGGCAAAGGCAATACGGTCGCCGGTCTACGTGGCCTCGGACAGCCGCCGGGTGATGGCGGCGGCCACTGCCATCTGCACGAAGGATACGCAGGTGACGATCTTTGCGGCCGCGAAATAGATGCCGACCTGTTCCGGGTCGACCATGGCTGACAGCACGAAAACATCAAGACTGGTGGCCAGCAGGAAGAAGCCTTGCGCGAACAGCAGCGGCAGAGATGCCGTCATCCATTCGCGCACTTCGGTTGTGGCATTTCCGGTGCCGAGCTGTTGCCGGACCGGGCCGGTTAGCAGCGCCGACTGCATGAACAGGGTTGCTAGCGAGGCCAGCAGCAGCGCGCCGAGCGCGGTGTCGGCCGAGGCGCCGGACAGGTTGTATGTGACCATGACCCACACTGCCGCCATCAGCAGAAGGGCACGCACAACTTAGGTTGGCGTGAGGCCGCGCAAGGGGAGCGACCGGCTGATGGCGAGCGTTTCCTTCAAATGCGTGATGCACAGAAGCGGCGCGCAGGTCAGCGCCAGCACCGTCGGCATGAAATAGTCCGCCGGGATCCAGTTGCGGGCCAGCACCAGGATGGCGATGCCGGCAAGGCACACGATGGCCGAGACGGTAAACACGAAAAAGTCGGAAAGCTGAACAAAACCACAGGCGTGCGCCAGGTCGCCGGAAATGATGTAAGCTGGCAGGAAGCGATTGTTGGTTTCGTTGAAACCGCAGCAGCAGAACTGGCCGATGCACGTCGCCAGCACCCAGGCGAAGGCGAATTTGCCGAACTGCTCGGCGCCGATGAGCTTTGCGACCACTACCTGCAGGATGAATGCCGCCGCCACGCCGCCCAGCCGCATGGCATAGACACCCATGGCAGCGTTGGAGATCTCGCTGTCGCCGGAACGGCTGCCGACCATGGCGATCAGCTTCCGGACAAGGCCGGTCAAGGGGTCGGCAGGTGCGTGCGCGTCAGACATGATTGCCTTTCAGCCGGGGTCTCGCGCGTGGGTTACTGTGCCGAACCAGCATACCCATGGATGGTAGTGCGCCGGGAATGCACGTGATGTGCCAGTCCGGCGCCGGCTTCAGGCAGGGCGGGAAAAATTGAACGACGATGGTTAGCGAAAAGATAAGACCCCCGGCAGGCCTCGCCGGGGGTCTGATTGGGCCCTAAGGGCGCTGTTGAGCGCTTTCAGGTACGCACGCCAGGTGAAGTGTCTCAGGCGGCTTCGTCGGTTTCGCGCAGCACGTAGCCGCGGCCCCAGACGGTTTCGATGAAGTTCTGGCCACCGGCGGCGGCTGCGAGCTTCTTGCGCAGCTTGCAGATGAACACGTCGATGATCTTCAGTTCGGGCTCGTCCATGCCACCATAGAGATGGTTGAGGAACATTTCCTTGGTGAGCGTGGTGCCCTTGCGCAGGCTCAGCAGCTCCAGCATCTGGTATTCCTTGCCGGTCAGGTGCACGCGCTGGCCGCCCACTTCGACGGTCTTGGTGTCGAGGTTGACCTGCAGCTCGCCGGTGGTGATGACCGACTGGGAGTGGCCCTTGGAGCGGCGCACCACTGCGTGGATGCGCGCCACCAACTCGTCCTTGTGGAACGGCTTGGTCATGTAGTCGTCGGCGCCGAAGCCGAGGCCGCGAACCTTGTCCTCGATGCCGGCCATGCCTGACAGGATCAGGATCGGGGTGTTGATCTTGGCCACCCGCAGGGTCTTGAGCACGTCGTAACCGCTCATGTCCGGCAGGTTGAGATCAAGAAGAATAATATCATAGTCATACAGCTTGCCTAGGTCGACCCCTTCTTCGCCCAGGTCGGTCGTGTAGCAGTTGAAGCCGTCTGACTTGAGCATCAATTCGATGCTCTGCGCTGTAGCAGAATCGTCTTCGATCAGCAGAACTCTCATCCGAAACCTCTTAGTATTCGTGTCCGCACCGGCCCCAGCCCGTGGAACTCATGCCGCCATTTTCGCAGGGTCCTGCAGGACCAGCTCGCTACGCTTGGTTAACTCACCGATCACATTACGCGCCAAATGGTTAACAAAACCTAATTCGCTGTTGAATTTCACAAACTTCCGGTGAAAGATTGAAGCAACAGGTTGAACGCGGACACAGCCTGCATACTTCAATGGCGCCTGGCGGCCTCAAACGCTGGCCGGACCCGGAATCGGAACTCGCCGGCAAGCTGGCCTGACAAGGCCCTGCCATCCGGAATCAGCACGGAGGCGCGGATGCTGTTGCCGTTTACCGCCCCTTAAGCCTGATCGTTCATGATACGCGGGATAACTTGAATCTTCGACGCTAGTTGATTCGATTGAGTCTGCCTAGCCGGTCGTCAGGAGAATGTTGCGGGTTCGAGTTCCAGTTTGTGAGTTTTTTTAGAGTGAGGCAATTCCATGCGGTCAAAAGACACGCTCATGCGCCTGCAACGTTTCCGGGTGGACGAGAGACAGCGCCAGGTTTCCGACATTGAAATGATGATGGCGGACTTCCGCCGCAAGCAGGACGACCTGGACCAGCAGATTGCTTATGAAGAGCAGAAGACCGGCGTCAGCGACCCTGCGCACTTCAACTACTCCATGACGGCAAAGTCGATCCGCAAGCGGCGTGAAAACCTGCTGGCGACGATCGATGACCTGCAGGCTCAGCTTGATCGCGCAAAGGCGGAACTAGCCGAGGAAGAGGCCGAACTGCGCAAGGTCGAGCTGTTGGCGGAAAAGGATGCCTCGCATCGTGGCGGCGACATGAGCGCCATCGGCAAGCCCGCAGGCGGCAACATCCTGCGCACGGGCCACTGAGCCCAAAAGGCCTGTCTGCACGGGCAGGCGCTGCAACACCGATCAGGCCGGGACGGCGCAAGGGACACCAGATGTCCGGCGCCCGCCCGGCCTTTTTGCGCCTTACGCACCGACGCGGTGGCGGGCCAGATTGTCATAGATGGGCCGCGCCTCGTCGGCGATCTTCTGCAGCCGCGATTCGAGCGGCGGATAGCTGGTCCTGGGATCGCCGAACCCGGTCGACTTCCAGACCGCGTTGTACCAGTGGCTTGCCCACACCCCGTCGAACGGCTTTGGCCCGGCCGGCCATGACAGCATTGCCGGATCGAAGCCTATGCCGCAGGCGGCGCACAGCTTCTCCAGTACGGCGGCCGGATTGGCCAGGATGTCCTCGCAATCGACGACGGGCGGGGCCTTGCCCAGATGGTCGGACACCAGCTTGAACAGGTCGGCCTGGCGCTCGAAGCCGATGTCGGCAAGGCTGACCTCCTCGCGCTTGGCGGCGTAGCTGGCCAGCACGCGCTCGGGCGCTCGGATCAGGAAGGCATTGGTGGCCCTGAGGCACCAGCGCCAGTCCTGACCGGGCAGCATGTGGTGTGTCATGTGCTTCTGGTAGAACACCTCGGCGCCGGCGGGCAGGGGGGCGAGGCACTTCCCGACCACTGCATCATAGGCGGTGTCGCCGATGGCGATGACCTCGTCGCCCATCGGATGGGTGATGCCGGTGGCGGCAAGATAGTGGGCGTAGAACGGCTCGTCCCAGACGATGGTGCGCGGGCGGCTGGCGAACGAATACATCATCGCGGTGGAGATGTTGCGCGGGCCTGACCACATGGCGATGACGGTCATGCAAACGTTTCCTTCAATTGCCCGGCTGGCCGGTGGTTATTGCCATCCAGACTGCCACCAAAGCAAGCAGCAAGGCCATTGCGCGGCGCAGGTTTTCCACGCCCGCCGAACTGGCCATGAGATGGCGGATGCGCGACGCCAGCAGCACGATGAGCGCATGGATGGCGGTTGCCGTTGCGGCGTACAGCAGCGTCAGCCACACCAGGGCAAGGACAGGCGGGTCGCCGGGCTGCACGAACTGCGGCGGAACGGTCAGGTAGAAGATCGCCGCCTTGGGGTTCAGCAGGTTTGTGACCAGTCCCATGCGATAGGCCGAACCGTCGCTTGCGATGCGGGGGCCATTGGCCGGATCGCCGTTGCGCCAGATGTCGAACGCCAGATAGAGCAGATAGGCAACGCCGGTCCAGCGCAGCGCCTGCCAGGCGAGCGGGGACGACGTGATGAGCCCGGCGGCGCCCAGTGCTGCAGCGAGGCCAATGGTGACGAGGCCGGTGGCGACCCCGGCTACCGCCAGCATGCCGGCGCGCCTGCCGCTGGTTACCGACAGGATGGCAAGCCAGGCCATGTTCGGGCCGGGCGTAAGCTCGATGGCGATGCAGGCGATGATGTAGGCTGCGATCATCTGGCGGCCGCGCCCCTGCCTGCGGGTTCAGTGGCTGGTCATCAGTTGGCCAGCTTCGCCAGGGCACTGGCGATGGCCTTGTCGTTCGGCGCAAGCCGGGCGGCGCGCTCAAGCACCTCTGCCGCCTCCGTCTGGTTGCCCATGTCCTGGTGGCAGCGGGCGAGCACCTTCAGCACCGGCACGTTCTCCGGCATCTTCTTCGCGAGATCGTCGAGAATCTCGAACGCCTCGCCGGTCTTACCCATCATGCCGAGTGCACGGCTCTTGTGAAAGCGCGCTTCCGGGTGGTCCGGCGCCAGGTAATGCGCTGCGTCCAGCGCCTGCATGCCTGCCTCGGGGTGTCCGGCATCGACCTGGAGGCTACCGAGGTTGATGAGCGCGCGGACGTTCTTCTTGTCGCGCTTGAGGCATTCCCCGTAGGCGGCCTGGGCCTCGGCCGCCTTGCCGCGGTTGTGCAGGACGGCGCCAAGCGCCAGGTAGAAGCCGGGGTGATCGGGCTTCAGTTGTATCGCCCGGCGCGCCAGTTGCTCTGCCTCGGGCAGGGACCGGGTCTTGCCCATTTTCGCGATCAGTTCATCGATCTCGGCGGCGGTGGAGGTTGCAGGCTTGTCTTTGGTCATCGGGCTTTTGGCCTTCGGTGTTTCAGGTGGCGGCAAGCTAGTCGGGGCGGGAGTGCAGTGCAAGGGGTGGGCCTGGGTGGCGACTAGGGAGTAGGGGGTAGCGAGTGGGGAGCGGGCGGTCGGCAGTCGATATTTGGTTTTTGAGATGTGTCCCGGCCTTCGTGCCGGGACCCAGTCCGGGCCCCGGAATGAATCCGGGGCACATAGTAGAGCTGGTGCGATGTGCTCTCTCCCGCTGGCGGGAGAGGGGCAAGGCGACGTGCTCATCGTGATTCAGGCGGGACAGGGCGCCATGCCGTGCTGAAAGCGAAAAAGGCGCCGCAGCTCCCGAAAGAGCTGCTGCGCCTTTTGTGTCTTGCCCGGGACCGGGGCGCGTCAGTTGACGCGGTAGTCCTGGATGCGCGTGGTGCGCAGGCCCGGCAGGCCGTGGCGGTCGATAGAGCGCTGCCAGCTGAGGTATTCCTCAACCGTCAGGCTGTAGCGGCTGCATGCCTCCTCGAGCGAGAGCAGGCCACCGCGAACCGCGGCGACGACTTCTGCCTTGCGCCGGATCACCCAGCGATGGGTGCCGGGCGGCGGCAGATCTGCAATCGTGAGGGGGCTGCCATCGGGCCCGATGACGTAGTTGATACGCGAACGCAACTGACCGGAATTATTCACAACTTCACCTGATACGCTGGTACTTACTGGAGACGAGATTAGCCCTCCGGTGTTAAAAGAGGTCTAAGCGTCTCCAAACAAATGGCAAACGTCAGGGGGCAGATTGCCTCAAAACGGAACATTACCGGCATTTAATGACCGGCGGGCGCGGCATAAAGACGGTTGCGTGCGCAAGGGCCGACCCCCTATCTAGGGCAAATGGAACTGAACGACGACATCATCCGCCGGGTGCGCGACGCCGTGGGACTTGATCCGGACGGCGGGCGCACGCTCGTTGTAGCGGCAATGTCTGGCGGGGTGGACTCGACCGTGGTCGCGGGCCTGCTGAAGGCGGCGGGCTATACGGTGGCGGGCATCACGCTGCAGCTTTACGACCACGGCGAAGCGGTAGCGCGAAAAGGTGCGTGCTGCGCGGGCCAGGACATTCACGACGCGCGCAAGGCGGCGGCAGAGCTTGGCATTGCCCACTACGTGCTGGATTTCGAAAGCCGGTTCAAGGAAGCGGTGATCGAGGAATTTGCCGACGCCTATGTGCGCGGCGAAACGCCGATCCCGTGCGTCGCCTGCAACCAGACGGTCAAGTTCGCCGACCTGTTGAGCAGGGCAAAGGCGCTGGGCGCGGCATGCCTGGCGACGGGCCATTATATTGCGTGTGAGGACCGGGGCGACGGATCGGGCCACCGGGACCTGCGCACGCCCGCCGACATGGGCCGCGACCAGAGCTATTTCCTGTTCCAGACCACGCAGGCGCAGGCAGACTATCTGCGGTTTCCGCTGGCCTCGTTCACCAAGGACGAGACCCGCGACTTTGCGAGGGCGATGGAGCTCGCCATCGCCGACAAGCCCGACAGCCAGGACATCTGCTTCGTGCCGGACGGCGACTATGTGCCGGTGATCGAGCGCCTGCGCCCTGAGGCCGGGCAGCCGGGCGATATCGTGCACGAGGATGGACGCGTGCTGGGACAGCACAAGGGCATCGTGCACTACACCATCGGCCAGCGCCGCGGCATCGGCATCGCGGCGGCCGAACCGCTTTACGTGACGCGGCTGGATGCGGCGACGGCGACCGTTGTCGTCGGCCCGCGCGAGGCGCTGGCGCGCGACGTGATTGCGCTTCGCGACGTGAACTGGTTGGGCGAGGGGTGCGCGGAAGGTGCGCGGGTGATGGTGAAGATCCGCTCGACCCGGCCGCCGGTTCCGGCGCGGCTGGTGCGCGACGGGCAGGGGAGGCTGTGCGCACATCTCGACGAGGCTGAGCATGGCGTGTCGCCCGGCCAGGCTTGCGTGTTCTATGACGGCATGGGAAGCGGCGCGCGCGTGCTCGGCGGTGGCTATATTGTCGCCGGATTGCGGTCGCAGGATCAGCTTGATGCCGGGCGCAAGCCCGATGATGACTTTCGCGTGAATATGTGACATGCCGGACACCATGGGCGATACAAGTCTCGACAAGCAGACCCGCAAGAAGGAACAGGTGGCGGCCGCTTGGGCCGTGCATGCGTTCACCGCCTCCGGCATCGTACTGGGCTTCCTGGCGCTGGTGGCGATCCTCGAGGGCGACCGGATCGCCGCGTTCCTTTGGCTGGGCCTGGCGCTGTTCGTGGACGGCATCGACGGCACACTGGCCCGCCGCGTGCGGGTGCGCGAGATGACGCCGCAGGTGGACGGCGCGACGCTCGACAACGTGATCGACTATTTCACCTATGTCGTGGTGCCTGCCATGATGGTGTACTGGTTCGACCTGGTGCCGCCGGGCTTCGAGACGGCGACGGCGGCAGGGATCTTGGCGGTGTCGTTGTACACCTTCTCCAATGCCGGCATGAAGACGCACGACTATTATTTCGCGGGCTTTCCGGCGTTGTGGAACCTGGTGGTGCTGTACTTCCACATCATGCAGACAGACCCTTGGGTGAACCTGGCCGTGATCGTGGCGTGCGGGGTGCTGACGTTCGTGCCGTGGAAGTACGTGCATCCGCTGAGGGTGCGCGACTGGCGTTCCTTCACCATTCCGATGACAGTGCTATGGGGGGCGACCACGTTCCGGCTGCTGATCGTGTCGGAAGAGCACAAGGCGCTGGAGGCCTCGCCCATCGTGTTCTGGCTGTGGGTGGCGGCGTCGGCCTATTTCCTGGTGATCTGCGTGTGGCGTTCGTTCCGTCCCGAGCCGGAAGAGAAGGACTGAACGCCGGCCCTGGCCGGTTTCGCAGCGGTTCCGGCAGCGCGGTGCTTGACTTTGATGGCCGCCGCCGCCTATATCGCTCGCGCGCGAGGGCGCAGCGCTTCGGCGTCACGCCAGCATGCCTTTCGGGGCGGAGTAGCTCAGCAGGTTAGAGCAGCGGAATCATAATCCGCGTGTCGGGGGTTCGAGTCCCTCCTCCGCTACCAATATTTTCAATAAGTTAGTGATTTTGATCGCTGGTGGATCCGGTGTCGGGGTACGCTGGGGGTATGCTTGTCAGCCAGGTCAAATTATTTGAGCATATTGAGATGACCAAAGATCAGGTGAAGCAAGTTCATCCGGAAAATGAGATAGGTTATCTGGTCAAGTTTGAAGGTGGACATGTGGGTGTAATCATGGGCAAGCGGGATGGAACAAGTAAAAACTGCACAACCATGTTGATGGGGGTCAGCTTTTCTGAATCTGTAAAATTGGTTGAAGAAAATTTTCGTGCTCGCAAATTGGAGAAGTTTAAACAAGGTATGAGCGAGTTTGCGGCTTATGCTGTGGAGTTGATTGGTTTTAAAAACAGAGTTGGTATTAGTATTCCATCTACTGGGAGAGATTCTACCATCTCAGTTTTCGAATACTAATTATAGCGCATCGATAGGGAGTCGATCTCAATGAAAGATATGTTTGAAGGCGCTTTTGGTTTTGCGATGATAGCGTTTTTCGCAGTTGTGTACTTTCCGGGCGGGACCATTTTGATGGCCTTATCATGCAACACCAATCGATTGGATGGGTGGGACTGGGTAGGGTCGGTTGTCATCCCAGGCTACGGCCTTATTAAGGCGCTGTTCTCGAGTGCCTGTTAGCTTTGAGCCGGTTCTACCGGCTGAAAGCCGCGTCACTAGCCATGTTGTAGGAGCCAATGCGAAATCATTTCATCTTGATCCCAGCCGCCGCTCTGGTTTTGGCCATAGCGCCGTTGCCCTATGGCTATTACACGTTGCTGCGCTTGCTTATTTTCGTAAGCGCAATCGCGCTCGCCTGGCAGGACTACAATGAGAATGAGCGGCTTTCTGGCTGGGTCGCGGTGTTTGGTATTCTGGCGATCGTCTTTAACCCAATCATCCCAGTCTATCTGAACCGCGAAGTCTGGTTCTTCATTGACATCGTCGCTGCTGCGATATTTGGAGCTCGTTGGTACACAAGCTCACGATAATGGGCAAAGATGGCTACCCGACGCCGCAAACTACGCTATGCATTCGATGATCCTGGTCTCACGGCCCCCAACGCAAGAAGGACGCCATTCGCCTGAGCAGGTTGAGGGGTGATTTTTGCGCCTCAACGATTGAATACATTTCCTTTATTGTCCACTCTTACT